>NZ_VRTY01000039.1 GCF_008017455.1 Pontibacter qinzhouensis | reverse complement strand
CAGTATTTAACTATCTTAAATACAGCAACTTAAGGCGATTTTAAAAAGCAACGTTTGGACACTAATGAAATTAGATATCAAAAACAACTTTCCTTTATGCCATAACGGCCTTACATGAACTATGACAACGTCTTTTGTCTTATTGTCTTAACAAAACAGGACTGCAAATCGTTTGCTAATGTTCAAGGCAGGCTGACACCTCCTTTCAGGCTTATGGAATACCAGGCTTTGCGTGCAGCAGAATTGTCCTACTAGTAGACCTGCACAAAAAATATATAAAAGTTTTCATTAATTATGTAATAGACCTTGCTTCTCCCGTTGTACCTTTGTATTCGTAAATATCTCAAGACGTGAAACTTTTCCGCCGGATCATATTGCTAACCCTTACGCTGCTGGTGTTTGTCTCCTCGACAGGCGTCTCAGTGGGGGTGCATGCTTGTGCCGGGGAAATAAGCGATGTGAGCTTTTATGGAGAGGCAAGTGAGTGTTCGATGGAGCAGAAGAAAGAGGCACTGCCTCCCTGCCATGCTCCAGGGAAAGAAAAATCTCCTCAAGGCAGTTGCTGTGAAGATCACAAACTGGTAGTTGAGCGCCTGGATGTAGCCACTGACACAAAGGCGCTTGCACTCAGCAAAACACTGGATGTTAAATTCATTGCCGCTGTGAAAGTGGTAATACTGCAGCTTTTTGCAGTGCAGGAAGGACTCAAGCCTGCTTATGCGCTTTACACTTCCCCTCCTATTGCACGGGACATACCTGTTCTGGTGCAGTCCTTTCTTATATAACCTTACTGGCTGTCAGGTGCCGCTTTAAATGTGTTGCAGGTGTATGAACCTGTTACACTGCGTTGGCCGTATGCCGCCTTTTTATCCGGCACTGTTTCCGTATTAGCCATTCCCATGGCTGACAGTTATTCCCTAAGGTTATTCATTTATTCCCATGATCGAGAAGTTAATCTCCTTTTCGCTCCGCAACCGTGTGATGGTGCTGCTCATAGCGGCGGCATTGTTTGGCTGGGGCGTTTATTCCGTGCAGACAAATAAGGTGGATGCCATTCCTGATTTGTCTGAAAACCAGGTCATCGTCTTTACCGAGTGGATGGGCCGAAGCCCGCAGCTCGTGGAAGACCAGATCACCTACCCCCTCGTCACCAACCTGCAGGGCCTGCCCGAGGTGAAGTATGTACGTGGCACCTCCATGTTCGGCATGAGCTTTATCTACATCATCTTTGAGGATGAGACGGACGTGTACTGGGCACGCACGCGGGTACTGGAGCGCCTAAACTCTGTCGGCAACATGCTGCCTGAAGATGCAACGCCTACCCTCGGCCCTGACGGCACGGGTGTCGGCCACATCCTCTGGTACACGCTGGATGCCCCCGGCATGGACTTAGGTGAGCAGCGCGCTGTGCAGGACTGGTATGTGAAGTTCGCGCTGCAGAATGTGAATGGCGTGAGTGAGGTGGCCTCATTCGGAGGTTTTCAAAAGCAGTACCAGCTCACGCTTGACCCCAACAAACTTACTTATTACAAACTCTCCGTCCCGCAGGTGATTCAGGCAGTGCGGGCCAACAACAACGAGGCGGGTGGCCGCAAGTTCGAACTCTCCGATATTGGCTACATCATTAAAACAACCGGATATCTAGAATCTGCTGAAGAGATAGAGAACATTCCAGTTGCTACCAACAACACCATACCCGTTCGGGTGAAGGATGTGGCCACCGTGCAGATGACAGGCGAGAGCCGCCTGGGTATATTCGATGTGAACGGAACAGGTGAGGCGGTCGGTGGCATTGTGGTGATGCGCTACGGCGAGAACGCTGCCGAGGTCATTGAAAACGTGAAGGTGAAGATGGAGGAGGTAGCCAAGGGGTTACCCGAAGGTGTGAAGTTCAGCATCGTCTACGACCGTAGTGGGCTCATCAACGAAAGTGTAGACTCTGTTAGAAACACCTTGATTGAGGAGATGATTGTGGCCTCCGTAGTAGTGCTTCTTTTCCTCTTTCACTGGCGCAGCGCCCTAGTCATCATGATTCAGTTGCCGCTGTCCGTTGCCATTGGCTTTATCCTGCTCAACGCCTTCGGAATCTCCTCCAACATCATGTCGCTAACTGGCATTGCCCTGTCCATCGGTGTGATTGTGGATGATGCCATCGTGATGGTGGAGAACGCCTACCGGCACCTGGCCGATGCACAGAAAGGCAAACAGTGGATAGAGGAAGAGTAAATTCATTAAATGAATAAAGATGAAATTGACAGAAGAAGGTAGAATCAAGATAATAGAAAAGTCCAGTAGGCAGGTAGGCCCCAGCGTGTTCTGGAGCACTGTGATTATCATCACTTCTTTCCTGCCTGTTTTCCTGCTTACCGGGCAGGAAGGCAAGCTCTTCGGACCGCTGGCCTGGACAAAAACCTTTATATTGATAGTAGATGCCGTGGTGGCCATCACACTTACGCCCGTCCTCATCTCTTTTTTCCTTAAGGGAAAGTTTAAGGAGGAGAGCGCTAATCCGATCAACAGAGGACTGGAGAAGGTCTATGGCCCCATATTGAAGTGGTGCCTGAAGTGGCGTAAAACGACACTAGGCGTCAACATTCTGGCCTTGGCTGTCTCTATACCCATGCTGCTGAGCCTGGGTACAGAGTTCATGCCGCCGCTGGATGAGGGCTCCATTCTTTTCATGCCTGTCACGCTGCCGGATATTTCCAATGCAGAGGCCAAGCGCATCCTGCAGGTACAGGATAAGATCATCAAATCGGTGCCCGAGGTGGAAAGTGTGCTGGGCAAGGCTGGGCGTGCCACCACCGCCACTGATAACTCGCCGATCAGCATGATCGAAACAATCATTATGCTAAAGCCGGAGTCGGAATGGCGCGAGGGTATCACCAAGCAGGACATCATCCAGGAACTGGATGCCAAGCTGCAGATACCGGGCGTGGTAAACGGCTGGACCCAGCCTATCATCAATCGCATCAACATGCTGGCCACGGGTATCCGCACGGACGTAGGCGTGAAAGTGTACGGCCAAAACCTGGACTCTATTGCAGCAGTATCCGAGCGGGTGAGAACGGCGTTGAATGGGGTGCCGGGTGTGAAAGACCTCTACGTGGAGCCAATCACAGGTGGTAAATACCTTGAGATTGATATTAACCGGGATGCCTTAGGCCGTTATGGACTGACGGTGGACGATGTAAACATGATCGTAGAGTCAGCCCTGGGAGGCACGCCTATCGGCAACACAATTGAGGGCCGCGAGCGTTTCGCCATTAATGTCCGCCTGGCGCAGGAGTATCGTAACAGTGTGGAGCGCATCAAGCGCATCCCGATACAAACCTCTTCAGCCGGCACCATTCCTTTGTCTTCGGTGGCAAACATTCGCTTTACAGACGGACCTCCGATGATCAATTCGGAGAATGCGCAGCTGCGTGGGGCCGTGCTCTTTAATGTGCGCGACCGTGACCTGGGAAGTACTGTAGAGGAGGCCATCGAAAAAATAAACAATGAGGTAACGGGCATACCAGAGGGCTACTATTTGGAGTGGAGCGGACAGTGGGAGAACCAGGTGCGTGCCAACAATACCCTAAAGATCATCATTCCGCTGGTGCTGGTCATTATTCTGGTAATTCTCTACTTCTCTTTTAATTCCATGAAGGAGGCTCTCATCAATCTGGGCACCATCCCTTTTGCCCTGATTGGAGGCGTGTACATCGTATACTTCTACGGCGTGAACCTGTCGGTGGCCGTAGCTGTGGGCTTTATCGCCCTGTTTGGCCTGGCAATGGAGACTAGCATGCTGATGATCGTGTATCTCAACGAGGCGATGCAACAGCTGGTGGCCACCAAAGGCAACTCTTCCGACACCATTACCAAACAGGACATTCGGGATTATGTATTCATGGGAGCCGCCAAACGCCTTCGCCCGAAGATCATGACGGTGTCAGTATCCTTGTTCGGCCTCGTTCCTGTGCTTTGGGCCACGGGTGTGGGCTCGGACATCATGCTGCCCATTGTGCTCCCGCTGATCGGAGGAGTGTTCACCTCTTCCATCCATATCCTGCTGGTAACGCCGGTGGTTTTTGAGATGACGAAAGAACATGAGTTAAAGAAACACGGCAAACTGGAAATCTACGATGTTAAGCATTAAGAAATACAAGAATTTAAGTTGGTTGTTTGTGATGCTGCTGGCCAGTGCTTCGGCACTGGCCCAGCAACAGACCATGAACCTTGACAGCGTACTGCAAAGAATAAGCAGTACCAACCCCATGCTGCAGGAATATAATTACCGCGCCAGGGCCATGGATGCCTATGCCGAAGGTGCTAAAAGCTGGATGGCACCCATGGTAGGAGGAGGCGTTTTCATGTACCCTTACCCGGGCACAGAGGTGATGGAAGGACGTGACAAAGGCATGCTGATGCTGTCGGCAGAGCAGGATATACCGAACCCTGCCAAGCAGCGCGCCAAAGAAAGTTATATGAGATCCAGGGCGGCCATCGAGAACGCCGGCAGGGACGTAACGTTTAACCAGCTGCGCGCGCAGGCAAAAGCCGCCTACTACAGCTGGGTAGTGCTGGAAAGAAAGATGGACGTGCTGCAGGACAGCAAGCGTATCATGGAGTACATGCTCAAGCTAGCCCGTGTTCGTTATCCCTACAGCCAGGGAAGCCTGGGCAGTATCTATAAAGCAGAGGCAAGGCTGCACGAGGTGGAAAATATGCAACTGATGACAGCCAGCCAGATTGAGCAGCAGAACGTGCAGCTCAACATCCTGATGAACCAACCAAAAGAGCAGCGTTTTCGCATTGACACTGCCGTGTTAATGCCCGAGCCTGCCCTGCTGGCTGTGGATACGACCAGCCTGGTAACGGCCCGCAGCGACCTGCGGCAGCTGGACAGGACCATTCAATCCATGCGGCTTAATGTAGAACTGGAGCAGCTGGAGCGTAAGCCGGATTTCCGTGTTCGCTTTGAGCACATGTACCCGCGCGACAACATGATGCCGCAGCAGTTCACAGCCATGGGCATGGTGTCCATTCCCATTGCGCCGTGGTCCTCTAAAATGTACAAAGCCAATACGAAGGCAATGAACCTGGAGATTGAGGCTATGCAGCGGGAGCGGGAATCTATCATAAACGAGGCGCAGGGGATGGTGCGAAATATGGCCCTGGAACTGAATACAATGCGGGAGCAGACGGAAAGTTATAGGAGCAAGATTATTCCCGCCCTGAAAAAAAACTACGATGTGACCATGCTGGCCTATGAGCAGAACAGCGCGCAGCTACCCGAGGTGATCGATGCTTGGGAGGCGCTGAATATGGCGCAGATGGAATACCTTAACCGGCTGCAGGAACTGTACTTAATGGTTGTAAATTATGAGAAAGAAATTGAGAAATAACATCCTGTGCCTGTTGGCTCTCCTGATGCTTTTCACCTTAGGGGCTTGCAGTCACGATGAGGCGGAGCATACTGCAGGGGATACAGAATATACCTGTCCGATGCACCCGCAGATCGTGCAGAACGAGCCGGGCACCTGCCCCATCTGTGGCATGGACCTGGTACCGAAGTCAGGGCATGGTACAGAGGTTGAAATAACGGAGGAGCTGGCGTTTCTGCTAAGGCCCACAAACACTACCGTTGTATCCTCGGTGGCCACTACAAAAGCACAGGAGAAAACAGTGCAGGCTACTGTGGAAATGGCGGGGATCATCACCTATGATCCCCGTCGGGTGTATACCGTTCCCGCCCGCGTGGGCGGCCGTATCGAAAAGTTGTTTGTAAAGTATAATTTTCAGCCCATTCGCAAAGGACAGAAACTAATGGAGATTTACAGTCCGGAGCTGATTACGGCTCAGAAGGAACTGCTGTACCTGGTAGAGTCGGCTCCGGAGGACAAGCAACTGATTGAAGGTTCAAAGCAGAAGCTGCGCCTGCTGGGTGCCACCGATGCGCAGATTAACCGTCTCATCCGTACCGGAGAGGAGAGTTACACTTTTGCTCTCTACAGCCCTTATGATGGCTACGTAATCGGGCTGAACACAGCGGCCCCGACAGCTACACCAAGCTTGGCGGGTGTAGCCGCGGCGAGTACAGGCGGTGGCATGGGAAGTATGGGGGGCGGCAGTGGTGCAGGTGCAACAGCTGGTTCTTCTCCTACGCCAACTACAGGTACTGAAGGCGTCCAATTAAGAGAAGGCATGTATGTGAGCACTGGGCAGCCGCTCCTGCGGGTAGCCAACCCTAACCAATTGTGGGCAGAGTTCAACGTTCCTGCAGGTGAGGTGAGCGCGCTGGCAAAAGGAGCCCCAGTGCAGATTACTTTTCCACAGTTGCCAGATGAACGCCTGGAGGCAAAGGTGGACTTCTTTCAGCCCTTCTACGAGGAAGGCGAGAGCTTTGCCAAGGTGCGGGTTTACCTGCCAGGGCAACAGAAGTTAGCGATGGTGGGGCAGTTGGTAACAGCCCGTGCCAGCTACACCACCCCTCCCGCCCTGTGGGTACCTAAAACCGCAGTACTGGACATCGGCACCAGGTCTGTGGCCTTCAGAAAAGTAAAGGGCGTGTTCGAGCCTGTGGCGGTTACCGTCGGCACCACGGAAGGAAAAGAGGTGCAGGTAGTGGAGGGGCTGCAGGAGGGGAATGTTGTTGCCGCCAACGCGCAGTTCCTGGTGGACAGTGAAAGTTTTATTAAAGTACATAAATAGAAATACACCATGAAAAAAACAAGAAGCTATATCCTTTACTTGCTGGCTTTCCTGGTGATTACTTTGGGAGCCTGCAGTCACGAGGAAGCGGCACATGCTGACGGTGAGGCTATCACTTACACCTGTCCGATGCACCCGCAGATCGTGCAGAATGAGCCGGGCACCTGCCCCATTTGTGGCATGGACCTGGTGCCGGTGTCGCAGTCTGGAAAGAATGAAGGGGAACTGATGCTGAGCGACAGCCAGATTGCGCTGGGTAATATTGCGGTGAAACGCGTGAAGTACGGCGACGTGGGCAGCAGCACCATCTTAACGGGGCAACTCGTGCTAGACGAGACACAGACAGATGTCGTCAGCAGTCGTGCCGCGGGCCGTATCGAACGGCTCTACATCAAGGAGACCGGGCAAAGCATCAGAAAAGGTCAGCCGCTGTACGAGCTGTATTCAGAGGAGATCCTGACACTGCAACGTGAGTACCTGCTGGCCCTGAAGCAAAATCAGGAGCTCGGAAAAGAGAATCCGCGCTTTGCCTCTTTCCTGGAAGCGGCCAAAAAGAAGCTCCTGCTCTATGGCCAGACGGAGGCACAGGTCCGAAACTTAGCCAGTACCCAGCAACTGGATGCACGCGTGACCTTCGTGGCCCCAAGCTCAGGCGTGATAACGGAGGTAGCCGCCGCCGAGGGACAGTATGTAGCCGAAGGCAGCGTTCTGTACAGGTTGGGTAAGCTGGGCGGTATCTGGGTGGAGGCCGAACTCTATCCGCAGGAAGTGGCCCAAGTGCAGGTAGGGGACCCTGTCCAAGTGTCGGTACAAGGCTTTTCCCAGGATCCTGTTTCCGCCAAGGTCACGTTCTTGAGCCCTGAGCTCAGGGCCGGAAGCCAGGTGGCGGTGCTGCGTGCCGAGCTGCCAAATGCAGAGGGCCGGTTCCTGCCGGGCATGCAGGCGAATGTGACACTTTCGGGTAAGACAGATTCCATCCTGACTGTTCCCACCGATGCCGTTATCCGTGATAAAAGTGGCAGCCATGTGTGGGTGCAGACAGGAAAAGGGACCTTTCAGGCACGCATGGTAACGCTCGGGGAGGAAGGCTTTAACAACGTAGCCATACTTACAGGGATCAGGGAAAACGACAAAGTGGTGACCTCGGGAGCTTACCTGCTCTACAGTGAGTTTGTGCTCAAGAAGGGAGGCGACCCGATGGCAGGCCATAACCACTGACACCAATGAAAGACTGCTGCAGGACAGAGCCGGAGGAACCGGACAAACAACCTTATAAGAAGTGGCTCAGGTGGGCGATCTATCTTATCGTAGGCGCTTTAGTTGCCTTTGAAACAGTAAACCAAATGAATTATTAACCTTAAATTACTTTTAAAATGAAGCTATCACCAATTAGAAAAATGACATTCGCCGGAGCCGTACTGGTTACCTTTTCCTTCACGGCCTGTGCTGAGAAACAGCAGGAAGCTTCCGGCACAGCTCAGGACCAACATGAAGAAATGGACCACAGCGGCATGAATCACAGTGAGATGGCTGCCAAGGTAGTGGTAGAGACACCCGATTATACCTCGGTAGCGGAGCCTGTGAAAGCCCAGGTAGCAGCTTTGGTAGACAGTTACCTGAGGCTGAAAGATGCGCTGGTTGCTTCCAGCGCGAAAACAGCGAAGGCTGAGGCTGAAGCTGTACTAGCAGCAGCCGAAAAAATAGACCTTGCTGCGCTGGAAGGCGACCAGAAAGAATTTGCGCAGGAGAAACTGGGAGAGGTAAAGCAGAGTGCCTCCAGAATCGCAGCGGCAAATGATATAGGTGCACAGCGTGAAGGTTTGGAACTATTGTCAGAGGCAACGTTCTCTCTTACAAAAGCTTTTGGTGCCACCGATCAGAAGCTCTACTACCAGCACTGCCCAATGGCCAACAATAACCAGGGTGCTTACTGGCTGAGCTCCAATCAGGAGATTCGAAACCCCTATTTTGGCGAGCAGATGCTCAAGTGCGGCAGCACAGAAGAATCAATAAACTAAATATAGCCCTAGAGACCAAAATCCTTATGAAAAAGCATAAATCAATAATTTGGGGTTTGGCACTTGTTGCCGGACTCGGGGCCTGCAACAAGGAGATGGACCATGATGAGATGGAAATGCCCCTGAACATAAACTACCCGGCGGCTTTTGTGGTGAACGGGCAGGACAACAGTATATCTGTTGTCAAGCTGCCCGATAATCAGGTCATTGAGACCATAAAGCTCAAGGATGCTGTTGCGCCCCATCATATTTCGCTCAGCCCAGACAAGACGAAACTGGCTGTGGCTATCACCTCTACAGACTTGAGCGGTGGACACGGTGTGGGACATGGAGCTAACAGCAGTTTTAAAGTTATCATCGTTGATGCTGTAACAGGCTCGGCGGTTAAAACAATAGATTTACCGAAGATGCCTCACAATGCCGCCTTCAACGCGAATGGGACTGAATTGTGGATTGGACAATCGGATGATAACTCTGGGACAGTAGTTGTCTATAATACTGCGGATTGGTCAGTAAAAAACACCATCGCTGTAGGTAAAAGTCCCTCAGAGGTCACCTTCTCTGTAGATGGTGCGGTGACTTTTGTGGCCAACACAGGTGCAGCGACGGTTTCGGTCATAGATCCCACTACAAAATCTGTGACAGCGACCTTATCTGTAGGGGAAGATCCAGTAGGAGCATGGCCTGCCACAAACGGTAAGATGTACGTGGACAACGAGACGTCGCAGACTGTAAGCGTTATAGATGTGTCCAGTGCTACAGTAACAGAGACGCTTACACTTGGCTTTAAACCAGGCTATGTTGCCTTTCAAGACAAATCGGGTGAGCTGTGGGTGAGCGATGCGACAAACGGTAAAGTAGTTATTTATCAGCGTAACGGCGGTGCCTGGATTAAGAAGGCGGAGGTGCCCACCGGCAACGATGCTCATGCCATTGCCTTTAGCCAAGACAGAAGCCTGGCCTATGTCAGCAATCAGGGTGCTCACACGGTAACAGTGCTGGATGCTGCAACCTACACGAAGGTAAAGGAAGTTGCAGTCGGCAGGATGCCTAATGGTATAGTCCTAAAGCAATAATTCATCTATCGGCTTGCTCACCCTTGCCTAACTGTGATGTTAGTCAGCTATGTGGGGATAGGGTAAGGGATGTTGTCCCACGGTTGTTCAGCCTCACCTGAGGCCTGTTCTTCCTAAACTATAGGATAAACCGGTACTTTATTATTTTTTTTATATATTTGTGCTACACTTAAGATAAGACACTGTAATACAGTGGCTTTACTTCATGAAAAGAACCAGACATAACAAGAAAATACGTTTTATAGGACTGTTCCTCCTGACAGTCTTTGTGAACCTGTACCTTGTTCAGCTGGTTTGTAACCTGCCGCACCTAGCGCAACGGCTTCAACCTGTTGCTTCCACCCCGGCACATCATCACAGTACAGGGCATAAAGGGGAAAGCCACACCCACGGGAAAACCTCTTCTCCAGATCACCATGACAAAGGGCACGAGCACCATCATGATGAGCATCCCACACCGTCTAATAAGAGTACTGACTGCTGCTCAGATCAAGCATACGGCCCTTTTGTCAAATCTTCTACGTCCCTTGAGGCCCCTTCGCTTGCAAAGACACCGCTTTCTTTCATAGAAAGCCTGTGTCAAACACTTCTGAGCTTGCTATACAAGTGCCGTATTACAGCGGTGTCCCATGCCCCCCCTGATCCACCTGTTCCTAAAATATCTGATATAAGGATATTTCTGCACTCTCTTACTATTTGATGTACAAACTGCTACTGTAAAGTGGCAGTGCTGGAATTGCTGTGCCTTTCCAGTGCTAGTGCAGGCAGTTCGCTGTGCCTCCTAATCTGCATTGTTTCTCCCTAGCTGCAGTAGGGATCCAGCTGCCAAACGAGTTTGTAAGTTAAATGGAATGGGGGCCGCTCTTTAGACAGTGGCTCCACTTCACATGCTATTTGTAAAATGAGTAATGAGAGTTTGCATTGTAAGGTGCTCCGAATTAAAAACATGGTTTGTCCCCGCTGCATCATGGTTGTGCGAGATGAACTTGAAAGCCTTGGCCTGCAAGTGCTGGAGGTGGAGTTAGGAAAAGCTGTCGTCAATGAAAGCGATAAGGTAGCCGAAACCGCTATAGAAGCGTCTCTGGCTCGCAAAGGGTTCGAACTGCTCCACGACAAACGGGAAGAGCTTGTAGAGGCTGTCAAAGTGGCTGTTATTGATGTGATATACAGTGGTAAAGTCTCAACCCTTGCTACTAATCTGTCCACCTATCTGGCAGAGGCGCTTGGTAAAGATTACTCTACGATCAGTACTGCCTTCAAAGCATCGGAAGGGATAGCTCTAAGCCGGTACATTGTACTGCAGAAGGTAGAACACATAAAAGAGTTGCTAACTTATGATGAGTTACCACTGAGCGTTATCGCAACCAAACTGGGTTATAAGAGCCTGCAACATCTATCGAGGCAGTTCAAAGAAGTTACCGGTACGACACTTAACATGTACAAGAGGCAGGACAATGGAGGCCGCCTTCCAATTGACAACCTGTATTAGCATTTATTGTGTGTTCCATAGATATGTAATCCTGCTCAATAAATCTATAAAACTGCTTTAGTCTTAGCCAAGTACTGAAAGTGTGCCTATGTGGGCAAACCCCGGCTTGCTTTGCAAAGTCGTGGGCAGCACGTGTGCTAACAGTTTTATAGTTGGGCTTTAGTAGGTACCACAAAAACATACCGCCTCAACATTACCGCCAACTTATTTAAAACTTTAAAAGAATGAATAAAATTTATATTGCAGCGCTGTTAATGCTGCTTTTGCATTTACCCAATATTCAGCTGTTGTACGCACATGGAGGCGAAAAGCATGGCAAGGCCGCCAAAAAAATGGAAGAGAACCAGGAGAAACCTGACACTCCTGCTGTACAAAGTGCAGTACCCGAAGAACATGCAGTACACATACAAGAACCCGCTTCGGCACATGCCAGGCCAGACGATTTCCCTAATAAGCACCCATTGTTCGTTCACTTCCCCATCGTACTGTTGTTGGTGGCTGCTGCCGTGCAGTTATGCAATATCCTGTTCCTGCGTAAGGAGTTAGATTGGGTTACCACTGTAGCTACCATAATAAGCTTCGGTACAGCCTATTACGTTACAAAGTTTGCACATCCTCACACCAGCGGCCTTACAGAGCACGCCAAGTTGGTACTAGACCAGCATGATCTTTATGCCGACTGGACCATCTATCTTGGTGGAATAGGCCTGGCATCCCAATTGCTGAACCAGTTCCTGTTTAAAGGTAGGCGTTGGAGCATAGTAGTTGTTGCCTTGGTTCTTTCTGCTGCGGCCTACTGTGTATCCATGGCAGGCCACTATGGCGCGCAACTCGTACACATAGAGGGAGTGGGTCCCCAGGGTAAATATCTGGAGACAGGCCACCACCATTAAGCATGATAAGGCGCAGACCCATAGCTGCGCCTTATCATTTAAAGGATACACGACACGATGTGGAAAGAAATTGACTAAAGCCAAAAAGATGAGTAAGTACAACTATGACACGGTAGTAGAGGCTCTCGATGACTTAAGAAAGCGAGGTTATACGGAGGGCTTTAGCTTACGTCCCTATTGTCTGGAATGTCCGCAATTACAGCTTGAGCTAGGGGCAAGGGAGTTTAAAATTGACGAGGTGCATCGGTTTGAAGATGCCAGCAGCCCTGATGATAGCTCTGTTGTGTATGCTATCTCCTCTGACAGGGGAATGAAAGGTGTACTGGTAGATGCGTATGGGACTTATGCTGATTCCGTTACGTCTGAAATGGCGTACAAGCTAAAAATCGGTTAAGAAGTATAAAGTTAATACCTATGGACAACGATCATAGCCACCACAGCACAAAAGCACAAGCTAACAAACGCGTAGAAGGAGTTGAAGAGCGGCTAGAAGAGAAAACGCTCCACGGCCACAGCCATGCGATGCACAAGGACACCAGCGGTCATCCGCCTCACGGTGAACACGGCCACGATCACCACCGCATGATGATAGATGACTTCCGCAAGAGGTTCTGGATTTCTCTTGCTCTGTCAATACCTGTAATTGTGCTGAGTCCCATGGTACAGCATATCCTTGGCTTTTCACTGGATATCCCCTACAGTATGTATGTCGCATTTTTGCTCTCCTCTGTCATCTATTTCTACGGTGGCTGGCCCTTCCTGACAGGGCTTTGGGAGGAGGTTAAGAAAAGCTCTCCAGGCATGATGACACTCATTGGGGTGGCCATAACCGTAGCATACCTCTACAGCACCGCTGTTACCTTCGGGCTGGAGGGCATGGACTTCTTCTGGGAACTGGCAACGCTAATCGTGGTGATGCTGCTGGGGCACTGGATTGAAATGAAGTCGGTGCTAGGCGCTTCCAGGGCTCTGGAGCTACTAGTGAGTATGATGCCTGCCGAGGCACAGGTAGTTAGGGACGGGCAAACAGTGACAGTTAAGGTAGATCAGCTACAGCCTGGAGACATCATCCTGGTCAGGCCTGGCGAGAAAGTGCCTGCCGATGGTGTGGTGGGGCAGGGAGCAAGTTACCTGAACGAGAGCATGCTAACTGGGGAGAGTAAGCCTGTAGAGAAAAAGAAAGACGACAGGGTGATTGGGGGCTCTATCAATGGTAACGGATCACTACAGGTGCGTGTGGTAAGCACGGGCAAAGACAGCTACCTAAATAAGGTAATTAACCTGGTACAGGAAGCGCAAAAAACGAAGTCAGAGACGCAGCGTCTTGCTGATAAGGCTGCCAAATGGCTTGCCTACGTGGCGTTGGTTGCTGGATTCGGCACGCTAGCAGCCTGGTTAGTTGCCGGTGCAGAGCTGGATTTTGCCTTGGAGCGCATGGTGACAGTTATGGTTATTTCCTGCCCCCATGCTTTAGGTTTGGCTATACCGCTGGTGGTGGCTATCTCTACGGCAGTTTCCGCCAACAACGGCCTGCTGATACGCAACAGAACAGCTTTTGAAAGCTCCCGCAATATCACCACCATTATCTTCGACAAGACAGGCACCTTAACGCAAGGCTCCCATGAAGTAGCACAGGTAGAGGTCTTTCAGCAGTCTTACAGCAAGCAGGAGCTGTTGAGGCTAGCCGCTGGCGTGGAGCAGAATTCAGAGCATTATATTTCTCAGGGAATTTTGAAGAGAGCAAAGGCGGAAGGCCTTACGGTTCCTCCGTCTGACCAGTTTAATTATCTACCTGGAAAAGGGCTGGAGGGAATAGTAGAGGGGCATGATGTGAAGGTGGTAGGACCAAACTACATTAGGGAATTTAACGTGCAGGTACCCCAAAGCCAGGCAGAGGAAGGCGTGGAGACGGCAGTGTATGTGCTAATAGACGGGCAAGTGGCAGGCTACATTACCCTTCGGGATCAAATCCGCCCTGAGTCCGCTGGAGCCATACAGGTGCTTAAGGAACAAGGCATTAAAAACCTGTTGCTGACAGGAGACAATGAGCGTGTGGCTAAAAGTGTGAGCGACAAGCTGGGCATGGACGGCTATCTGGCTAATGTGCTGCCACACCAGAAGCAGGAGAAGATAAAGGAACTGCAGGCACAGGGGGAGTTTGTAGCCATGACAGGTGATGGCGTGAACGATGCCCCAGCCTTGGCGCAGGCTGATGTGGGTATCGCTGTAGGCTCCGGCACGGATGTCGCCGCCGAGACGGCCGATATTATCCTGGTGAACAGCAACCCGCAGGACATTGCCTCTCTCATCCTTTTTGGCAAGGCCACCTACCGAAAAATGATACAGAACCTGATTTGGGCGACCGGATATAACATAATCGCGCTGCCGCTGGCGGCAGGGGTGCTCTACAACCAGGGGATTATGATTTCTCCTGCTGTTGGGGCAGCTCTCATGAGTTTGAGTACTGTTATTGTCGCTATTAATGCACAGTTACTGAAAAGGCAGATCAAGTAAAAATACAACAATAGGGAGGTGCGGTCCTTATTACAACAGACTAGAAGTCAGTCCGTATACAACTCATCGTATGGGAAATAAATAAAAAAGACTAAAAACTATGAAAAAAATTGTAAAGCACATGCAATCAGCAACTTTGTTTGCTGGAACAGCCCTTCTCATGATGGCATGTGGCGGTCAGGAAAGCACGACCGAAGAAACAACGGCAGTAACTACAGAAGAGACAACCACGGATGTTGACGCCGAGGCTCCAATGAATACCGGCATGGACGGCAGCGGTATGATGGGTCACATGCACAGGAACATGGATGAGATGACCAACATGAAGACGAAAATGACAGGTGACCCTGACTATGACTTTGCACAGATGATGACGCACCATCACCAGGGAGCTATCCGTATGGCCGATGAGGAAATAAATAATGGTACTGACAGCAAAATGAAGGAGGTGGCTCAGAAAATCAAAGCTTCAAACCAAACCGACATACAAAAGCTTCAGGACTTCACGGGTAAACACAAGCCTACCTCAGGAGACACTGCCACAACCATGAAAATGATGCACCCCATGCATGCTATGATGGGTGAAATGCACCAAAGAGACATGAGCAGCATGAACACTGACCAAAGTTTTGCCCAGATGATGATACACCACCACCAAATGGGTAATGAAATGTCTAAAGAATTTCTAAAAGTAGGCAAAACACAGGAGATGAAACAGTTGGCTCAGAAAACAATTGATTCACAGACAAAGGAAATAAAAGAGCTGGAAGCCTGGCAGCAACAGAACCAAAAGTAGCTCTTGCAGTGTACTGGAAGTTTTGCTTAGAAGTTGACAGCACCAAACAACATAAAGGGATGCCGCTCCATGGAGAGAGCAGCATCCCTTTATGTAACAGGTTAATACACAAAGGTGACACCGGCTCCATATTTCATATCGCTGTCATAATGTGTTGATAGCGACACGTACTTCGAAACCACGTATCTGAAACCGGCCATGTATTCCTTATCCGTATTTCCCATGAGGTTTAACCTTAACCGGCTGGTCAGCGGAATATCTTCGCGCCGCAACTGGAAACGAAGCTTTCCTTTGCTATCGGCTCTTGCTTCTGCCACGACCAACATGGGTAAGATATATTGCACCCCGGCCACGAAAGCTTTCCTGTTGTTTTGATTGCTTATTTGCCCTAATAAGGTTTTTTCTGGTTCATTCTCTACACTATTCCGATGGTAATCGAAGCCAACGAATGGGAACAGCCACTGCATTTTGCCAATATACCGCCCGAAATAGGTTTCGCTCTCCACTCCGTATTCCTTCTTAAACCCTATTCTCCACTCGGTAGAGAGCTGGTAGCGGGAACTGCCCAGCACAAATTCTCCATCGCTGCCGTTCGTCTCCAGGCCGATCTGCGCAGACGGAAGAAACATCCTGTCTTCATGGTTAAACATTTTAAGCGCGTGTTTCGGGTCCGGGATATCAGGATTAGGAGGAGAATTCTGGTACGTAAACACGCGGCCCATGCCAGCCATCATGTGGTACAGGATATGGCAATGGAAAAACCAGTCTCCGCTTTCGGATGCCGCAAACTCCAGGGTATCTGTCTCCATAGGCAATATATCGACTACATTCTTCATAGGTGCATATTCGCCGTGCTTGTTGAGAACCCGGAAGTCATGCCCGTGCAGGTGCATCGGATGCCGCATCATCGAATTGTTAAACATGACGATCTTCACATTCTCCCCCTTTTTGATAAGGATGCGGTCAGTCTCTGAAACTGTCTTGTTATCCAGCGTCCAAACATAGCGGTTCATGTTGCCGGTAAGCTCAAAGTGCAGCACTTTTTCCGGGCCCGGCTTCAGCACGGTTTTTTCAGGAGCCCGTAACATTTCGTAGTTTAGCGTTACCAGCTCTGCATTTTCAGTATTCATTTGCATGCCATGCATTTCATGACCTTCCATAGCATGGTCTGTCATAGTGCTATCTGGCTGCGGCTGCACATTTGTTTCCTTTTCTCCGGTTGGTGCGGGAGCATCCTGCTGATGCCCCTCATGTCCTCCGCCCTTAACCTCGGGATACATCACGCTGTTCATGTCCATTTGCTGATTGCTCATGTTCATGCCCATCGGCTCCATATCCCCGTTCATTTTCATCATGTCGTTCATCATCCTCATGCCTTCAAAATAGTTCAGCCTGCCTAAACGCGCTGCGGGCATACGCATACCCCGGCCTAATAACAGGGAAGTGGTGTTGGTGCGGTCTTCGGCCGTAGCTAAAAACTCATATTGCATATCTTCCGGAATGGTTACCAGCAGGTCGTATGTCTCGGATGGTGCAATTATAAGCCGGTCAACTTCTACAGGCGCTACGTCGTTGCCATCGTTGGCTACCACCGTAATTTTGCTGCCGGAATAGGTTAGCCAGAAGTAAGAGGAAGCGCCACCGTTTACAACCCGCAGCTTTACCACATCGCCTGCTGTAAAATGAGTCTGCTCATGTATAGCCTGTCCGTTGGTCAGGAATTTCTCATAGGCTACATCGCTTACATCCATGGCGGTCATCCGCTTCCACTCATTTTTAAGTTTAACCCCAAAGTAGCCTTTCTTTATGGCTTCTGCATATCCCTGGGTGGCACCTTTCCGGATTGCAAACCAGTCGTTCGCGCTGCGTAAGGAGCGATAAACCTCTTTTGGCTTCATGTCGGTCCAGTCGCTCAATACAATTGGTATGGCAGGTATATCAGGTTCGTTCACTTTATTAAAAATCAGGGCGCCATACATCCCGCTTTGTTCCTGAAATCCGCTGTGGCTATGGTACCAGTAGGTGCCGTTCTGGAGTATTGGAAATTTATAGATGTAAGTGGTGTGCGGCTTAATAGGCATTTGGGTGAGATAGGGTACCCCATCGAACCTGTTAGGCAGAAATACACCGTGCCAGTGAATAGAGGTTTCGACATCCATCTGGTTATGGACATAAATCTCGGCTGTGTCGCCTTGTGTAAAGGTTAGAGCAGGTGCCGGAATGCTGCCATTGATGGCTATTGCTCTTTTTGGGTTTCCGGTAAAGTTGACGATGGTATCTTTTACATAAAGGTCATACCGGATTTTCCGGGGAATGTAAGTTGGTCCGGGGCTTTCGGGCTTGTGACCTGCTTTATGAACAGGCTCATCTTTCACCTCTGGGTTCATAATGGGCGTTTCGGTCTTTTCAGGAGCAGACGGTGCGCGCTTTTGTGGCACAGGTTTTTTAGGGGGAGCGGCAGGCTTGGGTTTTACCGTTTTCTTTACGGGAGCGGCCTGCGGTTTTGGAGTTGCTTTAGGCTTTTGCTTTACCAGTGTCATTCCACACTTCGGACAATTACCAGGCTTGGTGCTTTGAACTTCGGGGTGCATGGGGCAAGTGTAGATAACAGGTTGCTGCTGTGCAGGCATATTGTGATTTTCGTGCTGTGCAATTGCAAGCTGTCCAAAGCTAAGTAGCACTAGTAACAATAACTTGTACATTTTAAGTTGGTATAGATTTTAAGTTTATTTAGTTCTTGATAATTCATGAGCAGTAGCCACAAAGGGATATTACTCAGGTAGTTGCTATCAGCTTCATGACATTTTAATTATGAATCCATTACATTCGCGTTACTAGCGGAAGCCTACAGCAGCAAAAAGTACAGTCCATGCACGCTTACACACTTTTAATTCCAGTGGACTCGTTTTAAATTTTGGGCACCTTTACAGGTCTCCGCCGCTGAGTCCGATTACCCTTTTTATCTCAGCTCTAAACCCTGCCTGCTCTATTACTTTTTCAATTGTCTGAGGGTCTAAATTAGTACCGGACACACTAAGTATTTTATCGGTGCTTTCTGTATCAATGCTCCACTTACTTATACTTTCTTCCTTATCTAAATAAGGCGCTACCTTGGATAAAGCCTCCTGGCTTTCCACATTTGTTTTAAAGTTCATTACTTCCATAACAATATATTATTTATATAATCCACATAAATTCCCCCCTTCGCAAGTTCCGTATACAACAGAGGCCGCTTGGTCTAGTATGAGTTTGATGCGGAGAAATCAAACTCATACAGCAGCGCTGCCTGGTTTTGGTTAACTCACTATAATAGGGATAACTACACCGTTAGTACCGCACATACCCACATGCCGTTGCCGCCTTGAGACAGCCGTTGTAGTTCCTGCCACTCCACAGAATAGGTCTTGGGAAGTACTATCTTTGCTTCGTCCACTTTTTCACTACGTATCAGCAGCAGGTGCGCCTGCCTGAATCCATGATGTTTCAGCGACTTCAGAAAATAAAGCTCGTCCTTAGGTGCAGCGGCCGCAGGACTATTTTCTTCACCATCCATTACACATAGCTGAATCGCATATTGCCCTTTGCCAGTTATTTGGTAGACGTACAAATCAATAGTCTCTTTTGCAAAGTCCTTGCCCTTTGCACCCATAACCACTTGCTCGGCTTGCCTGGAAATTTGAACATCGTAATCGCCCTCCTGCAGGTGCTGCTCTAAGAAGGAAGCCAACTCATGAAGCAGCACCGCCTTATTGAAAATGGTTATCTGCTCGGACTCCCTTGCATGGGAGATAAACTTTTGAATAAAACTTTGTAGCTCCATTTATTGATACTTTGCTTAAAAGCCCAGTCCTATACTTCCGTAGGTAACTTGTTTATTTTAGTTTTTATCTCTTTGCTTCATCTGCCTTTATGTAGAGAAGCTTCCTTTAAGGAAATAGCATCGACTTTAGTAAACCAGGACTCGCTAAAAAATCAGCGCATTAAGCAGTGTAATAGTTTTGCTAGTTAGCATTGCCCTTGGAATTAAATACAAGAACCGGTTTATGCCTTGCATAAACCGGTTCTTGTATCAACATAAAAATCAGTTAAACACGTTGATACTGCTCACAGGCTTCTGCGCATCTGAAGCAAGACTCTGCACATGCTTTGCAGTGCTCTGCCTCATGTCTATTGCATTCCTCACCACAATCTCTGCAGATTTTAGCGCATTGCTGCAGAATCTCGCCTGCATAACGGGAGTCACGGGATACATAGTCCAGGGCAGCTTTGCAAATGGCCGCGCAATCTAAATCCAATCGTATGCAAGGTACCATCATCTTAATGTCATCTTCTTGCAAACAGGAAACGGCGCAGCTGTTACAAGCCGCAGCACATTCAGCTAGTGTTCTTATCAAGTCTTTGTTCATGATATTTTAGTTTTATGTGATACATGTTTTGGGTTATACCCCTCCCCTCTCCCTTTGTTTTATATATTTAATGTTAATTTTTATACATTTTTGTAGGAAGGGCCTTATGTTAGAAGCCAATAAACGTGATTAGGATCTGTAACAACCGATATCGGGATACCGCAGGCATATCTCCTGAACCCTCTGTTAAATGGATTTTTAACTCACCCAAGACAATTACGTTTAGCAGACAGGACTAAAATTACAACAGACAATTATGCATGCCCTGTACTTACTTTTTGGAATCTTTTTGTTTGTCATCACCGCACTGGACATCATCAAGACCACTTTGTCTTCCAACGGAGGCGGGAAAATCGCAGACTTTGTGACGAAGGCAGTGTGGAATATTTTCTTTGTAGCTGCGGGTAAGAAAGGAAGGTCTAAGCTACTGGTTATGCAGGACCGACTGTTTTGATAGCAACTCTTCTTATATGGATCCTGGGGCTTTGGATGGGATTGTTACTAGTGTTGTTATCCAATCCAGACTCTATTGTAAGCAGTAGCACTTTAGCAAGAGCCAGCGTCTCAGAAAAACTGTATTACGCGGGGTTTTCCCTCTCCACGCTTGGCGTAGGCGACTACAAAGCAACTACCGACACTTGGCGCATAATAACCAGTATCGCAGCCTTTTCAGGCTTAGCTTTTATCACCGCCTCCGTCACTTATTTTTTACCAGTACTCTCTGCCGTGGGTCTGCAAAGCAAGCTGAGCCTCTATATCAACAGTATGGGCAGAACCCCGCAACTGATGCTTATTAACAGCTGGAACGGCAAAGGCTTTTCCTCTTTTTTCGATAACACATCTGACCTGTGCCAGATGTTGCTGCAACATTCTATGAACCACCACTCCTATCCAGTGATCCACTACTTTCACAATAATACGCTAAAGCAGTCCATTGCTCCGGCTATCGTACTGCTGCATGAAACATGCCTACTGCTAAAACAGGCGGTATCGGATAAGACAGAATTGGATGTTCTTAAAATGAACATGCTTCAGACTACCTTAGATTCATACTTGGAAGTGATAAGAGGCGAGTTTGTAACAAACGCTTCTCCACAAATAAAGGCCCCGACTCCTGATCTTCAACAGCTGTATGAAGCAGGAATCCCTCTGAAAAATCAAGAGGAAATAACAAGAGGAACTTTAAATAAGAGCATACAGGAACGGCGAAAGCTACTTTCAGCACTGCTGGAAGCAGACGGTTGGTCTTGGCATGAGGTGTACCAGGCGCAAGATAGAACCTAAAAAACCGGAGTTACTGTTTCAGGCAAGATTTACTTCCACGGAAAAAGCACTTTCTGCCGGTTCAGCCGTAACCAGAACAGTAGAGGTGATCATAAAAGACAAACCTGTAGTAGTCAGAACTTGAACTGACAGTTTAGAGATTTCGGGCATTGTTCAGACGCCTGGTCCAGCCTATTTCTCTTACATGCCAAGATATGCCTACACTCGAAGTTGTCAAGGGTAAATAAACGGCTCGTACCTCGCCGCCCTTGACAACATCTCCTTTCGGCATGAAGTGGTATCTAAGAGGAATAGGCTTCAGAAGTAATTATACTTGTTGTCGCAGCACCTAATAACTTCATTCTTGCCAGGTGCAGCGAATCCAGCCAGGTCTGGCAGGGAGTTTTCCCGTAGCAGTACCTGCCAGAATGGGGCCTGCTCAGGTTGTATTCTACCAGCCACGCATCCAGGTCTTTCTGCAGCTGCTCTATCGAGCCATACACTTTCTTGCGGAAAGCCACCGCATAAAACTCTTCCTGGATGGTTTTGTGGAAGCGTTCACAGATGCCGTTGGTTTGCGGGCTCCTGGCTTTTGTTTTGGAGTGGTCTATATCCTCTATAGCCAGGTAAAGCTGGTACTCGTGGTGCTCTCTGGCTCCGCAGTACTCGGTGCCACGGTCAGTGAGGATACGCAAGAGCGGGATGTCATGCTGCTGGTAAAAAGGAAGCACTTTGTCATTGAGCGTGTCAGCGGCTACCAACGCATTCTTGCTGTCATAGAGCTTAGCAAAGGCCACCCTGGAGTAGGTGTCAATAAAAGTCTGCTGATAAATTCTGCCTACCCCTTTGATGGTGCCTACATAATAGGTGTCCTGTGCGCCCAGGTAGCCAGGGTGGTAAGTTTCAATCTCACCGTGTGCTTCTTTCTCCTGCTTTGCCTTCTCCAAAGCCACCAACTGTGCTTCTGTTAGCACTGAACCTTCCTGAGCTACTTTAGCCTCCAGTGCTTTGAGGCGCTTTTTGAACGTCTCCAGGTTATGCCGGAGCTAAACACTCCTTACTCCACCAGGTGAGATGAACAGGCCCCGCTTCTTTAGCTCATTGCTCACTCGAAGCTGCCCATAGGCAGGTTGCTCTGTTGCGATGGCCACCACAACCTCTTCTACTTGAGCAGATACACGATTAGCAGGTAAGGGCTTGCTGCGACTCATATCTCGGAGAGCTGCTTCTCCTCCTGTTTCATACAACTCCTTGAAGCGGTAGAAGCTGTCACGGCTATAGCCCATGATCTTGCAGGCTTGACTGACATTGCCTAGCTGCCTGGCCAGCTCTAACAGGCCAAGCTTAGGTTTGATGATCTTTTCGTCGATACTCATGGCTTAATCTGTTTGATTGAAGTTAATAAAAATTTAAATCAACCGTCAGATCAAGTCTTGACTATTTCATATTATCTATCTCTGCTTAGCTAGATTTAAGTTCTCGGATTTGCTTGGCGCTGGCTTCTACCTTTATCAGCTGGGGTTTTAGTAAAATCCATTTGGTGTCTGCCTGGCTTTAAATGGCAGGCACTCCTAATTTGGAGCAAGCCTAAAACTCCTAACAGCTTCTGCTATTGGTTTACAAGTCCTTGCCACCTATGCCTATAACCCGGATGATTTCAGCCTTGAATCCTGCTTGCTTCACCACGTTTTCAATCCTTTGGGGATCAAGATCTGTGCCGGAGACACTTAAGATGTTTTCTATGCTTCCAGTATCTAGTTTCCACCTGCTGATACTTTCTTCTTTATCCAGATAAGGTGCTACCCTGGACAAGGATTCCTCATTATCTATGTTAGTTTTAAACTTGATTATTTCCATAGTAACACGCGCTTTTACTTCATATGAACGGAACCGTTAGCACCAGATTGTGCAACGGCTACACAGTTTAAATTACAGCCTTGCCGCTTCCCAGTAAAGGACCAGCTTCGTTCTTATACATGTATCACCAAGAATAAGATGTGGCCTTAGTTACAGTATAGGATTTACCTCATTCTGGCCAAAATTGCCTTCATTTCTGCTATTTCTTTTTCCTGAGATTCTATGATCTGCTCCGTTAGTTTCTTCACTTCGGGGTCTTTTATGTTTGCTTCCTGACTTACCAAAATAGCTGAGGAGTGATGCGGGATCATGGACTTTAAAAACTGTTTATCATTAACTATGCTCTGTTTCCTTAGCATAAATAGTGTACCGGCAAAAACTACTATACTAACAGCTACAATGATACTGTTCAATTTTTTGTTTTGATACATCCCCGACATAAAACCTAACATAACCAGTGCCATAGGCGACACCATTAACAGGGCCATGTACAGGCGGTTCAGGTTCAGGTAGACATGATCAAACTTATCGGCATTCAAATACATCACCCCGTACATGATTATAAACGACACTCCGAGCATTAACGAAAACTTCTTATAATTTCCCTTTTCCATTATTTTAGTTTTAGAGTATAATCCTATGCTTTTGAAATTTCTTCAAGTAGGCAAGACTGCTTCTTGTTCAGGTATACCTATATGCCTATACTCAGGTTCACCTATAAATCTAAAGCCACTCCAACAGATGTCGGAGTGGCTTTGTAAATACCATGTTACTTGGCTATGCCTATACAGCAACGGGTACTGTTACTTTCAACTTGTCCCAACTAATGCTAATGGCTCCTTTGCCATTAGCATTAGTTGGGACCTGGTAGCGCTTCAACTCATCGTCCAGATAAATGATCGTCTTGATGTGCGTCCATGTCAATTGTCTCCGCAGTGCGGAGACAATCTGCTCGTCTTTGAAAATACTGGCGCAGCGGATACAGTGTAGCAACTGCTTCCGGCTCCACCCGGCACCGTACTCCAGCGTCAGCTGTTGGGGAAGTGCATTTACTATTTGCTTGCCATACTCAGCCGGGCTGTTTTTTAGTATCTCATCATTGAGGTGTTTGCCTACCAGCCAGTAAAGCTGCGTGATTTCAGCACTGACTGTAGAGGCCACTTTCTCACGGCTATGCGCGATGAGTTGCTTCACCTCATTTACAAGTAGTGAACCGTTCTGTATTTCTTCCTTTGTCAAAATTAAGGAGTCTGCTATACACGTTCTTGATCGGTCCTTGCAGGAATACTTAACGTGACGCCTAGAGTAGTTGCGTAACAGGCGGTTGCGCAAATATAAGGCTTAAACAAGTAGAAGAAAAATACTAAACTAATTCCCCTGCTTTACATCCACTGTTGTTCTCATTGACTTGGCTACTCTTTTTCCCCTTTTGTAGAATGGGCTAATAGTTATCCGGAACAGAGAACATAAGTAATCTGCTGTAGACAGAAAGGCTGGGTAGGGAATATGATTCCTGTTTATTAAGGGCTCTAAAAGCTCTTGCTTTATGCCAGTCCCCGTGCTGGGCTTCTTCACCTTGGACAGTGCGTGAGCTCCATAGCCTGCATCAGGGTGCTAAGAGCAAGTCAAGCCATCTTTCTGTCGCAGGTTAAACCAATGAAGCATAGCATTACTGGTATTTGTTTTTCAGGGTGCGCCAGTCTCAGAGGGACTCTGTTTAACATATTGTAAATCAATATATATTGATTTGGCTTTTGTGGAAACTTACGGTATGGTCCTTTTAAAAAAAATCAGCAGCATTGATTTCTGTAATTTTCCAAGTGTTGGAAAATATTTCCTAAGGTCAGCTTTGATCACAAGGTCTGTAGTCTTTAGAGCACGCAGTGGTGTACCACCGGGCAGCCTCTCTGTTTCTGTTGATAGAAATCCAGTTCTAAAATACACTATCCTGTCCATAGTCAAATTGCTGCCTGGCTTTTCTGGTATAGTTCGCTTTTTGAATGTGCGAAAATTTGTACATCTGAAGTACAACTAACATGGGGCAATGCTACAGCCGATAGGGTGCTTTTTAGAATTTGCCTTTTAGCTACACAGGCTTTTAGTATATACATTTTCCTGATCGGGTCGTATAGTTTATCAAATAATGCTTGTTCGCTATGGAAAAGGATAGTCAGGAAACAGAAGATCGGGTTAGAAGAAGTTCTACAGTTGCTGCAAACAACGAGATAGACCAGCAAACAATAGACAACATTAGAGCTTATGGCTATGATGACCCCGAACAAATTGAGGCCCGATTAAAAGAACTAGCCAGGGAATGGGACTTAGAACGTGCTCTGGAAACGAATGCAGCTACCTTAGCATTGTCAGGTGTGCTATTAGGTGCTTTTCATGACAAGCGTTGGTTCATACTCCCGGGTATAGTTACCACATTTTTGCTGCAACATGGCTTGCAGGGGTGGTGTCCGCCGCTGCCGCTGCTGCGAAAGCTTGGTCTTAGGACCCGTAAAGAAATAGGAGAAGAACGGTATGCCTTGAAAGCATTGCGCGGTGATTTCAACAACGTACGCAGCGTTACTACTCCCGAAGGTGCTCTGAATATAGTCAGATCGTAAAATCACTATGTTTTTTTAATTCTCGTGACCACCAAACAGGTAAGGTAAATACTTATACATGAATTAAAGGTAAGTGCCTGCCATTCCCTGGAAGCATTACTAGTTGCCGCTAAGCAAGTCTATGCCCTTGAAGCGCTTCCTTTTTTGGAAAATCTACTATGCAGAAGGAGCTGGAATTTTAGCGATGCTTCTTTTTCTGTACCAGCTAGCAAATAGCACTATAGCCAAAAGCAATTCTGAAAGGTCGCCCCAGTAATACATCAGCTTTGCCGCCTCCCTTATCTGGTCAGCGCTGTGTGGGGCGTTGAGCGGGTACAGGTACGCATACATAAACTTGCTCAGGAACGCATGGGCTGCCATGCTGATAAACAGCACAAAAACCCGAATACCAAAGGCTGGTCTTTTCGCCACTGGTTCCTGCCCAATCATTGACCAGGTGAACAAAAAGCCTGCCGCCAGAAAGTGAAAGTGTATCAGGTAGTGCAGGAAAGAGTTGGTAAGACTTTTAACATAGAGTGGAGTCAGGTAGAGCAGGTACATACCACCCATGTTAAGTAACAGCGCCGTTACCGGGTGGCTGAGCATGAAAAACGCCCTGCTTCTAAGAATAGCAGTAATGGTCCTGGCTAAATTTACTGGCAGCGCTTTTAAAGCTAACATAACAGGTGCGCCCAACACCAAAAACAAAGGTCCATACATCCCTAAAAGCAAGTGCTGCACCATATGCCCCACCAGATCCTGGTGCGCCCACCGCATCAGCGATGGCAACAGGGCTATACCCAGCAACACCAACCCAACGGTAAAGCATATCACTCTCCATCTTTGCCATCCCCCCTTCTCATTTAGGATACTGTAGTAAGCGAGCAAGTATAATACGGCAACAACTACAAGGAGCAGCAGCGGAATCCAATCCGGGAAAGTTGAGTCATGAAGTTGGTGAGAATCGTGCGTCATGATGATTAAAGCATCAAATACCTGTGTTGGTCATCTCGTTAAGTTTGGCTTTTCTCCATAGGTAAAGCCCGATTAGCAGTAACAGCAGGCCGGCAGCATTCCAGCTGATGTCGTAGGGCAACAAGTTCTCCACGTAGCGTATCTGATGTAAACGCAGCACCTTATGATCTACAATGCCATCGAAAAGCTGAAAACTACCTAGCCCCAAGAAGAACCAGGCCCAGGCTCTCCCAGTCACCAACGCATCCTGCCTTCGCAGGTCAAGCAGCATAAAGAAGCCGGCTACAACAGCGATCAGCTCGGCTGCGTGCAGCAAACCATCCGTCATCAAACCTACTTCGGTTGTAGATCGGTCGTAGAAGTGGTGCCAGGCAAGAATCTGGTGAAAGATGATCTCATCTACAGCGGCCATCACCCCTACTCCTACGAGTGCCGCCGCCTGCATGGATCTTCGTTTGGTATGTGGCGCTACCTGCTGGTTCATCTACATAATTATAGGGAACGATACTTGTTCCTGTACTACGCGCGGTAAAATGTATTGTTCAGCTCCCCTTTAGGTTGTCACACAGTATAAAAGCAGCCAGTTCGGTAGGCCCTTATCAGAGTGGTAAAGGTTCCATTGATCTGGAACACTCTTAAAAGACCTGCGTTAATTAATTTGCTATCGTTGACAATCAGACCATTTAACTTAGAAAGCTATGACAAAGAACATGGGAGCTACAGACCGTATTGTAAGGTCAGCACTGGCAGCGGGGACAGCAGCCCTAATTGCCACCAGGTCAGTTAAAGGGCCCGCTGCCATTGTCTTAGGAGGCCTGGCAACCATCTTTGCGCTTACAGGCTCCGTAGGACATTGCCCTGCTTATGATGTGGCCGACATCAACACCCTATAAGTCCAAAAGCAATTAAGCACTAAAAACAACAAGCTATGAGTTATCACTTAAGTAAGAAGATTAACGGCTCTTTTGACGTCGTCACCACCAAAGTAAAGGAAGCCCTGCAACAGGAAGGTTTCGGCGTGATCAGCGAAATAGATCTCAAGGAGAAGTTCAAGGAAAAGCTGAAGGTAGATTTCAGGAACTACAAGATACTGGGTGCCTGCAACCCTAGGCTGGCACACCAGGCCATACAGCAGGAAGCCAACATCGGCGTGATGCTGCCCTGCAATGTGTTGCTGCAGGAGCATGAAAATGGAGAAGTGGAGGTAACCGCTATCAACCCAATGGAGACGATGGCTGCCGTTAATAACCCAAATCTTTCCTCCTTAGCAGAAGAGGTAAGCCAAAAGCTTAAAACTGCGATCAATAATCTCTAAGGATTGATCAACCGTGAATTATAGGAAGGCTGTGCTGAAAAGTGCAGCCTTTTTTAATTACCTGACTGCCTAATGTTCACTTTAAGAGGCTTGTGTAACCAATGTCACTGAACCAAGGAATACCATGCCACATCTTTGCATGAGTTAACTTAAAAAACATCACTATGGAAGACTTCTGGAATGACCGCTATAGCCAGCAGCAGATGGTTTACGGCGCTGAGCCTAATGCATTTTTCAGAGAGCAACTACAGCACCTGACGCCTGGGAAGCTCTTGTTGCCTGCCGAAGGGGAAGGAAGGAATGCGGTATATGCGGCCCTGAAAGGATGGCAGGTAACAGCTTTCGATTTCAGCGACGCAGGTCATCAAAAAGCCTTGGCACTGGCAGAGCAGCGTGGCATTAGCATTACCTATCAGGTTACGGATGCCGCGCAATACACCTGTGAGCCTGAGAGCCTGGATGCTGTGGCACTTATTTATGCGCATTTCCCCCCCGCGCTGCGCCAGCAGCTTCACCACAACATAGTATGCTGGCTCAAACCCGGCGGCTCAGTCATCTTGGAAGCTTTTCACCCGAATCAGTTGGGCTATAGTTCCGGCGGCCCCAAAGACAAAAGCATGCTCTATACTGCCGGGATGCTGCAGGCTGACTTCAGCCCCCTAACAATTCAGCAACTGGAAGAAGTAGAAATACAGCTGAACGAAGGGGCTTACCACAGCGGAGCAGGCTATGTAACCAGAATGGTGGCTCAGAAGCAGGGGGCCGTTTAAGAGAATATGTACAGCAAAAAACAAATACTTAAAGGCTAGCAGCCATTTCTGAAATGAGAGATAAACTGAACGTCATGGTGCCGGTAGATTTCACTCCGGTGTCTTACAGAGCAATTGAATTCCTGGCTTTCCTGATGGATAAGACGCCCATCAACACCCACCTGGTGCATGTCATCGAAGTGAACTCAGCTGAATGGGCAGGCTCTATAGCAGCATCAGACACACTCAATAAAGCTGAACTAACGCAAGCAGCACAGCTGGCAGAACAGAAATTCGCAACACTGAAACAGCACGTGGACTTCAGTTTCGCGAAGGAAGTCGTTTTCGGCGGATTAACCACATCGCTCGCAACATACGCTGACCGACATCGCATTGACTTGATCATCATGGGAACAGCAGGTGCCGATGGCTGGCTCGAGAAAGTCTCGGGATCCGAGGCGCAGCATGTGGTAAGGTTCACCGACATTCCGGTCGTCACCATTCATAAAGATGCCGCTATCTCCCCTATTGAGAACTTGCTATGGGTGGCAGACTTTGAGGCCGAAAAACAGCCGGAACAAAGCATCGCAACCATTAAAATGCTGCAACAGCTCTTTAACGCAAAGCTGCACCTGCTGCAGATTATAAACGAGGAAGATGAAGGTCGGGCCCAACAACTGAAGGGTAAGATGCAGCGTTTTGCGGAGCAATTGGGCTTACAGCATTACGAGCTGCACCTGCACCATAACTATAAAGTGCCGGCTGGTGTGCGCAACTTTAACGAAGTTTCGGCCATGGACCTGGTACTGATTGGCACGCACGGCCGTAAAGGTATCAGCCACCTGTTCTACGGCAGTATCGCGGAAACGCTGGTAAACCACTGCATCCGCCCCTTGATGACCTATCATCTTAACTAATGCCCTCTCTCCTCTATGTGCAGCTCAGGCTGCACATAGTATTTACACCAAATACAATGCGTATCAGATTCATACTGTTGGCTATGCTGGCCACAGGGTTCAGTTGGGGTACGGCTTCAGCCCAGAAACACCATGAAGCGCACGAACCGGACACAGTACAGGTAAAGAGCGTGCAGGAGCTTTTTACGAAAGGCACGGTGCACGGGCATGTCCGCAATTACTTTATGGCTACCTGGAACCACCACCAGCTCTCCGATAACTATGCCAATGCCATCGGCGCCGAGATAGCCTTCAAAACAGCAACGTTCCATGGCTTCAGAATGGGTTTTGCCGGGTTGTTTACCTATAACCTGTTCTCTTCCGGCATGACTCACCGTGACCACGTTACAGGCAAATACCCTAAGCTTGAATTGGAGCTTTTTGATGTGGAAGACCCGCAAAACAAAGCCGATCTGGACCGCCTGGATGAACTGTACCTGGAATACAAAGCAGGGTGGCTACACGCGAAAGCCGGCCGGTTCAGCTTTACTTCTCCCCTGATGAATCCGCAGGATACCCGCATGAAGCCTTACTCCTTTCAGGGTATAAATCTTAAATTTCCGATACAAGACAAAGCACTGTTGACACTTGCCTGGTTTGATCATTTCTCTCCGCGCAGTACAGTGGAATGGTTCAAAGCAGGGGAGTCTATAGGTATATTTCCCACAGGGGTTGATATGCAAGGCAACCGATCAGGTCATGCACACCATACTGAAACCAGGGGCGTTGCCGTAACAGGGTTACAGGTAAATACAGGGTTTGCCAAGCATAGCATCACTGCTGAAGTATGGAACTACTGGATCGAGAATGTGTCCAATACCAGCTACGGCCGGGCAACGATAGAGATTGCACCGCGAGTAAAAGCGGGTTTAGAAGGACTTTACCAGGAGCAGGCAGGCAACGGGGGCGATCAGGAAGAAGCGCTGGCTTATTTCCCTGATCAGCAACAATGGCTGGTCGGCAGTCAGCTGGCTTACGAGCCAGGGAGTTGGAGCATGTCGTTTAACTACCTGCATATAGATGGGAACGGTCGCTTTTTGTTTCCTCGGGAATGGGGTCGTGAGCAGTTCTTTGCCACGCTCTCCAGGGGCAGAATGGAAGGCACGGGTAGATCAGACTTGCTTGTAGCCAAAGTAAAGAGGCGATGGTCGGACAGGCTGTCTGTAGAAGTGGCTGCGTCCAAAGCGTGGATGCCAGCCCTGGGTAACTATAGGCATAACAAGTACGGAGCTGTGCCCTACATTGGCTGGCTAGTTGACATCAGCTATAGCCCGGTAAAACCTATCCTGAAAGGTCTGAACTTCCGGTTGCTTTATGTAGGCAAAACTTCGCCGGGTACTGACCTGCCGCTCGAAGCAATGTACTACAACACCAACTTTCACAACCTGAATTTTGTAACACAGCTAAACTTTTAGTCTGTGACCGAATCCTGATGGCACTGTTGTCTGCACCAACCCCATAGCTGCACCTGATCAATGCAGTACAATCGGTTGTGTGACAAACATCACTGAACCAGGCTCGCATATACTTTAATTTTGTGTCAGAAAGTTTAATAAACCGAGATATATCAGAAACCTATGAAAATTAAACAGTTTGAAGACAATGGCTTAGCCCATTATTCATACGCGATCTTAAGCGAGTGCGCACAAGAAGTAGTATTGGTTGACCCGGCGCGTGACCCCCAGCCATACTATGACTATGCCAATGAGCACGATGCCAAAATTATTGGTGTCATCGAAACACATCCACACGCTGACTTTGTAAGCTCGCACCTGGAGATACACCAGAAGACCGGCGCCACCATTTACACGCACAGCATGGTAGGAGCCGATTACCCGCACCAGGCCTTTGACGAAGGTGCTGAACTGCAGCTTGGTAAAATCAAATTAAAGTCGCTGCACACACCTGGCCACTCCCCTGACGGCATCAGTATCGTGCTCGAGCACGAAGGAAAGGATAAAGCAGTATTCACGGGCGATACCTTGTTCATTGGTGACGTGGGCCGCCCGGACCTGCGTGAGAGTGCCGGTAACGTCACGGCCAAGCGTGAGGAACTGGCCCGCCAGATGTACCACAGCACACGCGAAAAGCTGATGAAGCTGGCCGACGAGGTGGTGGTATACCCTGCCCACGGAGCTGGCTCGTTGTGCGGCAAGGGCCTGAGCGATGCCAACAGCAGCACTATCGGGGACGAGAAGATGGGCAACTATGCCCTCAAGCCCATGAGCGAGGAGGAGTTCGTGAAAGTGTTGACAGAGGATCAGCCTTTCGTTCCAAAATACTTCGGCTACGATGTGACTCTCAACAAGCAGGGTGCTCCGGGCCACAGGCCAAGTGTAGAGGGAGTGGTAAGATTTGAAAACAACTTTAAGCCGGAGGATGGTGCCATGGTGGTAGACGCCCGAACCGAGAAAACCTTTAAGAAAGGTCACATCAAAGGGGCTATCAACATCCAGAACGGCGGCAAGTTTGAAACCTGGCTGGGCAGCATCGTTGGCCCGGAGGAGAGTTATTACCTGGTGGCTGAAAGCGAGGAGGAGTTGAAGGAACTGATATCCAAGGCTGCTAAAATTGGCTACGAACTCCTGATAAAAGGTGCATTTATCTATGACCAGGCCTCCGGTGAGGAGAGCGAGGTTTTTGACAGAGAGTCGTTCGAATCCAAAAGAGATGGCTTCACCATTGTTGACATCCGCAACACCTCAGAAGTAAAGGCTGGTAAGTTCTTTGAGAACGCCATCAACATTCCGTTACCGGAACTGAGAGAGCGGGCAAGCGAGATTCCTAAAGACAAACCAGTGGTGGTGCATTGCGCCGGCGGTTACCGCTCCGCCGCAGGTAGCAGTATTGTGGAGTCTGCACTGCCCGATGTGAAGGTGCTGGACATGAGCGAAGCAGTTACGGAACTGAAGCAACAATAATAACATGCAATAGCCCCGCAACAGGGGCTATTGCCTAACATAACTTAAAATAATTATGAGCTATAAAGATATATCCGGAGAGGAGCTGAAAAAGCTTCGCGAGGAACAACCAGATGCTGTTGTGGTGGAAGTTCGCACGCCTTTGGAAGTAAGCCAGGGCAAAATACCGGGCGCGCAGGTAATAGACCTGATGGATGCCCGGTTTCCGCAAAAAGTAGAAGCGCTGGACAAAAACAAACCGTATGTGCTCTACTGTAGGTCGGGCAACAGAAGTGCCCAAGCCTGCAACTATATGGCGGGGCAAGGATTTACAAAGCTTTATAACCTGAGCGGCGGCATTGGCAACTGGCCTTATGAAACTGAATAATGTGTCCCTTAATGCCAGCACTAAACTGGTGCTAAGCATGCTGATAGGGGCCATTTCAGGATATTTGTTTTACGCCTTTTATGGGTGTGACGGCAGCTGCATGATCAGTTCCAGCCCCCTGAACAGCACACTGTATGGTACCGCAGCAGGAGCCATACTATCCAGAAGATTTGCAGCAAAGAAATAAATGAGCTTTAAAAGCTGCCTGTGCCATATTAGTGCAGGCAGCTTTTACTTTAAAGGTCGTTGCCAGGTGACCCGATCAACAATCCTTCACCTGACTTGTTTGTGACAAAAATCACAGAAGACTGAAACATAAAATCTTTCCTTTGTAATGTATGACAGCCTGGGTTCGCAGGCTGTCATCACCTGTATATTTGAGACTTAAATTAAAGAGCAGTGAGCGCCTTGCAACAGTACGAAATAAACATGGAAACAGAAAAGGTAAAAGTGTTGATCATTGGTTCCGGTCCGGCAGGCTACACAGCTGCCATTTATGCGTCCAGGGCAGGATTGAATCCGGTGCTGTACCAGGGCTTGCAGCCCGGAGGCCAGCTCACCATCACAAACGATGTGGAGAACTACCCCGGCTACCCGGATGGCATCAATGGCCCGCAGATGATGGAAGACTTCAAACGCCAGGCAGAGCGCTTTGGCACCGATGTGCGCTACGGCATCGCCACCGCTGTGGATTTCTCTTCCAAGCCGCACAGAGTAATGATAGACGACCAAAAGCTAATAGAAGCCGAAGCTGTTATCATCTCGACAGGTGCGTCTGCTAAATGGCTGGGGCTGGAATCGGAAGCGCGCCTGAACGGTAGTGGAGTATCGGCTTGTGCCGTGTGCGATGGCTTCTTCTACCGCGGGCAGGATGTGGCTATAGTTGGTGCCGGCGATACGGCAGCCGAAGAAGCAACTTATCTGGCTAACCTGGCAAACAAGGTATACATGATCGTGCGCCGGGATGAGATGCGTGCTTCTACCATCATGCAGGAGCGGGTAAAGAAAACCCAGAACATTGAGATCCTTTGGAACACAGTGACAGACGAGATATTGGGCCATCAGACGGTGGAAGGCGTTAGAGTGAAGAACACGATCACAAACGAAACACTTGCAATAGCAGTGAAAGGGTTCTTTGTAGCCATTGGCCATAAACCTAACTCCGACATTTTTGCCGATTACCTGAACCTGGATGGAAACGGCTATATCCGTACGATAGCGGGAACATCCAAAACGAATATAGACGGCGTCTTCGCCTGTGGCGACGTGCAGGACTTTACGTACCGCCAGGCAGTAACAGCAGCTGGTTCAGGCTGTATGGCCGCCCTGGATGCGGAACGCTACCTTGCTTCGCTGGAGTCTGAAACTGCTACTGAGCAGGAACAGGATGCGACACTAAGCTTTTCTGAGAAGGCATGATAAAGATATTAAAGTATCAACACCTCACAGGCTGGCATCTGGCCCGCTGGATACGCCTGGTGCTGGGAATAGCACTGCTGGTACAGGCTGTAGCGACAAGTGACCTGCTGGTAGGTGCTCTCTCCCTTGTACTGTTATTTCAGGCTATTACTAACTCAGGTTGTTGTGGACCTTCAGGCTGCAGCGTTCCTCAGAATAAACAGGATATAAAAGGTACTACCGGACCTACTACTTAAAATAACGTACAGAGAAAGTATATGGAAAGCAAAAATAAAAATGACCTCCTTCAAAAGTTCTCGCAGTTAGAGCAGCCCCTGCTGGATGAGATACTGGCGCAAAGCACCATCAAAAGACTGGAAGAAGGTGAAGAGGCCCTGCGTACCGGCCAGTACATCAAGTCTACTGTGCTGCTTTCTAAAGGTCTGCTGAAAGTTTACCGCGAGGATGAAGAAGGCAATGAATTCCTGATGTACTACCTGGAACCGGGGAATGCCTGTGCGCTTTCCATGATGTGTACCGCCCGTGATGAACAGAGCCAGATTAGGGTGAAAGCGGTGGATGAGTCAGATATCATTCTAATACCATCACACCTTTCAGAACTATGGCTTGCCAAATATAAAAGCTGGCACAACTTCGTGATTGCCTCTTACCGGCAGCGGTTTGAAGAACTATTGCAAACGCTGGATAGCATAGCGTTCAAAGGATTAGACGAAAGGCTGATTTTTTACCTGAAGCGCCATTTAAAAGTAAGCGGGAAGGAAGTAAAACTGTCTCACCAGCAAATTGCCCATGAGCTCAGCAGCTCCAGAGAAGTGATCTCCAGGCTATTGAAAAAACTAGAGCAAACTGGAGCGGTCACACTCCACCGAAACTACATCGAGGTGCATGATTTGGACCTGGTATAAACAGAAGGGCAAAAATAAGAAAGGCGGCTTGGAAAGGAACAAGCCGCCTTTCTATTTAAATATTTTTTAAGCGTTCCCTTCTTTGTGACAACAGTCACTGAGGGGGCTTTTAGCTTGCCATACCTTTGTAGCATTAACTTAAAGCAACATAGGAAATGGAAATACTCGGATACATTGCAGCGATGCTAATTGGTCTTTCACTGGGCCTGATTGGCGGCGGCGGCTCTATACTTACCGTACCGGTACTGGTCTACTTAATCGGCCTGAACCCGATCCTCTCTACGGCCTATTCCCTTTTTATCGTGGGCCTGACCAGTCTGGTTGGCTCCTGGAAGTTCTATAAGAAAGGCTTGGTGAGCCTTAAAACGGCTGTGGTGTTTGGCCTTCCATCTATTGTAGCCGTGTATGCCACACGCCGTTACATCGTGCCGGCCATCCCGGAGAACATCTTCTCGGTAGGTGACTTTATCGTTACCAAGGGGGTGCTCCTGATGCTCCTGTTTGCCGGCCTGATGGTATTTGCCTCCATCTCCATGATCAAAAACAAAAAAGAGGCACCGGCAGAACCAGCTGATACGGTAAACGAGAATATGGACACAGAACTGGACGTGGAGCGCATAGACCCAGCTGAAAAGCACCCAAAGCCAACGTTCAACTATGGCGGCATCCTGGCCGAAGGGTTGGTGGTCGGTACGCTTACCGGACTGGTAGGGGCAGGCGGCGGTTTTCTGATCATCCCGGCGCTGGTGCTCTTCAGCAAGCTGGACATGAAAATGGCGGTGGGGACCTCCCTGCTGATCATCGCGGTCAAGTCGCTCTTCGGCTTCCTCGGCGACATCTATAACTACGAGATCGACTGGCTGTTTCTGGCTATATTCTCCATCATCTCCATTGCAGGTATTTTCATCGGGACCTTCCTTTCCACTAAGGTGCATGCCGAAAAATTGAAGATCTCTTTTGGATGGTTCGTGCTGATTATGGGCATCTATATTATCATCAAAGAGATATTTTTCGCCTAAGCATAGTAGCGTGATATAAGTCACAGACACAGGCTGCTCTTATTCCGAAATTTGTAATGTCATCAAGGTTAAAGGGGGTGACAATAAACTTAGAAACTAAAAAACCGAAAACTAAAAATATCAGCTACCATGAAAGTAGAACAGATCTATACCGGTTGCCTAGCACAAGGCGCTTACTATATCGAGAGCAACGGCGAGGCCGCTATCATTGACCCGCTGCGCGAGGTTAGACCATACCTGGAAAAGGCAGAGAAAGACAATGCCCATATAAAGTACGTGCTGGAGACGCACTTCCACGCCGACTTCGTATCTGGCCACGTGGATTTGGCTAAGGCTTCCGGCGCCACCATTGTCTTCGGGCCGAATGCCAAGACGACCTATGACGCTTACATTGCAAAAGATGGTGAGGAGCTGAAGGTGGGTGATGTAAGAATAAAAGTGCTGCATACGCCGGGGCATACCATGGAGTCCACCACTTATCTGCTCATAGATGAGGACGGTAAAGATTATGCATTGTTCTCGGGTGATACGTTGTTCATAGGAGATGTGGGACGTCCGGACCTGGCCGCAAAATCTGACCTGACACAAGAACAACTGGCCGGGCACCTGTACGACTCGCTGCGCAACAAGATTATGACCTTTGCAGAGGATGTAATCATTTTCCCGGCACACGGGGCGGGATCCGCTTGTGGTAAGAACATGAGCAAGGAGACAAGCGATACGCTGGGCAACCAGAAAAAAACGAACTACGCCCTTCGTGCCGACATGACCAAGGATGAATTCATCAAAGAAGTGACAGATGGCCTCACACCGCCGCCAAGTTATTTTCCGCTGAACGTGAAGATGAACAAGGAAGGCTACGACAACATTGAAAGTGTACTGGAACAAGGCCTGCAGGCCTTATCACCGGAAGCTTTTGAGGCGGCAGCAAATGAAAAAGGTGCCTTGGTGCTGGATACGCGCAGCCCGGAGACATTTGCAGCCGGTTTTATTCCTAACTCGATCAACATAGGCATCGATGGCAACTTTGCTCCCTGGGTAGGCACCTTGATTCCGGACATCAAGCAGCAGATACTGCTGGTGACGGACGAGGGCCGTGAGGAGGAGGTAGTGACGAGGCTGGCCCGCGTAGGCTACGACTATACGATCGGCTACCTAAATGGCGGCTTGGATGCCTGGAAGGCGGGCGGCAAAGAAGTAGATACCATCACTTCTATTTCAGCAGAAGCCTTCGCTAATCATTTTGAGCAGGACAATGCCATCAAGGTGGTGGACGTGCGCAAACCGGGCGAGTTCCAGGCCGAGCACGTGGAGACAGCCCAAAGCGCTCCGCTTGATTACCTGAACGAGTACTTGGCAGAGCTGCCGAAAGAAGAAACCATGTTCCTGCACTGCGCCGGAGGCTACCGCTCCATGATCGCAGCTTCCATTCTGAAAGCGAGAGGATTTGAGAATCTAGTGAATGTAGAGGGTGGCTTCAAGGCTATTGCAGCGACAAGTGTTCCTAAAACGGCTTTCGTCTGCCCTTCCACATTGAAATCATAATTTGTTTTAGTTTAGATGTTTAGTATTGGCCGGGGTTTGCAAAAGCTTACCCCGGTTCTTGCTTAAGCATGTATAAAGGCGGGCAAACACCTGATTTTTTAATGAAAATTCCTTGCGTGACCAAAGTCACAGACACAGGCTGCTATTATACCGACCTTTGTACTGTAATGGAAAAACAGTAATCATCTAAGAAGAATAAGAGCTATGTTCAACATATTCGGATCAAAACCAAAAAACTACGATAACCTGGACGGAAATAACTTTAGAGCCAGGTATCAGAACGCTCCAAAAGCAGCGCTGCTGGATGTGAGAACGGCCGGTGAGTTTGCCGGAGGTTCTATCAAAGGCGCTAAAAACCTGGACGTGACATCTTCCCAGTTTCAGCAGGCGCTGAAGACCATGGACAAAGACAAGGAGTATTTCCTGTTCTGCCGCAGCGGCAGCCGCAGCGGATCAGCCTGCGATATGATGAGCAAAGAAGGATTCAAAGCCTATAACCTGGCAGGCGGCAGCGGTGCCTGGCCAAGGGAATAAAGTATAAAAATAGGCTGGGCTGCTATCTGTTCCAGCCCAGCCCTATCTTCCAAACTCAAACTAAACGAGTAAGAAATGTTAGAATTTTTGAGTCAACCGTGGCCGTGGTACACATCGGGTATTGTCATTGCCTTTGTCATGGTACTGCTGCTGTTCTTCGGGAAATCATTTGGTGTGTCAGCCAACCTGCGCACTATCTGCTCAGCCTGCGGTGCGGGTAGAAATGTCAAATTCTTCGATTTTGACTGGCGCGCCCAGACCTGGAACCTGCTGTTTCTGGTAGGTGCCGTCACCGGCGGCTTCATCGCTGCTGAGTTTTTGTCAAACGGCGAGGCCGTGCAGATATCCCAGGCAACGATCCAGGACCTGAGCGCCCTTGGTATTTCAGCTCCGGATGGCATTCAGCCGGAAGAGATCTTTAGCCTGGAGGCAGCCTTCACGCTCAAAGGCTTCCTGATCCTGCTGCTGGGCGGGTTTGCCATCGGATTTGGGGCTCGTTATGCAGGCGGCTGTACATCAGGTCACGCCATCAGCGGGTTGTCTAACCTGCAGTTGCCATCGCTTATCGCCGTTATCGGCTTCTTTATCGGTGGTCTGGCCACTACCTGGATCCTGTTACCATTGATCTTCTAAAGAGAGCGGCTTCTATACAGCTATTATTAACCAAAAAAAATTTATTACCGTGAGAGGACTGAAATTTATAATTGCCGGATTGATCTTCGGTGTCGTGATGAGTAAATCGGAAGCTATCTCGTGGTTCCGTATCCAGGAGATGTTCCGCTTCCAATCGTTCCATATGTATGGTATTATCGGGACGGCAGTTATACTGGGTGTGATTATTACCTACATTATCAAAAAATACAAGCTGCGTGACGACCAAGGCAACCCGATCATTTTCACGCCGAAGGAAATGTCCGTGCCGCGTTACCTGATCGGAGGCACCATCTTCGGGTTAGGCTGGGCGCTGACTGGGGCTTGCCCGGGCCCCATGTTCGTAAACATCGGGTACCAGTACTGGGCGATATTGATAGCGGTAGTTGGTGCCATTGCCGGCACTTACCTGTACGGAGCTATAAAAGACAGATTACCGCATTAAAAGGTTTGGCTAAAAAGTAGAGTATGACTTGAAAGTCGCCGGCGTAAGTGCCGGTGGCCTTCTACCGTGTAAAGGCAGTAAGGCAAAAGAATAAAAGCAACATGGCACAACCCACAGGAACAAAACTCGGTTTACGGGAGAACGCAAAGCAGTTCTGGCTGCTGGTGCTCGTAAACGGCTTTGTGGGCGCTATGGTAGGACTGGAGCGTTCCGTGATTCCGGAATTCGCCGAATCAGTGTTCAGTATCAACGGGCACACAGCGCTTCTTTCGTTTATTGTGGCTTTCGGTCTGGCCAAGTCAGTCGCTAACCTGGCAATGGGCAGGCTGGCCACGAGGTACACGCGCCGACAGCTGCTGCTGATCGGTTGGCTGTTTGCCCTGCCCGTTCCCTGGCTGCTGCTGTATGCCGATGCCTGGTGGTGGGTGATCTTTGCCAACCTGCTCCTGGGCATCAACCAAGGCTTAGCATGGTCGGCCACTGTGGTGATGAAGATTGACCTGGTAGGAGAAAAGAACCGTGGCCTGGCCATGGGCATCAATGAGTTCGCGGGTTACCTGGCGGTTGGGCTGGTGGCGTTTCTGGCCGGCTACATCGCTTCCACAACCGGCGAAGTAACATATGCTTTTATTCCGGGTATTGCTTTCTCGATTATTGGGTTGCTGCTGACAGTATTCCTGGTGCGTGACACGACCAGTCATGTGCAAACTGAGACTAAGCACACCAATATACCGCTGCTGCACAACATCTGGAAAGACACTACCTGGCGCCACGGCAACTTAGGTTCTGTAACCTTAAATGGTTTTGTCAATAACCTGAACGACGGTATCCTGTGGGGGCTGCTGCCGGTGCTGTTAAGTACCAAAGGATACTCCCTGACCGAAACAGGTTTTCTCGCCGGTATTTACCCGGTAGTGTGGGGACTGGGCCAACTGGTAACCGGCAAGCTTGGCGATGTGCTTTGCAAAAAGCAATTACTGAGTATGGGCATGATGGTACAGGGAGTGGCGATAGGCTTACTCTTATTTGCCGGCTCCTATCCTGTTCTGGTGGCTGCGCTTGTTATACTTGGTGCTGGCACGGCCTTGGTATATCCAAATTTCCTGTCGGTGGTGGCCGAGAACACACACCCGAGCCAACGACCACAGAGTCTGGGCATTTTCCGGTTCTGGCGCGATTTTGGTTACGTTGCTGGTGCCGTTGCCGCTGGCGTGTTTGGCGACCTTTTCGGGCTGAATGCTGTTATACTTGGAACTGCTGTACTTACCGTCGGCGCTGGACTGCTGTCAGAGTACAGGATGTGCTGCACCAAAAAGCTGCTGTGGCATAGTAAAAAATGTAGCACTAACTTTGTTAAAGCTACCTAATCGTAAGTCCTTAAGGTAAGTTTAAGCAACTATGGCTTCTATATACGTTCCTTTTCAAACAGATACTATAGCGCATAAAAATACATGAAATACTACCTGCTGTTATTTGCATGTCTTACGCTATTGCTCTTCGTAATTCCGAAGAGCAGCGGTATGCGCAGCTCCGCGCAGCAGCCAGAGCTGAAACAAGGCTGTAAATACGGTAAGCGCCTTGGTAAAAAGGTATGCGCCAAAAAATGCCTGAAACACCAGACCCACTCCAAGCAGCAAAACAACGACACAGGTATAGCCTCCGATTGTAGCCAGCAGGTTTATGCTGTCGTAAATGAGCAGCATTCAGAGCCTTTTATCTCTTTTACAGCCAATCGAGATTTTATACTTCCACACATCCGGAAATACCTTTCTCCTGTACTCGAGTACGACCCTGAGCCACCCCGGCTTTCTTTAAATACAATTTGTACAATGGAGGCAAGAGCTTAACTGGTTGCAGTTACAGCTGGTGCCTTCATACCTGTACTTGCCCAACAGGCGAGTTGCTATAGGTATGCTTAGACTTTATCAAATAACGTATTTTAAGAAAATCGAATTTTATGGAAACTACTCCAAAACAACAAATATCATTTCTGGTACTGCGCAGCTTGGGCAGCCTGATCTTTATTGTGGCTGGTATAAGCCACCTTGTGAAAACAGCTGGTGCAGCTGCCAGATTAGAAAAGGCGCCCTTCGCGCACCTGGCCACCTGGATAGCACCGGCAGAAACACTGATCATACTTTCAGGTATAGGCCTGCTAATAGGTGGCTTTATGCTGCTGGCTGGCTTTAAAACAAGGTTGGCTTCTGCCGGATTGCTGGCTATCCTGGTTCCAATCACACTGACCGTACAGGTAGGCAGCGGCGACTATGGACCATTGTTCAAGAACGTGGCACTTATCGGCATGCTCATCTTCTTCATTGTGAATGGTGCCAGGCACTATGGACTGGACCAGGTGCTGAAGCAGAAAAAGAAAGCAAGCCTGGCTCCAATGCGCAATGGCAGCTATGCAGCAGTATTGGCTGTCGGCTTCCTGGTACTGCTCGGTTCCTGCGCCACAACCAGTGCACGGCATACTACACAAGAGGCCACAGCCAGGGCATTTACCAAGTATGCCGTGCTCATCAGTCAGCCAAACCACCTGAAGGCGGCGGTTAACACAGCCGAGACAATTACCAAATCCAGCAAGTATAACCGCGAATCGTTTGTGGTAATGGCCTGCGGAAAGTCCGTGGAGGCCTTCAGAAGAGACGGTGCCATGGCTGCAGAGATAGAGAAAGGCAGAGCTGCCGGGGTTACCTACATGCTATGTGGTATGTCGTTACAGCAATTTAAGATACCTGCTGCAGATTTGGTTGATGGTGTAGAAGTCACGCCTAATGGCCTTACCTATATGTTTGACCTGAAGCAACAAGGATATACTACTGTGGAACTTTAGTCACAGACCAGCTAAAAAGATTCATTTACCTTAGCTTCATTACAAAAATCAACCTTATGAGGAAGCAGAAATTTTCTATATATGAGATACCAGGCTGGGCTGTGATGCTAGCCATTTTTGGGGTGCTGTACTTAACTGGCCTGCACACGGAAGCCATTGGGCAGGTGCAGCGTGTGCTGCTGGCCACAGGCATCAAAAATGCAGATGTACCGGAATCTCTACGGAACCCTGATGCTACAGCAGTAGTGGATGCGGCGGCAATGGCCAATTCAGAAATGGCCGGCGCTGGCTTAAAGATGGTAGACATGCAAGGCAAGCAAGTCCGTTTTGAGAGCCTGAAGGGAAAGGTGGTATTCCTGAATATCTGGGCCACCTGGTGCCCACCCTGCATCGCCGAGATGCCCAACATCCAGAAACTGTACGAGAAAGTGGGCTCCGACAAAATCGCTTTTGTGTTGCTGTCAGTAGACGAAGGCGGGGTGGATAAAGTGAAGAAGTTCATCGACAGGAAAGGCTATACTTTCCCGGTGTACATGCCGGCCAGCCAGTTCCCACAGGAGTTCCATTCCAACGCTATTCCAACCACCTTCATCATCGCGCCGGATGGGAAGATTGTGGCAAAGCAGGAAGGCATGGCCGACTACAACACCCCGGAGGTAGTAGCGTTTCTTCAGAGACTGGCTTCAGAATAATGATTCGGAGCTTCATCTGAATTGATCGCCTCGGGCCGGATGAAGCTTTGTATTGCACTTGCTTCACAATCTCAGTCCACCAGATCATGTTTAACTTGCAACTTAAAACCATGAAATTGAAACTAGTTCCAATGGTTTTGTTTGTAGCGTTTTTAGCGCCGCTTTCCTATGCTCAGGCAAAGTACCCAGAAGAGACTGAGCAAACTACGCAGCACAAAATTATTTACGACTTAAAGGTAGCAGACACGACGATGCACGCCGGTTTGATGCGGCAGTTAAACAACATCAAACGCGGCTGGCCGGAGGCACAAATCGAGGTGGTGGTACACGGCAATGCAATCAACCTGTTGGTTAACAGTAATTCAACGCAAGCCAACGCCATAAAAGAGCTGCAGGCCATAGGGGTAGTGTTTGCCGCCTGCGAAAACACCATGAAGAGATTTAAAGTTGAAAAGAATCAGCTGCTGCCTAACGTGCCTACCGTACCCATGGGAATCGGTGAAATCGTGACCAGGCAGGAAGAAGGCTGGAGCTACATTAAGTTTTAAGCAACTACCGCATATAGGTGGCAAAAGAAAGCCCTGTGGTCACTAAACCACGGGGCTTTCTTATATATACAATTATACTTAGCGCTTTATGGTTACCTCACCCATATTGGCAGGCATGGCAACTTCTTTCATTTCCTTTAGCTTCTGCAGTATGAAGTCAGTAAGTAGTTGCTCGGTTCTGTTAATGTTTTGCCCCCTGCCTATTTCATCGTAGTTATGCAGCCCGGTAAGCAGGCCATTATGTGTTACCACCCTATAATTCTGGGTGTCATTTACAGGCCTGTTTTTGATGATGACATTGGTGATACGCTGTCCAATTGGTCTGCCCAGGTCCAATTCGTAGCGCATACCAGTTGTCTGTATAAGTCCCCCGACGGCTCCCAACTTGTTGTCAGGCTTCAGGTTCTCAGCTGACTGCTCCAGTGTTTGCTTTAGTTGCTTACCCGTCATGGTCAGGGTTACAATCCTGGAGGGGTGTGGCAACAGCTTATAGACGTCTTCACTTGTCACAGGGCCTGCTTTGATAGAGATACCGTAGCCCACTCCCGGCATGATGGCTACATCACCTGTATACCCTTCCAACAATAGATTACCCACCAGCCTGTCGAATGGGCTTTCGGACTTGTACTGCCTTCCAATCACGTCTTTGCTTTCCACCACTTTTTCCTGCAGCCTGCTCAGGTATGGCTCGCGCAGTTCATCTATGAGTGCCTGTGCCTCACGGTCTGGCTGTAACCGGTCATTCCAAAGCCAGTGGTAATGCGTTTTCACATCGACCAGTTCATTGTCTGCGATGAGCAGCTCTGTTTCACCCAGAACAGCTGCGTCAGACATCGCCTGCACCACATAGGTCTTACCGATTTTCTTCCGCGGCTCCAGTATGTCGTGGCTATGGGCCCCGATGATGAGGTCTATACCTTCGACTTCGCGGGCCATTTTGTAATCTACAGCCGTTCCTTCATGCGAGAGCACCACCACGATGTCCGCTTTCTGACGCAGTTCCGGCACATACTTTTGCGCCACCTCCTGCCCTACATGAAAACTCAGTCCCTTCACATTATCCGGGTTGCCTGTTTTGGGTGTGTTGCGATAGCCAAGCGTCAGAACAGCCACTTTTATCCCATTTAACTCCTTCACAAGGTAGGGGTCGCCGAACACAGGCTGCTGCGTGGCATCATCCGTGATATTGGCTGCACGCATGGGGAAGTTAGCCAGTTGCGCCAGCTCGCGGGTCCGCTGGAGCCCATAGTCAAAGTCGTGGTTGCCGAGCGCCATCAGGTCGTAGTCCAAGGCATTCATCAGGCGGATCATGGCCTCTCCCTTCGTGATGTTTCCCAGCTGGTCATCACTGAACGTATCGCCGCCGTCTACCAGCAACACACTATTGGCCCCTCTATCGCTTCGTGCCTTTTTTACCGCGCTAGCCAGGTAAGCAAAGCCCCCTATCCTGGCCTCCTGGTTAAAGGTGATGAGTGTATCACGCCCCGGGTCGCCGGTCTGTGCTGTCGCATTACCAGTTGTGGTATAGAAGGACATGTAGGTGCCATGCATGTCATTGGTGTGCAGGATGTAAAGAGACCTCTGCTTCTTTTCTGTCATATCGCTTGTCTCCGTTGCTTCCTGGTTTAGGTTTGTACAGGCACCGGCGAGCAGAATGGGGGCCAGAAGAAACAGACCGCCTAGTTGTTTATTTAAATTCATAAGTTAACAGGGTTTGATTGCTTTAGTTTCATACTGCAGTGAATGTACCCAATAGGGCTATGCTCACGGGAGAATGCTTTTCCAGGTCCTGCCTCATGGCCTCTATTGCCTTCACTCCTGCATCAGCCCGGCTAACTCCATACTTTTGAGGCACACCCTGCTCCGTTACAAAAGCAGCGTTATAGGTCCGCTGTAGCTCCAGTTCCTGGCTGTTCACAAAAAGCTTCTGAATGCGGTTGCCTTTTGGCGCTTCAATCTTGATGAAGGCCTTTAATCCCATGCACCGCTTTACGTACCCTCCCTGTTGCGAATAAGGGTCCGGCGAGAAGGTTTTCTCCAGGTTCTCTTCCAGCATGTTCAGCAACTCCTCTCCCTTTAGTTGAACTGTTTGAACAGGTGGGTTCATAGGGATGATATTGTAGAGGTCGTTGAGTGTAACAGGCCCGGCAATTATTGGCGCTCCATAACGCCAACCATTCGAGAAAGCCAGCTCTGCCCCTGTAGCGTGCAGCATACTCTGAAGCAGGAAATTATCCATCGTGGATTCCAGGATGTTATTCCGATCAAGGATCGTAGCCGTCTCCCCTGCCTTCTGACTAAATTCTTCCCTGTAAGGCTGAACAGCCTGCTGTACCAGCTCCTGCATCCTGGCATCAACAGGGAGTGAATCTGAAACCTCTACCAGTTCATGACTATATCCGGTAATCCTGCCATTCTCAAGGGTCAGATCCAGCCGGCCCAGAAAGGAACCGAGGCAACCGGACTCCATCACAATTGTCTGCCTCTGTCGAACGGCTTTAGAGGTACGGTAATGGGTGTGGCTGCTCAGGCAGACATCTCTACGCCTTCCACCTCGGAAAGCAAGTTCATATTCTGCGGAAAGCCCAGATGTGAGATTAGGATAATCAGGTCAACCTTTCCTTCTTGCTTTAGCCTTTGAATGTAGTCCGGAAGCTCCTTATTCCCCATTGTAAAATAGATGCCTTCGCTGAAATGGGGCGGCATGGTTTTATCCACGATGTTACAGGCTATGCCGATCACACCAACTTTTACACCATTCATCTCTTTCAGCATGTAAGGCTCGAAGACCAGCTTATCGGCGTATTTGTCATACACATTGATAGCCAGCATGGGATAATTGAGACTGGAAACCAGCTTTCTGAACTGCTCCGGGCCGTAGGCAAATTCCCAATGGGCTGTCATGGCTTCCAGCCCTAGTTCATTCAGCACAGCTACCATGGCCTCGCCCTTAGAAGCAACAGCCGGATAGGTACCATGAAAGGTGTCGCCGCAGTCCAATGCCAGTACTGCATCCTGCTGCTCCTGACGGAGCTGCTTCAGGTAACCTGCTATGCGGGCAAACCCTCCAGCAATGCGATATACTGTAGAACCACTTTCCAGAAATACTTCCTGGTGAGGCTCAAGATAGGCATGTGTATCGTTGAGCTGGAGAATGGTAAGCTTAGTTTCGTTTTTCATGGTCGAGCTAGAACAGGTTGCGGCTGCGCAACTAAGTCTCATAGCTGTGTAACCGCAAAAAGAAAGTATCCGATTTTATATACTACGCAGGTTCAGATAATCCAACTATCCTGTTAAACTACGTAGTAAACCGCCAGCAAAGAGCCTGAAGCTATGATCAGCCAAAGCGCCACACCTTGCATAAACGGCTTGATACTGATAGTCCTGAGTAAAGGCAGGCTTATGCCTGCACCGGTCAGGAACAAGCTGATGATAAGACCTTTTCTGGCCAGCATAGTCAGCCAGCTATACGCGTCACTCAGGCCACTCAGGAAAGTGCTGAAAAGGGATGCCACCAAAAAGAACAGTATGAACTTAGGGAAGCTTGCCTTTCCTTCAGACTTGAATAGAAACCCGGTGATGAGCACTATCGGCAGTATCCACAGGGCACGGGTGAGCTTAAGCGTGGTGGCTATTTCAAGGGCCTTTTCACCGAAATGCGTTGCGGCCCCAACTACAGAGCTGGTGTCGTGTATGGCAATGGCTGCCCATATCCCGAACTGCTCTTGCGACAGTTGCAGTTGATTTCCGATGAAAGGGAAGATAAACAAGGCCATCGCATTCAAGATGAACACGACGCCAAGCGCCACCGATATTTCTTTTTCAGACGCCTTGATAGCCGGGGCCACAGCAGCAATGGCGCTACCCCCACAGATGGCAGTACCCGCCGATATAAGGTGATTCAGCTTCTTCCCTACTCCCAGTAACTTCGCCAGGAGTAGCCCAACCACAATTGTAACTATCAGGGACAAGCCAGTATAGAGAAATCCTTTCAGGCCGGTCTCAGCCACCTGATACAGGTTAATGCCAAAGCCCAAGCCAACAACCGAAGCCTGAAGAGAGTACTTGGTGACTTTGCCAAGCTTTGCCGGATAAGGATTTCCGAAGGTAAGACCTAAAAGTATACCCGTAAACAAAGCGATTGGGGCACTGATGAACTCAGTTACCACAATAAGCAGCAGCACCAGCCAGAAAACGCCAAGGTGAGTGAGTCTTTTACTTGTAATACCCATAGCTTGTTTTATTTCGTTTGTATGCCTGCCGCTTTAAGCGCATCAAACCCTGCCGTTGCGTTATAAAGGTTATTGAAATCGTTGTTTTTCATGACAGCGGTTGCTCTGCCGCTTCTGTTGCCCGATTTACAGTAAAGCAAATAGGTGGCCGCTGTATCCAAGCTTACGATTTCCTGCTCAAAATCAGGAGAAGTGTAGTCTATGTTAACAGCGCCCTCCAAATGGCCTTCCTGAAACTCATATGGCGTTCGTACATCCAGTATCACAAGGTCCTCTTCAGCCTCGATCAGCTGCTTTACTTCTGTTGCTGTCAAGTTTACCTTTCTATTTCCTGTACCCTGCTGACAGCCGGCAAAGGCAAGGAGCAGCACAAAGGCGATTGTATTTATCCAGCACCTCATAGTTCTTATTGAATTTTTAAGCCTCCATTATTGTACTGTTCGCAAGTACAGACATTATGAAGTGAGCCAGTGTGACAAAAGTCACCGTATGCCAGTAGAAGTTTTGCTTGTTTTGTGAAATAGAGCTACACACCTAATCGTTCTGCACCTAGAAAAGAAGTACTTGAGACACTACCTGCACATATGGGCCCTTATGATGTTATGTGTACATCTCGCGGCGCTGACAGCCGTCAGCCTTGTGCCGGGAGAACATGCGGGCGTGTCTATAAAGAAGGTTTGCCTTAGAAAAGAAGCCAAAAAGCAATTGGTGGCCTCTGCTGAGAAAAGCAGCCCTGTCAGACAGCTGCTGCAGAAAAAGCCTGATTCACAAAGTGAGCAGCAAGAGGGAACCGTTGAAATCCACTGCTCTGTAAAGCTGATTAGTACGGCAGCCGCTGATACATTTGTGTTTGTGCCCCTATACCTGGAATACCAAAAATCCGGGTTCAACCAAGTAGTCTACTACTCTCTCAGTAAATTTTTAGAGCCTGACCCGCCCCGGCTTAGCTGATTCTTCATTTTTGGACTACTGCATCGCCCCCACAGGGGACTCACCGCTGTAGCAGGCTATTCCCTTTTTGCTAATTGTATTAACGAGGGACTTTGCAAGCCATGCTTTGCCATGTAGTAACCGTCCACATCCTTGATTATTCTATTGTGATGCTATACAGCAGGCTTTTCGCAATACAACACTATTATCTAATCAACTCAAATATTATGAAGTCGAACCAACTATCCGCACTTCCGGCCATGATGCTTTTGCTTATGTGGCTGATTAGTGGAACAAGCCTTGCTCAAAGCCTCCCCCCGCTTACCGCATCAGAAAAGGCTGACCTGCAACACCACCGAGCCTATGCCTTTTTAGCCAAAGAAGACAGGCACATAAAAGGTGCCTGGGAGACCTACCAGCAACTTAAAAACTCTGGCGTTCCGGTACAGCATTTCGAAGTGGTTGCCATCGGGAATGCGGTAAAAAGCATTACTGCGGAACAGGAGTCAGGAAAGTTCATCCAGGAAAAATCAGATGGGGCCTTTAGCGTAACAGTTTGCCAGATTGCACTGGATAGGCACAACATAAATAAGAAAGACCTACCAAAAGCCGCCGGTGTGATCTCTAACGGCTATATCCGGTTATACCAGCTACAGGCGAAAGAATACCTTGTTATCCAACCTTAACGACATGAAAATGACTAAGCTATTTAAAAAGACAATACTTACTGCTCTTCCGCTTGCAGGTCTATGGATGAGCTCCTGCCAGACACCCCATCAGGAAGAGAACCGGGGCAGCGAAGACGGCGTCGAAACCATCACCATCCTACAGACTGCAGACATTCACGGGCAGTTGATGCCCCACCAGGAAATGTTCGTAGAGAACGGAGAGTTTGTATTCAAAGAGCGTGGTGGTGTGGCCAACATCCAGACGCTCTTCAAACAGGTGAAAGCAGAGAACCCCGAAGGAACTGTGATTGTGGACGGTGGCGACCTGATACAGGGAAGCGCCGTGGCTGCCATGTCGGAGGGAGACGCCATTGCCCCTGTCATCAAAGCGATGGATTATGATTTCCTGATTCCCGGTAACTGGGAGGTGATCTTCGGCAGCCAGAAAATGCGCAGCATACTGGAATCGTACGGCAAGCCGGTGGTGTGTGCCAACATTTATGACGAAGCCAGCTCTGAGCTGCTCTACCCGCCTTATATCATCAAAGAAATGAAAGGTGTAAAACTGGGCTTCATCTCCTATAATGACCCGGAAGTACCGGTGCGCCAGAACCCGGTATTCAGCAAAGGGCTCATTTTTAAAGGTCTTGAGGATAACCTGCAACCGCTCATCAGGGAGCTGAAAGAAGAAAATGGTGTAGATATCCTGTTTCAGGTAACGCACTTGGGGATCTCCAAGCAAATCTACCTGGCTGATCAGCCTGAGATTGAAGGGGTAGACTTTGTATTGGGAAATGATACCCATGAAAGAATAAGGCAGCCGCTGAGGCGCAAGTATGCGCAGGTAGTAGAACCGGGCGGATTCGGTTCATTTGTCGGTCGCCTGGACCTGGAGATTAAAGATGGGGAAATAGTGGACCGGCGCTACGAACTGATTGATGTAGACCCTGAGAAATACCCTGCTGACCCAGTGGTGCATAAAATTGTGGACGAGCAAATGGCCCCCTACAAGAAGCAGATGGATCGGGTACTCGGCTATACCACGGAACCGCTCTACCGTTACCTGGTGGTAGAGAATGCACTGGACAATATGATTACCGATGCAGTTCGCTGGAAGACAGGTGCTGACATTGCCATCTCGAACGGTTTCCGATTCGGCACCCCGATCGTACCGGATGCCTCAGGCAAGGCGCCTATTACCTACAGCGACATCTGGAACATGCTGCCTGTGAACGAGAACGTGAAAACAGGTAAGGCTACCGGCCAGCAGATTAAAAACTGGATGGAGCAGGAACTGCACAACGTATTTGCCGAGAAGCCCCTGGAGCGCTTCGGTGGCTGGGTGATCCGCTTCTCAGGTATGGAACTGACCTTCAATGCCAATGCCCCTAAAGGAGAGCGTGTGCAGTCTATCACAGTGGGAGGGCAGCCTCTAGACCTGAGGAAGGTATATACCATGGCTGCCTGCCGCAGAACCGGTGAGCCAGACCACGTACTGTGTCGCATGCCAAACGCTAAGGATCCTAAAGTACTAGACTATACGGTGCACGACGTTATGGAAGAGTACCTGAAAATGAAGGGCACCGTTTCACCCAAAATAGACGGAAGAGCCAAAGTGCTTGACCTCGAGTCGCCAGTCCTTTCGCAGCTGCCAAACATTGATTACGTCTTCAGATAAGAATACTGTTTAGCGCGTTTGTTAGAGCAGGGAGTATAAGCTCCCTGCTCTTTTTGTTTTTGAGTAAATCCATGACGATACCGGATCGTTTTCCAACTCCGCTGAAGTTTGTTTTTCAAGTCCTTGCATGTACAAAGAAAGATATAATACCTTAGCAGGATTGAAAAAGGGTATAGTGTCTTTTCAGATTTTATCGTGGAAAGTAGATTATTAATAGGTCCTAATGCCATATGAAATAAATCTTGAATCCAAGAATGAAAAATGGAGATTAGTCTACAGTTTTCATTTAATCCTTCGTTTAAATGAAAACAGTTTCCGGGATAATAAACATGCTGGAAACAAAGATTTTGCTTTTTAAAAATGCCTTTTATAAAATCAATTTTCATGTAATTGCTTTGCAACGGGTTTAGTGAAAAGCTAACCTGAAAGGTAAACGAGGCAGACAGGAGAATTCCCTTCGTTCAAATTGCCCATCATAGAGCATAAAGCCTAACGTCTATTCCTGCTCTATTAACATTATAGTCACTAAGCTAACCTGGCACGGCAGGTCTTCTTTAACGAAACATTTGAACCTTTGAGAATAAGGAATTCCGGAAGGCCGCCGCTCCCACCTAAAGCGTATACGCGACGGCCTTCTGTAATTCCTTAGCTTGCACTTCCGATTTTTGATATTTATATTAACCAGTTAAACAATCACCTCTCCCCTCAGCTGGTCCTATTCCAAGTACTTGACAAGAGGAGGAAGAGAAAATTTGTTGATAAGAGAACATCCTGAATTTCTCACTTCTAAGCCGGGAAGGAGGAGTAGCTGCAGGACGTTACGAACAGATGGCCACCCTGAAAAAGCCTACACCATGAAGCACCTGAAGAAGTTCCTGACCCGCCTACAGACCTTCGAGCTCCGCCTGGTCCGACGGAATGTGCCTGCGGAACCATTGGGCTATAAGCAAGTGGCTATCTACGACCTGCGGCACGAGACGCACTACGATGAGGCCGCTGTCTTCAGGAGCAAGCTCCGGCTCCTCTCCCAAAGGGCCGCCCTGGACCTGCTGCCCCTCCAGCCCCCGCAGCTGCAGCTCGTCCTGCACCAACTCAACGACATCGAAAAACGCTTCCGGACCTTCTGGATTCACTTTCACAACAACGCGCTGGACTTAGGGGTACCCTACCCCGTTGCTTACCTGCACCAGCTCCAGCTGCCAGGCCTTTTCCTGGTGCACAACCTGCAGCCGCTTGATGCTGGCATAGCCGTTCGGGAGGAGCTGGTCGATGACCTGAGCGAGTCGGTCAAGCTGCGCGAAACGATGCTGGCCAGCCTCCTCCTGCACCTGCAAACGCTGCTTCCCGCCCCGGAACAGCCGATTTCGGATGTCCCTGCCAAAGCGGTGGCAGCCTACCCCCGCTTCGTGGACGGGGTAGCGGAGAGGCTCTTCGAGATCCTCAAGGGCTACTTCAGCCCCGAGGACCAGCAGCAACTCCTGCCCCTCCTGCTGGAAAACCAGGGAGTCACCTCTCCCCTGCTCTTCCACGGGAACGGCAACCAGCTGGCCGATGCCTTCAAGCAACTCTACGAATCCAACCTGCTCGTGGGCTGCCTCAAAGGGGAGCTGGAGACCTGGATCTCCCGGCACTTCGCCTACGTCTACCGCAGGCAGCAACGGACCCTGCCGCAGGGGTACCTGGCCGCCCTCATCTCCTCCAATGCCAAGCCCTGCCAGTCCCCTATCCTGGACGTGCGCAAACAGGCCGACGGCACCTACGCCGTCTTTCCCGTCCTGCGCACCCAAAAAAACTATACCATCCCGTAGGAAACAGGCAGGAAGCGAGACTACCCTCTTGCACCCTATCCAAACAAGCCCCTACCATTGCAGCAACATCCACAAAAACACACGCTGCCATGGAACACTTCACCTTCGAGCAACTGCCCCAGGCCCTGAGCCTGCTGCACGAGAAAATAAACCGCATCGAGCGGCTCCTCACCGAGCAACAGCCCCTGGTGGAAAAGGAGATGCTCCTCAACGTCTCCCAGGCCGCCGCCTTCCTCCACCTCTCCGTGGCCACCCTCTACACCAAGGTCAGCTGCCGGGAGGTGCCTTTCAGCAAGCGGGGCAAGCGCCTCTACTTCCGCAAGAGCGAGCTGGAGGAATGGGTCCGGCAGGGACGCCGGAAAACCGTCTCCGAGATCCGGCAGGAGGCCGTGCAAAAGGCAAGTAACAACGGCAGGAAGCGAAAATAGATTATCTGCCTGCCATGGATACCAAGCACTACCCCCTGGGCAGCCCGGAGAGCTACATCCGGGTCCAGACCTCCTACTACAAGCGCTGCCGACAGCCCACCCTGCTGGGGGACTTCACCGAGCTGTGGGTCCCCTGGTCGGCCGAGACCCTGCGCCAGGACCTCTCGCGCCAGCAGGTCA
>NZ_VRTY01000038.1 GCF_008017455.1 Pontibacter qinzhouensis | reverse complement strand
CACCTTCTCCAGCAAGGCTACAGCTTTCTCCAGGTAGGCCCGCTCCTGTGTGTATTGTGCAAAGGCTGCCAGCAGCGGAACAGCCACATTAATGATAAGGTTATGTGCACTGCTCTTCCCGATGCCAGTTTGCACCGTACTATTTTCGCGGCTAAACATGTAGTGCTGTTGCCAGTAGGCCGACATAGGCTGCATAAAAAGTTTTTCGTAAGCCTTAATATCGTTGGCAGAAAGGAACCGTGAAAACAGCTGCTGATGCCCCGACAGCACTGCAGCCAACTGTGCCAGCCGCACTGTCGGGAAGTTAGCCGGACGCATACGCAGGAAGTTCCAATGCTGCCGCTGCAGTCTGGGCTGCAGCTGGTACTTGTGTTTCAAAAAGCTGAATTCTTTGGCTAATTTTTGTGGATACTCCTCCTCCGGCATCTCCTGCTCCAGAAAACCTGCCTGCCCATACAGCAGCGCCTCCACCTGAAACAACGACTGCTGATGCTTCCGTACCACCGCCAGCGGCAGCTCCCGGGCCAGTCGTTCAAAAGGCTCCTGATTTATTTTAAAGCCGAAACCTCTGCATAGCAGCTCGTAAGCCGTTTGCTCCCAGTCGTTGCCATTCTGCGTGAGGTTCTGAAGAATAGTTGCCCCCTTCTGCTCCAGGCGCTCCACCAGTGTTCGTTCCATCATGGCGGTTTTAGTAATTTCGGGTACTGCAGGCCAAAAGACAGCACACGGAATAGTATCATTGGATTTCTGCAGCTGCTGATAGGTTTGCAGTATTTCTGGTTTTACCTTACTTTTCAGTTCCAGCACAGGCACCAGGGTGCCGTCACGGCGGTGAACAGGTTTATCGGCCTCCCACACCACATGCAGCACTACCTGGTCGTATCGCGGGTCCTGCTGGTGCTGGTGGCGGTGCCAGTCTGATGCCCGAATATGGATTTCCACGCTGCCAGACCACTCCACCTCTCCCACCCACAGGCGCGCCTCCAGAAAATCGGGTCCGGCATCGGAATTGGCAAATCCTACCCGCAGCACCTGCAGCTGCTCACCTGCAGCCGTGCTTAAAGCTGTTTTCTCAAAGTACTGGTACTGCCAGAGGTAAGACAAAAAATCTTCTTTCATGCTGTAGCAGGTGCAAATTGTGTAGTTAATAATACAGCAAAAGACGGAAAAGTGGAAATGGAAGTTATGGGCAGATGTCTTTCAAATTTCTTTAGAAAAAATGTTTAGGGACTTATTGGATCTTCTTTGCCCTTGCCCTTATCCATTCTGTTATACACTCTATAGAAAGCTCGCCTTTTGCAATAGATATCACGAAATTAAATTTTTGATCCTGATCAGCTACTATATCCTGATTGTCTTGTAATAGAAGGAGTCTCATTAATACATATCCTGTTCTTCTATTTCCGTCAATAAACTGGATGATTTAGTAAGAATGCTTTAAATGATTGCAACAGCTTTTCCAATGGAAGCAGGGTACAGCTCCATTTTATTAAAAGTTGCGTAAGGCCTTTTCAAGGCAGCATCTAACGCACCAAAATCTCTTATGCTTTGTGCACCTCCAAACTAATCAATAAGAAGATTATGTATTTCCTCAACCACTTTAACCGTGATCATTGAGCAAACCTTTTTTTTAACAACTCTTTATTTTCTTCTAATATCTTCTTAAGGTGCTGGTTTACATTATTATGCCCTTTGTCTTTTACCTGAAACTCCTTCAGATAAAGGAGCATATCGTCTAGCTGAGCTTCAGGTACCTACCTGATCTATAACCTTTTGAATTTCATTTTTGATATCTTCTGCTTCCATTTCTTTATTTCTGATATTCAAATAAACGGAATATCTTATTCCCGGTTCAAGCTAAAATCCTTCATAAAACAGAGTAGGATTAAACAACAACCTCCACTCCTACAGGAACTTCTCCAGGTACTGCGCCATTTCCTGCTGCACTTCCAGGGCGGCTTCACGGGCTTTTTCGGCGAAGTCGCGGCCGGAGGAGGCATAGATAATAGCGCGGGTGGAGTTTACCAGCAGCCCACACTCTTTGTTCATGCCCAGACGCGAAATGTCTTCCAGGCTACCTCCCTGTGCACCTACACCCGGTACGAGCAGAAAACTATCGGGTACGATGGCACGCACGCGTTCTACAAAATCGGCACGGGTGGCACCTACTACATACATCATATTGTCTGGTGTTGCCCAGGTGGCGCTGGTTTTCAGCACCTGCTCGAACAAGTACTCCGGTTCTCCGTTCTTTAGCGGGAGCATCTGGAAATCCTGGCTGCCGGGGTTGGAGGTGAGGGCAAGCAGGATCACCCATTTCCCTTCTTTCCGCAGAAAAGGCGTTACAGAATCGGAGCCCATATACGGTGCCACGGTAATAGAATCGAAAGACATGGTATCGAAGAAGGCACGTGCATAAAGCTCAGAGGTGTTCCCGATGTCTCCGCGCTTAGCATCTGCAATGGTGAAGATGTTGTCAGGAATGTGCTGCAGCGTTTTAGAAAGGCTCATCCAGCCTACCGGTCCCTGTGCCTCATAAAAGGCGATGTTCGGTTTATAGGCCACACACAGGTCGGCGGTGGCATCAATTATCTGGCGGTTAAACTCAAAAACAGGATCTTCGGTATCAAGCAGGTGCTCTGGCAGTTTTTCGGGGTCAGTATCGAGCCCTACACACAAGTACGACTTTTTCTGAAGAATCTGTTCAAATAACTGGGCTCTAGTCATGCGCTGCAAAGGTTAGTATCGGTTGGCAAATTTACATGTTTAGGCTTGCCCCAAAAAGTTTTAAAGCAGAAGCTTTGCCTCCGGGTCCTATTATTTTTAAGATGCCGTGCAACTACTACCGTGGCAACTGGCTCTTCTTAATGAACCAGATCCCATAAAACTATGAAACCTATCCGATGGATTTTTGTATTGCTTCTTTTTTCTGCCTTTCAGTGTTCTGAAGACGAAGTGATTCTGCCTGCCACAACGCCAGCTCCTGTTACGCAGTTTACTATGCCGGAACGTGCTTCACTAGGCGAGCCTGTTACGATAGAGGTTTTTTTTACCGTGAATAATGGTTGCGGTCGTTTTGGCGAATTTTCTGAATCCCGTTCAGGCAACACCTTCACTATTGCTGTGCATCCGGTGTACGTTGGAGAAGCCTGCACCATGGATATGCCAACCCGAAAAGCGAACTACACCTTTATCCCTACCATCAAGGGCACTTACACCTTCCGGTTCTGGCAGGCGCAAGACCAGTACGTAACACGCACCATCACCATAGAATAGCACATGCAAGTAAGCTGTGTTGAATGGAGATGTAATTATTCTAATGAAAACGCTCTTCCAAAGGAATTTCAGCTAAGGTAGGTCGAGGGTCCACTTAACATAATTTACCCGTTTATGCTTGCTGCCCCTCCAATTTACTCTTTAAAATAATTCACCCATTTAACAGTCAACAACTAACAAGCAGCACTAATTATTCTAAGGAAAACATCCTTCCAAAGGCTTTTATGGCTTAAAAGGGTCAAGGGCTGTAAGGTCTTAAAACAGGAAAGGCTGCCTCACATGGGGCAGCCTTTCCTGTTTATGTACTTGTTAAAAGCTTATCTTAAGTCTACTACAGTTACTCCTTTATGCTTTGCCTTGTTAAACGTGAAAGCATCGGAGGCTAGTTCAGGGTTTGCCTGGAAGTTAGTGATGGCGTAGGTATAGCGGTTGCCATTGTTACGGAACATCTGCCATTTTTTAAGCGTGCTGTCTTTTTGGTTAATGTAAAGCCGCACTTTAAAAATTGGGTTGCTGCGGTCTTCCGGGGCCAGCTCAATTACATCGTATTTTATGTTACCTTCAGCTTCGGTACCGGCATACGAGTATTTGTAGCCTTTTTTATACATATCGAAAATTTTGCTCGGCGACATAGCTTCTGCCTCTGCATCTGTTTCGGTTATGGTTACTTCATTTACATCCTGCAGGAAAGTCCACATCAGCTTGCCATCGTTTATAATTTGCTGGCCGCTAACGCTGAGGTGGTATTTTGGTCCGCTTACCAGTATATCGCCTTCCATCGTTTCTTTTACTTTGGAAGATGGGTTTTCCAGGGTCTGAGCAAAAGTAGCCTTAAAGGCTTTCATGCTCTTGTACTTGGCACTCATCTGGTTCAGAATCTTGCCAGCCTGTGGGTCCTGCTGTGCGCTCGCCAAATTCACTAACGTTAATACAACCAGCAGAACAGAGAATAATTTTTTCATGACAGAAATTTCGGTTTTGTTACTTAACCCATCGTATTCAATAACTGTTCCAAACTGTATTCATCTGTAATTAAAACTTCCCGGGCCTTGCTACCTTCAAAAGGTCCTACAATTCCGGCCGATTCTAACTGGTCGATTAAGCGGCCTGCGCGGTTGTAGCCAAGCTTCAGGCGGCGTTGCAAGAGCGAGGTACTACCCTGCTGGTGTTGCACAATTATGCGGGCAGCTTCTTCGAACATGGCATCGCGCTGCGACGGATCGAAGTCGGTTTTCTCGGTGCCGCTCTCATCGCCTACAAACTCAGGCAGCAGGTAGGCATCGTCGTAGCCTTGTTGGTTCCCTATAAAATCACAAATACGATCTACTTCTGGTGTATCCACAAAAGCACACTGAATACGCACCATATCCGACCCAATAGAGAAGAGCATATCGCCCTGACCAATAAGCTGGTCGGCCCCACCGGCATCGAGAATAGTGCGGGAGTCGATTTTAGAGGTTACTTTAAAGGAGATACGTGCCGGGAAGTTCGCTTTAATAATACCCGTAATTACGTTAACAGATGGCCGCTGCGTAGCCACCACCAGGTGAATACCGATGGCACGTGCCAACTGTGCGAGTCGGGCTATCGGCGTTTCTACTTCTTTTCCGGCCGTCATCATCAAGTCGGCTAACTCGTCTATTACCAGCACGATAAAGGGCATAAACTTGTGGCCTTTTTTCGGGTTCAGCTTACGCTCCACAAACTTGCGGTTATACTCTTTCAGGTTACGGCAGCCGGCATCTTTGAGCAGGTCGTAACGCTGGTCCATCTCCATACAGAGCGAGTTGAGCGTGTTAACAACCTTTTTGGTGTCGGTAATAATGGCTTCGTCGGTGTCGGGGAGTTTAGCCAGGAAGTGCCGCTCTATTTTGTTGAACAGCGAGAGCTCCACCTTTTTCGGGTCTACGAGCACAAACTTGAGCTGCGAAGGGTGGCGCTTGTAGAGCAAAGAGGTAAGGATGGCGTTCAGACCCACTGACTTACCCTGACCCGTAGCACCTGCCATAAGCAAGTGCGGCATTTTGGCTAAATCGGTAATAAACACTTCGTTCGTGATGGTCTTACCAAAAGCAATCGGCAGGTCCATGTCGCTCTTCATGAACTTTTCGGTAGAGAGAATGGATTTAATCGACACCATTTCTTTTTTGGTGTTCGGCACCTCAATACCAATAGTACCTTTACCTGGAATCGGCGCGATAATACGAATACCCAGGGCGGCAAGGCTTAGGGCAATATCGTCTTCCAGGTTCTTAATTTTGGAGATACGCACGCCGGCATCCGGCACAATTTCGTAGAGCGTAACAGTTGGCCCAATGGTGGCTTTAATGCTGGCGATTCCGATGTTGTAATTGCCCAGCGTCTCCACAATCTTATCGGAATTGGCTTTGAGTTCTTCGCTGGTTACCTGAATTTTGTTGGCGCCATAGTCGTTCAACAGATCGATGGTCGGGTACTGGTAGCGTGCCAGGTCCAGCGTCGGATCATAATTCTCCATTTCTGAACCAAACACCTCCTCCGGTCCTTCGTCCACTTCGAGGTCTACATGTTCGGCAGCAGGCTTCACAAAAGGCACGACTGGTACCTCAGGCTCCTCAGGCAGCGGCGTGTTTATTTCGAGCTCCAGCGTTGGCGGACCGCTTGGTTTAGCCAGTGCAGGCCGTGGCTCCGGTTTCAGGGTGCTTAGTTCTATTTCCAGCGCCCGGTTAATGGCTGCTTCTTCCTCTTCATCCAGGTCTTCTTCTTCCTCGTACTCCTCCTCCTGGTACTGCTCCTCCTCATCAAACAGTTCCTCTTCTTCCATTTCTTCCTCTTCCTGCTCATGAAGCGAGGCAGTTGGGTTTGCATACTGGTTTACGCCGCGTGTTTTAGAGTTGAGCACATCACCCAGCGAAGAGGCATTGCCTCTGTCCACATCCACTTTGTCGTTATCAGACATGATAACTTTGCTCCAGTTAATGCTGGTGATGTTAAAGAAGAAAATAAGGAAGGCTGCCAGCAGAAAAGCCAGCAGAGGGCCGGTTCCCCAATTAATGAGGCTGGTAAGCCAAATGGAAGATTCTATGCCGATGCCCCCGGCCAAAAAGCCAAGCGCATCAACCTTATCGGTAACAAGCACGCCATAACCCAGCGCCAGACTGAGCCACAACATGGAGAAGCAACAGAAGTTGAGCACATGCGATAGAGAAATGGTAACCTGCTTAAACACAATGCGGCAACCTGTGAAGAAGGTAATCGGGATAATGAAAAAGGCTCCGATACCCAGCCACTCATAAATAAACAAATGCGACACATAAGCCCCGAACAGCCCGAGCCAGTTCTCCGCCTCCTGCCCCGACTCTTTCATGGTGGTGCCGTTTACCGATTCCACCACACTCTGGTCGGCTTGCCCCGTGAAGAGGTACGACACAAAAGCGATAGTAAAGAAAACGGAGAGAAGCAGAAAGAAGAACCCGACAAAAAGCTTTAGCCGCCTGTCTTTTAAGAAAGCAAACTCAAAGTGCGGAAGTCGGATTTTTGGCAGTTTAATCGAAAACTTCTTCTTTTCCTTCTTCGGTTTAGCGCCTAAAGGAACATTAGCTTTACGTGGTTCGTTGCGTCCTCGTACCTCATTTCTTGCCCGCCCTGCGTTAACTGCATCGTTTCTGTAAGTGTTCTTTGCCATACCCTCTACAAGTTAAGATTTCAAATTTACAATTTTTCAGTTGAAACCTTTCAGCAAAAAACGCATGATTTCAAAAATTATCCGGCAAGCAATTTCTTGTTGATCTGGCTGATGAGGGCGGGGCCTTCGTAGATAAATCCGGTGTAAAGCTGCACCAGGTCAGCTCCGGCCTGCAGCTTTTCGAGCGCATCGTCTGCAGACATAATGCCGCCTACCCCTATGAGCTTTATGTGTGGCGGCAGGTGCTGGCGCAGGTACCGTATAATCTCGGTGGAGTGTTTGGTGAGTGGTTTTCCGCTGAGGCCGCCTGCGCCGAGGTCGGTTACGGTTGCTTTTGGCGTGGTTAGTCCATCGCGGCTGATGGTGGTGTTGGTGGCGATAATGCCGGCCAGCTTTGCTTCTATGGCTATTTCTATGATGTCGTTGAGCTGGGCCTCGTTCAGGTCGGGGGCAATTTTAAGCAGAATAGGCTTTGCCTTCGGCATTTTGCTGTTCTGCTCCTGCAGGGCCAGCAGCAGTTGCTTTAGTGGTTCCTTTTCCTGCAGCGCCCGCAGGTCGGGTGTGTTGGGCGAGCTTACGTTTACGGCAAAATAATCGACCACGTCGTAGAGCGCCTTAAAGCAGTAGAGGTAGTCGGAGGTAGCGTCTTCGTTGGGCGTTACTTTGTTTTTGCCGATGTTGCCACCCACAATCACCTTGCTCTTCCGGTTGCGCAGGCGCTCTACGGCCGCATCTACGCCACCATTGTTAAATCCCATCCGGTTTATGAGCGCTCCATCGGGAGGGAGCCTGAAAATGCGTGGCTTCGGGTTGCCCGGCTGCGGCTTGGGCGTAAGCGTACCGATCTCGATAAAGCCAAAGCCAAGGTTGGCAAACTCATCTATAAGCCGGGCATCTTTATCGAAACCTGCTGCCAGCCCGACCGGGTTCGGAAACTTAATGCCAAACAGCTCCCGCTCCAGCCGCGGGTCCGTTACCTGGAACAGGCTGTTGCTGATCGTTTTAGAAAGTGGCAATTTGTACCCCGTTTTCAGGACATCCACAATCAGGTAGTGAACTTTTTCGGGATCTATTTTGAAAAGGAGCGGGCGAATCAGGGTTTTGTACACGGCAGCTTGGGCGTTGGTTTCAGGTAAGCAAAGATAGAAAGGCAGGGGTAATTAGCACGACATGCCGGCATGTTTTTGTTGCTCCTGCTGAAAGGCCGCCAAGCCTAGGGTTCTCTGGACGATTTTTGCCTTCGGAAGGGCTTTTTGATTGGAATAATTTGATTAATGTGCTGATGGTTAAATGTGCTGATGAGCTAATAAACACACCGCTCATTCGGACTTCTCAGTCCGAATGCTCTCTGGTGGGGATTTCCTAATCCCCATGTTCATAAATGCGGATTAGGAAATCCGCTTCAGAAAACTTCCGGACTGAGAAGTCCGGAAGAGCAGAGTGTATCAATAAAGCCAGGCATTAGATTTTCAGGCATATTATTTACTAGTTTCTAATATTACAGAAAAAACGACTTGATTTTAATTAGATTATAACTACTGCTATTACCTGAGACACTGTGAGGTCTTGGTTGGCTGCTGTTCCTGCCACCAAAACAGCAGCAGGAGCAGCAGAGCCTCCAGAGGGCTAATTTCATTCAAATAATTTGATGCCTAATCGTTGAAGTGGTACAGAAAAGTAACCACACCGGTATAAGCTGGCTTTTTGCTGTCTTTTATCTCCAGCGTTACCTCGATCTGGGCTTTGGCAATACCGCGCAGGTTCTTGAGGGAGAGCAGTTTTGCTTTGAGGCGCACCTGGTTCTCTACCAGCACCGGCTCTTTAAAGCGCAGACTTTCTATCTCGTAGTTCACCTGCATTTTCAGGTTCTCCACAGTTATAATTTTGCCCCACAGGTAAGGCAGCAGCGATACGGTGAGGTAGCCGTGGGCGATGGTGCTCTTAAATGGCGACTCTGTTTTGGCGCGCTCAGCATCGAGGTGAATCCACTGGTGATCGAGGGTGGCATCGGCAAACTGGTTTATCTGCTGCTGCGTAATGGTGTGGTAGTCTGATACGCCCAACTCAGCGCCTTCGTGCTGCGCGAACTCTTCAAAATTACGGATAGTAAGCATACTCATATATAGATGTTTTTATGATGAAAGATCGGACCTGAAAACCGTGCTCAGTTATTGGCTAATATGCTTTAAAGATAGCTTTTTTTGATAGAACTGCGGCACAACCTGTTTTTCAGGCAAAATTGCTGTAGAGAAACCTATACAACTGCAACGACAGCATGTGCCTGCATAAGCCTATAAAGCAGCCAGAGGCCGTGTGGCTTTAGAGGTACAAACAAAAATGGCCCACAGCTGCAGAACTTCTAATTTACCAGACTTACCCTTGGCGAAAAATCGCCTCCGAAGCTTTTAGAGGCTTATTTTATTAGAATAATTGCTTCTGAGTCTTACACCGGCTTATCTACTACTCCGGCGGCTTAACTCCTCGGATGATAGTCTTTTATCACCTGCTTCAGGTAATCGCGGTCGAGGTGCGTGTAAATTTCGGTCGTGGTAATGGATTCGTGCCCCAGCATCTCCTGCACTGCCCGCAGGTCGGCTCCGCCTTCTATCAGGTGGGTGGCAAAGGAGTGGCGAAAGGTATGCGGACTTACCTGTTTCTGAATATTGGCCCTGGCAGCCAGGTCTTTAATTATCGTGAACACCATCACACGGGTCAGTTTGGCGCCGCGCCGGTTCAGGAACAGCACATCTTCGTGGCCTTTTTTTACTGTTAGGTGGCACCGGATGCCTTCGCGGTAGAGCTTGATGTGCTTCAGGGCATCTCGCCCGATGGGCACCAGCCGCTCTTTGTCGCCTTTACCTGCCACTTTCAGAAAGCCCATGTCTTCGTAAAGGTTGCTCATTTTCAGGTCCAGCAGCTCCGATACCCGCAGCCCGGAGCTATAAAGCGTTTCGAGTATGGCCCGGTTGCGCGTACCTTCCGGCGTAGACATATCGATAGCGTTCAGCAGTTGCTCTATCTCATGAAAATCGAGCGTATCGGGGAGCTTGCGGTTCAGCTTGGGTGCTTCCACGGTCTCGGTGGGGTCGTGAGCCAGCATGTCTTCCATAATCAGGAACTTGTAGAATGCCCGAACACCCGATAAAGTTCTGGCCTGCGAGTGCGGTGTCATGCCCAGTTCTGCCACGTACTGCAGAAACTCGCGCACAAGGGCGGGGGTCATCTGCTCCGGGCTCTCTTTATAGCCTTTTAGCTGCAAGAACTCTGTCAGCTTCCGGATGTCGCGCATATAGGCCTCCACTGAGTTGCCGGAGAGCGAACGCTCGAGCTGCAGGTACTGTTCAAATTGTTTTATGCAGATAGGCCAGTTCATGTTTAGATGTTAGATTGTAGATGCTAGATGTTAGACTCTCTTTTCTGTAATAGGGCACTTGGTAGTTAAAAGTTTCGGGTATAGCCTCCTGATCAAATTTAAAAGGCTGCTCCGGTTATTCATCTTCGATTCTTCACATCTACAAATCAACAATTTAACAATTAAGCCATTTAACCATAGACAAAGGTATTACATCAGCATATTAGGCAATTACCACAAGAATCAATAAGCACATTATTTTGACTACACTATGATAAAGCAAAGATAGTTAATCTTACCTTTGCAGTTTAGAGCAAGTTTGAAATTACAGCCTTATAGGCACAAAAACACCAGCATATGAAAATACTGATCCTGAACGGCCCCAACTTAAACCTGCTGGGTGTCCGGGAAAAAAGCATTTACGGTACACAGTCTTTTGAACTTTACTTTGAAGAGCTGAAAGCGGCATTCCCGGACCTGGAACTTTCCTATTTCCAATCGAACACCGAGGGCATTCTGATTGACAAACTGCACGAAGTCGGCTTCAGCTACAAAGGCATTGTAATGAATGCCGGTGCTTATACGCACACGTCTATAGCCTTATCAGATGCCATAAAAGCCATAGAAACGCCCGTTGTAGAAGTGCACATTTCTAATGTGTTTGCCCGCGAAGCTTATCGTCATAGGAGCATGATTGCACCGTACTGCACAGGCAGCATCAGTGGGTTCGGGCTCGATAGTTACCGGCTTGCCCTGGAGTACTTTATGCGTTTAAAACCAAAGCAAATTGGCTTCGGCGCAAAAACATCGTAACAAAGCCTGCTAAACCACGTCTGACTAAGCTCTAAAGATAGACTAAACACGATATTTCAGAACAGAATTTTTATGCTCAATTTTTATCCTGGTCCATCCAAAGTGTACCCCGAAGTGCGCCAATACCTTACCGATGCGTACGACGAAGGCTTTTTGGGAACACCGCACCGCGGAGACCAGTTTGTGCAGCTTTCGCGGACGGTAGTGAGCTTACTCAAGCAGAAAATAAATATTCCGCAGGACTACCACATCTACTTTGCCTCGTCGGCCACCGAGTGCTGGGAAATCCTGATTCAGAGTCTTACTGTTAACAAAAGCTCTCATATTTTTAATGGGTCTTTTGGGGAGAACTGGTATAACTATGCCAAAAAGCTGCGTCCCAAAGCAGAGAGTTTCCGCTTCGATTTAAATGAGCAAATGCCGGTTGAGGACCTGAACATTTCTTCCGATACAGAACTGATCTGCTTTACCCAAAGCGAGACCTCTAATGGCACGCACGTAACAGCCACCCCCATCCTGAACCTGCAGAACCGCTACCGCGACAAGCTGATAGCCGTTGATGCAACCTCCTCTATGGCTGGCCTGAACCTGAAACTGATAAAAGCCGATATCTGGTTTGCCTCCGTGCAGAAATGTTTTGGCTTGCCGGCAGGTCTGGCCGTTATGGCCTGCTCGCCACGGGTTATTTTCAGGGCGAAGCAGAAAGCAGAGCGTGCCCACTACAACAGCCTGCTGGCCATGTACGAGAAAATGCTCAACTACCAGACCACCCACACCCCCAACGTGCTCAACATTTACCTGCTGAAGCGCCTGCTGGAGGAGCGCCCGGTGGTAAAGCTACTTGATGAGCACCTGACCGCACGAGCCAATGACCTATACACTTTCTTTAGTCAGTTTACGGAAATATCGCCGCTGGTAGAGAACGAAGAGGTGCGTTCTAAAACCGTTATAACGCTGCAAGCAAACGAGCGGCTGGTAGACGATATCAAGAAAAAAGCCATGCAGCAGGATATCCGCTTGGGCAACGGCTACGGCCCCTGGCAGCGCAACACGTTCCGGATTGCCAACTTCCCGGCCATACAAGACGAGGAATACGAGGAGCTGAAGCGTTTTTTCCTGCAAAACTATAGCTGGATCTGAGCCTTAGCGCCAGAGTATAACCTCTTATTTAGCACCTGCTCCACCACCTAGCTATTTTCATATGTTCAGCCTGAAGGAAATCGCCTCCGTTACCCTCACTTTATTTGCCGTTATCGATATTCTGGGCTCCATCCCGATAATTATAGACCTGCGCAAACGCGAAGGCCATATAGAATCGGAGAAGGCAACCATTGTTTCGGGCATACTCATGATTGCGTTCCTCTTTCTGGGCCAGTCTATCCTGCAGTTATTTGGCATCGATTTTCAGTCGTTTGCCATGGCAGGCGCCATTGTTATTTTCCTGATCGGGCTGGAGATGATTCTGGGAAAGAACTTTTTCCACACCGACCCCGAAACCAGAAGCGGTTCCATCGTGCCACTCGCCTTCCCGCTTATTGTAGGAGCTGGCACCATGACCACGTTGCTTTCTTTGCGTGCGGCTTACTCGCTGCCCAATGTGCTGGTAGGCATCGTTATCAACCTGCTGTTTGTGTACATTGTGCTCAAATCATCGAGTTGGATAGAGCGTAAACTTGGTAAAGACGGGGCAAATGTTCTCAGGAAAGTTTTCGGCATTATACTGCTGGCTATCGCTATCAAACTTTTCAAAAGCAACCTGCCTCTTTAGTTTTGAATGTTGAATGAGTGAAAATGATTTGAAAATTTGGAGATTTGAAAATGCTTACTATTTATTTAACCCTACATATAGCAGCTACAGAAAAGCACTTTCATCCAAAATATCTATTCACTCAATCACTCATCCACTCATTCAAAATTACATTTCACTCATTCAAAATTTAAACTATGATCGAGCTATTTACAGACGGAGCTTCGCGTGGTAACCCTGGGCCTGGAGGCTACGGAACGATTCTGCGCTGGAAGCAGCATGAAAAAGAACTGACTGCCGGTTACCGGAAAACCACGAACAACCGCATGGAACTGCTGGCTGTTATTGTAGGTCTCGAAGCTATTACCAAGCCAGGCATACCGGTTACCATTTACTCCGACTCTAAATATGTGGTAGATGCCGTGGAACAACGCTGGGTATTTGGCTGGCAGAAAAAAGGTTTTTCCGGTAAAGCCAACGGCGATCTGTGGGCCAGGTTTCTGCGCGTATATGCCAAGCACAACGTAAAGTTTGTCTGGATAAGAGGCCACGCCGGCCACCCCGAAAACGAACGCTGCGACCAACTAGCCGTTGCCAGCGCCCTCTCCCCTAACCTGCTCATAGATGAAGGCTTCGAATCAGGCCAGTTTAATTCTAAGTAATTTTGAATGAGAGATTGAGAGATTGAGTGAATGAGTGAGTGAGTAGAAATTTCCAATAAAATTCCTTTCGGCACCCGCTGCTGCATATAAATTCGAATAAATACCTGACATTTTCAAATCTTCAGATTTCCAAATTTTCAAATCAATTTCCACTCAAAATTCAAAATTAAAAGAATGCCTAACACCTACTTTCAGTTTAAGCAGTTTCGAGTGGAGCAGGAGAAGTGCGCTATGAAGGTTTGCACGGACTCTTGCTTATTTGGAGCAGTTGTGGAGGTGGAGCGAGCGCAACGGATAATGGATATTGGCACCGGAACCGGACTACTGGCCCTGATGGTGGCACAGCGGTCAGGAGCAGAGATTGATGCGGTAGAAATTAACCCGGAGGCTCAGCAGCAGGCAGCGGAGAACTTTGCCGCCAGCCCCTGGGCAAACCGGCTACACTTGCACCCGCAGAGTTTGCAAGAGTTTGCCAAAACTTGTCAGCACCAGTATGATGTTATCTTATCGAATCCGCCGTTCTTTCTGAGTTCCTTAAAATCAGGAGACAAGGCAAAAGACACAGCCAAGCACACCGGCGATTTGCTTTTTGAGGAGATTCTGGCCTTTGCCGCAGCACAACTTACACCTGATGGCAAGCTGCACCTGCTGCTCCCTCCTGCCGAAGCACAGTATTTTGAAGAACTGGCAACCCGCTTTGGGTTATTTATGGGGCACCGGCTGGAGGTATTTACGCGTGTTGGTGGCAAATGCATCCGGCACATCCAGACTTACACCAGAGTAGCGGCCGCTGCCCCGGCAACTGCCAGCATCTGCATTCGGGAAGCTGATGCGGTTACGTACACGGTAGCCTTTAGCAGGCTGCTGCAGCCTTTCTACCTCATTTTCTGAAGTAGCACCTTTACTTAACCTGCTCCTTTTCTGAGAACTTAACGCCGAACTCCTGCAGCTCCTGCAGCACCGGTTTGTACAGTTCTTTATCTGTAGGAATTGCCACGCCACGCTTTGTAATTTTACCTTGCAGCAACAACTTCGCCAGTATGCCCACAGGCAGGCCTACCGTTTTCGCCATCGCCGTCTGCACCTCATCTTCGCCCTGCACTACCAACCACGACACCAGCTCATGCTGCTCACCTGCCAACTCGTACACAAATTGGTGCTGCATCACGATCATGTCTTTGTCGCCGGGAGAAAGGCTCCATTTCTCTTTCAGTAACTTCTCCAGCACTTGGGCTGGTGTGGCATTTTGTACTTGAAGCGGTTCTTCGGAAAACAGGCCCAGCCATGCCAGCTTTTGCAGCACTTCGTGCTCCTGGGGCAGCTGCAGGTAGCTTGCTACACGCTGCTGTACTGGTAAGCCGGGCACTGCAGCAGGAGGTAGAAACGATTCCAGGAAACTACACTTGGTCAGGTTTATGGTGCTGTCTAGCAGGTAAGTATCATCGGTCATGCCAAGTTGCACAAAAGTGTTCCAGGCTTCACAAAAGCCCTCTTTGCGCAAGGTACCCCGCAACATGGTCGGAATGTGCTGCAGGCCGTACAGCTTTCTGTAGCTAAGGGAGTCGCGGTTAGCATAGCCTTCAAACACGCCGTAGCCTGCCACTTCCACTTTTTCGGTGCGGGTAAATAACTGGTGGTACGGAATGTATTTGTAGGTTCCGGCTTCTATGTAGCGCGCAGTGCCCTGCCCTGCCAGCACCACATTGCGCGGGTTCCAGGTAAATTTGTAGTGCCAGGGGTTGTTATCACTCTCAGGAGCCACCAAACCACCTGTAAACGATTTAAACGACAGCAATTCCCCACCTTTTGCCCTGATCTGGTGCAGTGCAGCCATAGCCGACATATGATCGATGCCAGGGTCCAGGCCGGCTTCCATCAAAATCAGAATGTCTTTTTGAAGCGCTTCTTCATGCAAACTCTGTATGGCGGGGCTCATATAAGAGGCTGTTAGCAGGTGCTTGCCCTGCTGCAGGCATTCTCGTGCCACCACCTCATGAAAAGCTGCAGGCAAAAGCGAAATGACTACATCGGCATTTTCTACTTCGGCAGCACGCTGTGTTGGCTCCTGCACATCTATAACTATTGCCTTGGCAAAGGCCTTAGCTGCTAAAACTGGCTGCAGATGCTGCACCTCCACATCGCCAATGGTAAGCTCCCAACCCGCTGCAGCTGCATGCTCGAGTAAATAGCTTATAAGTACCGTAGCTGATCTTCCGGCTCCAAGTAAAAGTATTTTTTTGGTCATACCCTACAAAATTTATAACCTGGTTCAGCCAATTATACCTGCAGGTTAGCTAATAAGGAGATATTAAGCTATATTTATAGCCTTTTTCTAATTTTTACTTTAAGCACCTACATGGCGACTGCGCTACAGATTACAATTCAAATTGATGTACTGACCGGAGCACACGAGCTCAGCGAACTAGAACAACAAACCATGCAAATGGCCGAAGAAGCTGCCAACGATGCTTATGCTCCTTATTCGAACTTTTATGTAGGTGCTGCCCTGCTACTCGAAAACGGCTCGCTGTTTAAAGGAAGCAACCAGGAAAACGCCGCTTACCCCTCTGGCCTCTGCGCCGAACGTACGGCTCTTTTTGCCATGAGTGCACATTTCCCAAAACAGAAAGTAAAATTAATTGCTGTTGCCGCCCGCAGGCAACACCAGCTCCACTACCTCCCGGTTACACCTTGCGGTGCCTGTCGGCAGGTTATGTCTGAGTACGAGTTTAAGCAGCAGGAGGCTATACCGGTGCTTCTGCATGGCCCCGATGGCACCTTTTACCGCTGCCGCTCCGTACAGGACCTGCTCCCGCTACAGTTCACCAAAGACAGTCTTTTGAAGTTATGAATTTTGATTGAGTGATTGAGTGAATGCTTTAAAGCTGTGGAAATCAAGAATTTTGAAAATGATTTACTTTAATTTTAGTTTTTATAAGTAGCAGGCAAAGCAGTAGGTGCAGAAGCCTCATTTGGCTAAAACTAATTATTCACTCAATCATTCATTCACTCAAAATTCATCCTCTCTCCCACATGCCCGACATTACCACCTCCAGCAGGTGCTGGTCGGGGTCGCGGAAGTAGAACGAGAGGTAGCCGTTGCCCCAGTCATATTCCTGCTCCAGCGCAATGCCCTGGCTTATTATTTTCTGTTTCCAGGGTTCGTATTGCTCTTTCTCCACCTCAAAGGCAAGGTGCAGCTGGCCTTCTCCGAAATGGGGCGGCAATGTTCCGGCTTGTTCTGAGGCGGCAGCTATAAAACAGAGCAACACCGAAGCTCCTGCCCTGAAAAATACGTGCCGCCCTGTTACTTCTCCTATCACGGCAAAGCCTAACTGTTGGCTATAGAAAGCTTTTGTACGCTCCAGGTCGGTAACGTACAGGCAGGTTTCCTTTATTTTCAGAATATCCATGCTTTTTCTATTTTTAGGACCATATTTCTATTTAGGTATACCTCTATTTACGAATTCTCTAAGAAAGGACAGCCTTTTTCTATTTTCTATGCGTACTACAGTAGCCGTTCCTCTCCCGGCAACGTTGTAAAATTTACTATGAAACTTATGATCAAGATATTTTTTGCTTTTGTTACAATTCTGGCTATTAGCTTTTATTTTTTACGCGAACCGCTCCTGCGAAGCACCGCCGCACCGGCTGCTCTCGAAAAAGTGGCGGCACTGCCTGACGAGGTTTCAGAAAGCTCCGGTATTGAGGTACTACCCAACGGCTCGGGCTACCTGACCCACAACGATGCCGGCAATAAACCTTACCTTTACCAGCTCGACAAGAGCGGGAAACTTACCAAAACCATTAAACTGGGCCTGCCGAATGTAGACTGGGAAGACCTTGCCCGCGACGACAAAGGGAACATCTATATAGCCGATACCGGCAACAATAAAAACAAGCGGAAAGAGCTGGCTATTTATAAAGTAAATCCAAAAGACTATACTAAGGCAGAGGCCATCCGGTTCAGCTACGAAGACCAGAAAGATTTTCCGCCAGCCAAACAAGATATGAACTTCGATTGTGAGGCTATTTTCTGGCACGGTGGCAACCTTTACCTTATCTCTAAAGACCGAGGGCAAAAACAGACGGCCAAAATTTACAGAGTAACTGCTAAAGCCGGAAAGCAACAGGCCAAGCTGATCGGGAGCCACAAAATACCAGCTGCCATTACGGGTGCCGCCATTAGCCCGAGCGGTAAAGAAGTGGTGCTCATCAGCAAAGAAAAACTACATATATTTCAGCAGGTAAAGAACCCGGAGAAATTCTACGATGGCAAATACAAAGAGGTAAGTCTGCGAGGTGCCGGACAGACAGAGGCTGTGGCTTTTGAAACAGACAAAATGCTGGTTATTACGAGCGAGGGCGGTAATCTCTACAAATACACGCTCTAGTAAAACCCACTCCTGTTTTAGAAATACTTTATAGCAGACAAGGCCGGCAACTAGTGCCGGCCTTGTCTGTGCATGTTGAATTATTCAAATGAAATTGGCCTTCCAAAGCGAATTCCTTTATTTTTAGTCAAGGGTCTTACTTACTGCTGCCAACGGGATGCGCTTCGAGCCTCTTCCCGTCGGGTTGCACAGCTACAGGCTTTTGCCATACCCGAATCAGGATAACGATTCCAGCCAGAATGAGCGGAATGCTCAGGATCTGCCCCATGTTCAGGGCAAGCGTGTCTTCAAAGTCCACCTGATTCTCTTTCAGGAATTCTACCAGGAAACGGAACGAAAATAACGCCGTAACGAAGATGCCGAACAACAGGCCTTTTGGCAAATGGCTTCTGTATTTGTTCCATAACCAATACAAAAGCACAAACAGCAAAAAAACCGATAGCGATTCGTAGAGCTGTGTTGGGTGTCGAGGGTCTGCAGAGGCACGCACGCCGTTTATTACCTCGTTGTTGCGCTCAAACAAAAACGCCCAGGGCACATTAGTTGGCTGCCCGATAATTTCGGAGTTCATGAGGTTGCCGAGGCGTATAAGGGCACCACCTAAGGCTACGACTATTACAATCCGGTCGAGCACCCACATGTAATCGAGCTTTTGCTTGCGGCTGAAAAACCAGAGCGCCAGCAAAATACCGATGGTAGCACCGTGGCTGGCAAGTCCGCCTTCCCAGATCATCAGAATTTTTATAGGGTTGCTCAGGTAGTAGGCTGGGTCGTAGAAAAGGGTGTGGCCGAGCCTCGCTCCTATTACAGTGCCGATAATCATGTAGAGGGTTATCACATCTACGTCGCCTTCGGTGCGGCCTTCGGCAACATAAATTTTAGTGAGGATGCGTTGCCCGATTACAAAGCCCAGGGCGAAAAGCAAGCCGTACCAACGGATAGAAAGCGGGCCGATAGAAAAGATCTCTGGATCTACGTTCCAGGTAATATAGTTCAGTATACTCATAGAGCTAAGGATAGACCTGCCAAAGTTACAATAAATCAGAAAGGTAAAAAATAGGTGTAACCACTTAGCCCGTGGCTACCTCTTAATAAAGCGAAACGCGGCACCTGCTGGTTTAGTACAGCCAGTGCCGCGTAAATTATGCGAATGAAAACAGCCTTCAGAAGGTTTTCAGGCTTTTTTAGGTCAAGGGTCTTATGCTTGCCTGTGCCACTTAAGACTTTAGCTGCTGCAGCTCATCGCGGTAGCCACCACTCAGAATCGGAAAGCGGAGCCAGCTGCGCGGGTCGAGGTTATAATCGTCGAGGTGGAAGGCTGGGGCATAGCGCTCGCGTTTCCATTGGTTACGGGTCCAGAGCCTGTAGAACTTCTGAATATATTCCTGGGCTGTTTCAGGAGCAATACCATCGGCAACCAGTTTATCCAGCACCTGCTGCGGCGAAACGCGCTCGTAAAAAGCCAGTCGCTCAATCTGGTTCAGAATCTCGTAGGGCATCAGGTCCTTTTCGTCGGTCTGGGCCTCTTCGGCAGGACGCAGTTCGGCGGTTGGCTGCAGCTTGTTTACATATTGCAGTCCTTCATAGCCTAACTCCGTCTGCATCCAGATGAGGACCTGGCGCAGAAAAGCCTTGTCGATGCCGGCAATCGGCGATATACTACCGGCCGTGTCGCCATCCATGGTTGCGTAGCCTACGGCAGCCTCACTTCGGTTAGAGGTTGCCATGAGCAGCGCATTGTTGATATTGGCCAGCATCCAGATGGCAGGGGCACGTACTCTGGCCTGTATATTCTGCAACGTAATATCGTCCTGCTCCCAGGTAAGCGGGCGTTCTATGGCATTTTCTATTTTAGAGGAATATCCTGCTACTTCGTCATCAATGGTCCAGCTATGGAATTTGGCACCAATAGAGGCCGCCAGCTCTTTGGCAGAAATATAGGTATCGTCGGAAGAATTGACAGTACCCTGATATGCACAGGTCAGCAGGTGCCCCACCAGTTCTTTACGTGCCTGCTCCTCCAGAATAGAGTCGAAATGCGAAAGCTCCGGAATACCGAACATGCGGGTTTTGGCTACAAACAGCGTTACACCTAAACTCTCGATACCACGGCGCACCATTTCGGCCACGGCCACGGCACAAAGCGAGGAGTCTGCGCCACCACTCAGCGAGAGTACAAAGCCCCGGCTGTAGCTTTTGCGCATATAATCGAACAAGCCCAGCGAGAGGGCCGCAATTACTTCTTTAATCTCATCTATGGGCGGAAGGTATTCAATGGTTTCGGCTATCTCCGGATCTTGGCCAAAGCATACTTCTGCAAACTCCAGGTCTACATCTTTAAAGCACAGCAGCTCGTTGCGCCTGATCAACTTGCCGTTCTGGGCTATCAGCACTTCGCCATCGTAAATCATGCGGCCAGCTTCGTTGCCAAGCAGGTTCGCATAGAGGTACGCACACTGGTATTTTTTAGAGGCCTCCACCACCAGCCGGTGCCGCAGATCGGTTTTACTTAAGGCAAAGTGGCTGGCGCTCGGGTTCAGAATCAGTTGCACACCTTTGGGCATATGGCGCTCTGCAGGGCGGTCGGGTCGCCAGGCATCCTCACAAATCTCGAAGGCAAATTTTACGCCCTGTTCCTGGTAAATTATATCGCCGATGGGATACCGTTGCCCCAGCATCTCGAACTCCTCTACCTGGTTAGCGGGCCATGGCGTAAACCAGCGCGGCTCATAGTGCACCCCGTCCCGGGCCAGGAACTGCTTTGCCGTAAAGCCGACAATCTGCCTGTTTTTAATGACGCAGGCCGTATTGTACACATCGCGCTTATGGATAATATGCACTCCCAGGCACACCGTTAACCCATCGCACCACTCTTTTACCTCCAGCAGCTTTTCAAAGACTTTATCGGCCAGCCAGGGGCTCAGGAACAGGTCTTCGCAGCCGTAGCCGGTAATGCAGAGCTCCGGCAACAGCAAGATGTGAACGTTATGAGATGTAGCCTCGTCGATGGCATTTTTTATATTCAGGAGATTTGCCTCCCAGTCTAGTGGTGTCTGGTTAAGCGCGGCACCAGCCAGTATAAGTCTTGTATCTTCCATATCGGGTTTTCTAACGCAACTATGCCCTGGCAAGTTAAGCGCTGCCATTAAAAAACTAGCAAAAAGATAGACTTTTTACTATATAAAGAAACAAATGAGACGCCAGGTAGACATGAGAATTAAGCCAGACAGAAGCCTCCATACCAAGATGTAAGCTCCGTTTAGCTAAGCCTGAAAGCAAGTAAAGGACTAATGGAAAAAGGCAAATCCTGCCAACCCTTGGCTAAAATGAGCCAAAAATCTTTTGGAAGGGCAAAAACATTAGAATAATTGGTAGTGGAGTAGCTGAGCTGCCTGTGCAGGATAGGATTATTACCAAGCGCAGCCGGTGTTCCTCTTCCAAACCAACTGCTCCATTCCAGAAACAGAAGGTACAGTTGACTTAAAAAGGAAAGTAGAAGCCTTAACTAATATTTAGCAAAGCCAGCGATTTTTCAGCAGCTGCCTGGTCGGCTTTCTTTTTAGAAAGGCCTACACCAATGGCAATGGGTTTGCCATCTATGTATACCTCGCAGGTAAACTCGGTTGTATTGCCCTGCTGCTTACGCTTCACAATTTCGAACCTGATTTCCATGTTCTGGCTCTGCGCCCACTCAATAAGTTTGCTCTTGAAGTTCGACACCGTGTTTACCAGTTGGTGCAGGTCTATGTGCGGTTTTATGAGTTTACCAAGTATAAAGTGCCGCGTTTTGTCGTAGCCTTTATCGAGGTAAATAGCACCTACTAATGCCTCCAGGGCATTACCGTTAACCGATTTGTGCCGTGGCCCCTGCCCTGCCAAATCTACTTTAATAAGCAGGTTCAGGCCGATCTTTAAGGCCATCTGGTTCAGCGATTCGCGGTTTACGATGCGTGAGCGAATTTCTGTCAGAAAGCCTTCGTCTTCGTAGGGGAATTTTTTAAACAGCAGTTCCGCCACCACTGCGCCTAGTATAGCATCGCCTAAAAACTCCAGTCGCTCGTTTGTGTCGTGCTTGCTGCCAGATGCCTGCCGGGCATACGAAGTATGGGTCAGGGCAAGCTTATAAAGGCGAATGTTGTCCGGCGTAACACCTATTATGCCGGCAACAGCGCGCACTAATTCTTTATCCTTAGTAAAAATACGTTGGTAAAAGCGCCGTACCGGTTTAATAGGACCAAACACTAATCGTTCAGTTGACGGAATAAAACAGATGTATTATGGCCACCAAATCCAAAGGTATTGCTAAGCGCTACCTTTATATCGCGTTTCTGGGCTTTGTTGAACGTGAAGTTCAGGCCCGGGTCGAAACTCTCGTCGTCGGTAAAGTGATTGATGGTAGGCGGCACCTCCTGGTGCTGAATTGCCAGTATACAGGCAATAGCCTCTATGGCTCCAGCTGCACCGAGCAAGTGGCCGGTCATCGATTTGGTTGAGCTGATGTTGAGTTTGTAGGCATGCTCTCCGAACACCGTCTGGATCGCTTTTACCTCGCTCACATCGCCCAGTGGTGTAGAGGTACCGTGCACGTTTATGTAATCAACATCTTCTGGTTTGATGTTGGCATCGCGCAGTACATTCTGCATCACGTTCAGGGCTCCAAGGCCTTCAGGGTGAGGTGCTGTAATGTGGTAAGCATCTGCTGACATACCGCCACCGATGATTTCGGCGTAGATTTTGGCGCCACGCTTTTTGGCATGCTCATACTCTTCTAAAATCAGGGCACCGGCACCTTCACCTAACACAAAACCGTCGCGGTCTTTGTCGAAGGGGCGGGAGGCTGTTTCAGGAGAGTCGTTACGCTCCGAAAGGGCTTTCAGGGCGTTAAAACCACCTATACCTGCTTCTGTTACAGCTGCTTCAGAACCTCCGCTCACGATCACATCGGCCATACCCAGGCGGATATAGTTAAAGGAGTCGATGAGGGCGTTTGTGGCAGAAGCACAGGCAGAGACTGTAGAAAAGTTCGGACCCCGGAAACCATACTTTATTGAAATATGGCCGGCGCTGATATCGACAATCATTTTCGGGATGAAGAACGGGTTGAAGCGGGGGGTTCCGTCGCCATTGGCAAAGTTCACGCATTCTTCCTGAAAAGTGCGCAGCCCGCCAATACCTGAACCCCAGATAACGCCAACACGGCCCGGGTCGTAAGTGCCTTCCACGAGGTTGGCATCTTTTACAGCTTCATCAGCCACAACCATTGCGAATTGCGAAAAGAGGTCCATTTTGCGGGCCTCCTTACGGTCGAAGTAGTTCTCTGGCACGTATCCCTTCACTTCACACGCAAACTGCGTCTTGAATTTACCGGCATCGAAACGTGTAGTAGGCGCAGCTCCACTCACGCCATTAGAAAGACCGTTCCAGTAATCTGCAACAGTGTTTCCGATTGGCGTGAGTGCGCCTAGCCCAGTAACTACAACTCTCTTAAGCTCCATAAGCTGTTAGTAGAGGATAGATAGTAGAAATGTTTAACTAAAATAATAGCGTGATGATTGGGGCACTATTTTGCGTGTTCTTCCAGGTAGCTTACCGCCTGACCTACAGTTGCAATATTTTCAGCCTGATCATCTGGAATAGATACGTTGAACTCTTTCTCGAATTCCATGATAAGCTCAACAGTATCTAATGAATCAGCGCCAAGATCGTTCGTGAAGCTTGCTTCCGGGGTTACCTCTGATTCTTCAACACCAAGCTTATCAATGATGATAGCCTTTACTTTTTCTGCGATTTCCGACATTTTTTCTTATAGTTAATTAAAACACAGTGCAAAGAAATATATTTCAGCAGACAATATCAAAAAAAATTACGGCATTCGTCTCTTTTGAAAAGTTTTATACCTTATATGTAGTTTTACGGACGAAGAATCTTATTTTTGGGATTGTTTGGAAATTGCATAAAAAAATGGCGCTCAGGCAAAAAATATAGCTAGAAATTAAAGCTATTCTGCGTAGCTTTATCGTGTAAGCAAAACAAACGCGACTTGGTACAGCAGAACACCCGTTTCGCGCAGTTTTCGAAACTAACGTACATTTATATGTAACATCAGGCAGGCAATAACCTCCTGATTAGTAGGAACAAGAGTTTGATAAATAATAATAAGTGTTCTGATGCGCACAAACCAGAACACTCATGCAGGCAGAAACAGACTGGCAGCAACAAGCTGCCCTCGCCAGCCTCCTTTATAATAGTATAGCGTATGACACTACACCAAAGCCACCCGGAAACGCAAAGCACTTCTTTTCGCCTGAGTCGTACCTTATTGAGTCTTTTCTTTCTCAAACCAAGCAAAAAAATATTTTACAATCAGTCATTTTAAAATCAAGGAAAATCTGATCTTCTAATATGGAATTCTTTAACAAAACGAAAGTACTCGCCACTGTTGGCCCAGCCAGCAACAGCTATGAGCGTCTTCAGGCATTGGTGAAAGAAGGTGTTGACGCCTTCCGTCTTAACTTTTCTCATGGTGCCCACGAAGAGCACCTGGAGGTTATAAAATTTGTGCGGGAGGTGAACCGCGAGCTAAATACCAACGTGAGCCTGGTGCAGGACTTACAAGGACCAAAAATAAGATTGGGCGATGTTGAAAACGGTGGCATCGAGATAGAAGAAGGCCAGATTATTAAATTGGTGTGCGATGGCTCTCTTACTATACCCGGCCGCCTCTCTACTATTTACACAGAACTTGCCAAAGACGTAAAACCAGGCGATGCCATTTTATTAGACGATGGTAAACTGGAGCTGAAGGTTATATCTACGGATGGCGACCTTGAGGTGGAAGCAGAAGTGGTATATGGCGGTATCGTGAAACCACGTAAAGGCATTAACCTGCCCGACTCTTCTGTATCTGCTCCTTGTTTAACAGAGAAAGACCTGAAAGACCTGCACTTCGGTCTGGACCACAACATAGACTGGGTTGCGCTCTCGTTTGTGCGCCGTGTAGAAGACATTCATGAAATTAAGCGCATTATTAAAGAACGCGGCAAAGACACCCGTGTAATTGCGAAAATTGAGAAACCGGAAGCCATTCGTAACATAGATGAGATTATAGAGGCAACTGATGCTATAATGGTGGCCCGTGGTGACCTGGGGGTGGAAGTAGGCATGGAAGAAGTTCCGATGATCCAGAAAATGCTGGTTGAGAAATGCAACAAGGCCGCTAAACCGGTAATTGTAGCAACCCAGATGCTCGAGAGCATGATCGTGAACCCACGCCCTACCCGCGCCGAGACAAACGACGTAGCCAATGCCGTGATAGATGGAGCCGACACACTAATGCTAAGTGCAGAAACTGCTGTAGGAGCTTACCCGCTCGAAACCATCCGCAGCATGGTATCTACTATATTAAATGTGGAGCGCAACGCCAATGTGTTCGACAAAACATACGGCCTGCGCCCCGATTCGCCAACGTTCCTGAGCGATAGCCTTGTTGCCAATGCCTGTGGCCTTGCCCGCGATACCAATGCCCGCGCCATTATCGGCATTACCCGCTCTGGCTACACGGCACTGCGCCTGGCCAGGCACCGTCCGAAGTCCGACATCTTTGTATTTACGGAGAACAAGCAGCTCCTGAACACACTGAACCTCGTGTGGGGTATCAGAGGCTTCTACTACGAGACCTTCGAATCTACTGACGCCACCATTGCCGACATTAAGCAAACGCTCTTAGACGGCGGTTTCCTGGAGACAGGCGATGTGTTTGTAAACACAGCCAGCATGCCCATGAGCCAGGACCGACGCACCAACATGATTAAGTTGAGCGTAGCCTAGTTCGGAACTGCTATAAACAAGAAAGCCTGAGATCTGCATGACCTCAGGCTTTCTTGTTTATATGGCTTAATAAAAATTTATTTACCTTCTGCTATGATTTAGCTACATCCTTTCCATCTTGTCACTCTGGTTTGTTGCTTCTGCACCATCTCGCTTTCGTCATCTTGTAAAGATCTTGTGGGCGAGAGCCATAAGCAGAAGCTACTGGCTTTATGGTTCAAGTTCCACTGCGACACAAACGGCTCAATTTCAGGAGCAGGTTGTTTTAACACTGTTGCCTTTGCTGATGAGTCTTGCTCACAAGATCCCTTCCCAATGACAAAAGTGTGGCGGTGAGAGTAAATACTACGAACTATTTTCTACCCAACAATTCCAATTATTCTAATGAAATTAGCCTTCCGAAGCTATGTAAGCAAACTTCTTATCAAGGGTTAACCTGATGATTTTCCAACTCGATACAAATAGTTGTGCAGCATGTCTCTTCCATCCACAACAATCGCTTCTGTTCTGGGAAGCAAAACTTTTCTAGCAAAAAGTCATACAAAACACAAAAAGCCCTGCACGGGTAGTGCAAGGCTTCCAGAAAGGGGATCTACAAAAATTAAGCTGCTGCAGCTAAGCTGTTAACGTGTTTCGCTAACTTAGACTTGTTGTTAGAAGCTTTGTTTTTGTGGATGATGTTTTTCTTGGCAAGACGGTCAATCATAGAAGCAACTGTCTTGTAAAGTTCCTGCGCCTCGGCCTGGTCAGTTGTGTTTTTCAACCTTTTGATAAAAGTACGAGTTGTTTTCGCTTGGTATCTGTTACGAAGACGTTTAGCGTTGTTCGCTCTGATTCTTTTTAATGCCGACTTATGGTTAGCCATATTATTTCAAATATAAAATTAAATTCTTTGTTCCTATCCGTAAATGAGTTTGCAAAGGTATTATGTTTTCAACTAAAATGCAAAGCTTTTACCGGATAAAATTCCAAACGTCCTTTGCAGTTTGCTGGTACAAAGAAAACAAGATGTTTTGGCAAAAACAAGCGTTATAAACAAAACAGAGCTGCTACAGCTCTATGGCCACAGCAGCTCTGGTCTGTACGCAAATGTGAGCACTATCAACGGTTCTTTTTCAACCGTGCCTCCGCCTTCTCTTCTGTTTGTTTCCAACTATCTTTCAGGTCTTTCCATTCCTGCCGGGTTTTATCGTCCCAGGAGGCGCTTTTTGTTTCCAGTTCCGCTTCCTTATCTTTGTACTCCTGCTTCATCTCTTTCCACTCTGCTTCAGTAGCATTTTCGGCTCTGGAAGAAGAGTTATTAACCCAGGCAGAAAAATCGTTGTATTCTCTCTCAGCTTCTCCTTGGTTGTATGATACGTCTGTATCGGTTTCTACTTTAACCACTTCTGCTTCCGAAGCAGTCTGGTTACTGTTTTCCTGCTCGCAGGAGAACATGAAAGCACCCAATGCAAGTGCAAAAAATATGGTTTTAAATATGGCTTCTATTTTCATAAGTTCATGTAGCTTTTAGTGTTCATTAAGATACGATTAAAACAAAATATTGATATACTAATTGTGCTCATAAAGTCAATATAGCCGTATTTCATAAATAAATACAATTTTAGATTTATTTGATTATTTCCTATGCCTCTTGTTCCGTCTCTTTATAAGCCTCCGTTCTATCTTCTTAATGGGCATTTACAAACTATACTACCCGGCTTGTTCCGGCAGGTGCCGGGCGTGCACTATAAACGGGAAAGGGTACCAACACCCGACAACGATTTTATAGACCTGGACTGGTCGGTGGTAGGCGCTGAAGCAGTAGTTATTTTATCGCATGGGCTGGAAGGAGATTCGGAGCGTTCTTATATAAAAGGCATGGTAAGAGCTTTTAACCAAAAAGGTGTAGATGCCCTGGCCTGGAACTACAGGAGCTGTAGCGGGGAGCCCAACAAACTGCTCCGCTCCTACCACCTCGGCGCCTCCGACGATCTTGACTTTGTCGTGAACTATGCCCTCGGGACCGGCCGCTACAGCACCATCTTCCTGGTCGGGTTTAGCGCAGGCGGCAACATTACCCTGAAGTACCTGGGCGAAGCGCCAGACCAGGTGCCGGAGCAGGTAAAGCGGGCTGCTGTGTTTTCGGTACCTGTAGACCTCAAAAGCTCTGCCCAACGGATCTCAAAAATCTACAGCCGCAGGTTCCTGAAATCGCTGGAGCTAAAGCTGGCACAGAAACGTGAGTTGTTTCCAGACAAAGTAGATCTGAGCGGCTATAACCCCTTGTGGTCTTTCCCGGAGTTCGATGAGCGCTTTACGGCACCCCTGCACGGCTTTAAGAGTGCCGACGATTACTATGCCCGCTCCAGCTCCAAGCAGTTCCTGAAGAACATCCGAATACCTACTCTGCTCGTTAATGCCAAGAACGACCCGTTTCTGGCAAACTCCTGTTTCCCGGTGCAGGAAGCAGAGCTGAACCCGAACTTCCATTTCGAAGCTCCTGCTACTGGTGGCCATGTTGGTTTCGCCATCGACTTCCGCAACAATATCTATTATTCAGAGATCAGGGCAGTGCAGTTTCTGCTGGAAGAAAGGTTTTAGATTTGGAGATTTGGAGATGGGTAAATTATGAAGATCAAAGATGCTCCCTTATGCTGCAAAAAAAAGCTTGTGCTATGATAAATGCTTACCTTAGCAGGTTAAAAGATAGTTGATCTGTCAGGGTAAAGCTATTATGCGGCTGGCTGCTGAAGGGTAATTTCCTCTGCAACCACCAGACATAATTCTAATTTTTAATTTGGCGAAGCCTACGGCAGTGGCACGTAAACTACTTTCTTGGTTTCGAAAAACTCTTCGCTGAAATAAGCCTTCAGGTCATACACATTTGTTATCAGCCCGGATTCTGCAATCTCTTCTGCCAGGTCGCCACCTTTCAGGTAGTAGAGGCCTTTGGTGGGCAAGTCGTTTTTCTTAAAGCTGTTGGCGATCCAGGGGTAGAAGTTGGCTAGTCGGGTTACGGCGCGGCTCACTACAAAATCGAACTTCTCGCGCACCTGCTCGGCGCGGGTGTGTGCGGCCGTTACGTTCTGCAGGTGCAGTTCACGGGCAATTTCCTGCACCACGTGTATCTTTTTACCGATTGAATCTACCAGGTGGAACCGCACCTCCGGAAACATGATAGCCAGCGGCAAGCCGGGCAAACCGCCTCCCGTACCCACATCGAGCACATGCGTATGGGCCGGAAACTGCACTACTTTGGCAATACCCAGCGAGTGCAGCATATGATGCACCCCCAGTTGCTCCATGTCTTTGCGCGAGATCACGTTAATCTTCTCATTCCACTCCTGGTACAGCTCTCCTAACTGTTCATATTTAGCCAACTGGTCTTCTGTCAGTTCCGGGAAATAACCTGAAAGCAAGGTACGGATGGCGGTAGTGTGGGGCATCTTTCTATAGTTTTGTAGTTAAACTGTCAGTTGCAAAAGTACTAATACTTCCTGATTGATGTTACGCAGCAGCCACGATAAACTCTGGGGCAGCGCCAAATTAATGTAACGATTTTAGCCTTCCGGAGACTTTTAAAGATCTTAGACGCTAGATGTTTGATACTAGACTTCTTGTCTGAATTAGGATTTCTTGTCTGAATTAGGATTTATAAATTTGGCGGTTTCATAGAATTATAGCTATATCAACCATTTAACAACCAGCAACCAGCAATTATTCTAATGAAAATGGCCTTCCGAAGAGTTTCAGAACTAAAAGTGTCAAGGGTTCGAAGCCTCTTATGGGCACAAAAGGCAAAGCCCCTACCACAACGAGTGCGGCAGGGGCTTCTAACCAATAATCAACCTTAATCCAAAATCTTTAAAACAGCAGGAAAGTTCAAATGCTTTTCCCTGAATGTCTACTATCTAAAATCTATTATCTAACATCTAATCTAAATAAGATGTTTTTTGTTTTTAACCATGTCGTAGAGCAGTTCGCGGGCACGGTGCAGCTGGGCTTTTACGGTGCCGAGTGGCGCGTTTAGTTCCGTAGCAATTTCTTCATAGCTCAGCTCGTTAAAGTAGCGCAATGTTACCAGGCGCTGGTATTTTTCTGGCAGCTTGGCTACCACATATTGCATAATCTCGATCTTCTGGTTCTTGATAGCCTCTTCCTGTGGGTTAAGGTTCTTGTCTTTGAAGTCGATTGTGATCTCGTCGCCGTTGTCGATTTTTATGGCCGAGTCGATGCTCATCGTTTTAATCCTGTTCTTGCGAATAAAGTCGATGCAGTTGTTGGTGGCGATCCGGAACAACCAGGTACTGAAGGCATACTCCGGGTTAAACTTGTGCAGATTCCGAAACGCTTTGGCAAAGGCTTCTATCGTCAGGTCTTCGGCATCGTCGGCGTTACGTACCATTTTGAGCACCACGTGGTAAACAGGCTTTTTATAGATACTCATTAACTCGGCATATGCTTTCTCATCGTTTTCTTCTACAGCTGCCTGAATTAGCTTGAAATCGTGTTTAGCTTTTGCAGAGAATTGTTTATTTACTTCCATCTGATCTTTTTATACAGTAATACAGATACCCCAAGGAGCAGGTAGTTGAAAAAATAGACTAGGTCCAAAACAGGTAATAGTGGCAATGAAATTTTTTCTTGCAGCCTGCGTGCAGAAAGCATGTAAACCGGTATAAGAAACGCGTACCGCAGGCCAACAATGGCAGCCAATATAAGTAATTGGTTGCTCAAAGCAAGAACAATAATAGACAGTACGTAAAAAAGGATGTTAGCAGCCAAAAAAGATCCAATTCTTCTTTTGGTGCCGGCTGTGTACTGCCTGCCTGCCGCCATGTGCCTTCTCTTCTGCGTTAGCCACTCCCGAAACGTCTTTTTGGGAATACTTTCTGTGTGGGCCTCTTTATCGATTACAATGCCTACTTTACTGTTTCTGACAGCATCGCGAACAAACAGATCATCGTCACCGCCTAGTGTTCTGATATGCGATGCAAATCCTTTGTTTCTAAAAAAACACGCCTTGGTATAAGACAAATTTCGTCCTACTCCCATGTAAGCGTACCCTTTGTTTGCATGAGACAGATACTGAATTCCGGTCAGTAAGGTTTCATATCGGATAAGATGATTTAAAAATCCTTTACTTTTTAAATACGGAGAATAACCCAGCACCACATCAGCGCCTGTGCCATAGCCACTTTGCATTTTATCGATCCAGTGCAGGCTGCACGGGCGGCAGTCGGCATCGGTAAAAAGAATGTGCTCGTATTTGGCAGCCCTGATGCCAAGCGCCAAGGCATACTTTTTAGCATTGAGGTATTCGGGTGTTTTTTTAATAGTAACGACCCGGAAGTTATGAAATTGCTTTTCAAGTTCGTAGAGGTAAAACTCGGTATCGTCTTCAGACCGATCGTTTACCACCAGCACCTCAAATTCAGGGTAGTCCTGGTCCAGCAGCATCGGCACCAGCGCCATTAGGTTCTCCAGCTCGTTATGCGCTGCCACAATAACAGAAACAGGCACCTTCTGACTGGTTTCAGGGTCGTTGTGCCTTACGAGCGGCATAAAATAGAAGTAGGCAAAGTAAAACTGCACCAGCACGCAGGCTGCCAGTACCGCCAGGAGTATTAGTGGAATCAATACTTGTTATTGGTTAAATGGTTGAATTGTTAAATGGCTGAATGGTTAAATTGCTAAATGGTTAAATTGTTAAATGGTTAATCCTTTTAAAGCACAGATCAACCATGCAACCATTTAACAACTCAACCTTTTCATCCTCAAAAGTAGCTATTCTCCTGCCATTTCCGAAGCGCCACCTTACATAAGTTTACTTGCGCCAGCACTTCTCCCTGCATTTTAAATTTAGGCGCACGCTACTTTTCAGCCTGATTAAAAAAGTGAGGTAACTTGTGTTTTGCGCCTTGTGCCTGCGCTGCTACTTCGTATCTTTGCCGGTTCTGTTTTTTTATTTAACCAGGCAGTGGCTTTTGCTTTTGCCGCTATGTGGCGTTGTTTTTGTGAGTATACGCCTACATTCTTTTTCTTATGCAATTTACTTTAGTAGCAAACGATACACAGTCCAAGGCACGTGCGGGTGTGGTGCAAACCGACCACGGCACCATCGAGACGCCCATATTTATGCCGGTTGGTACAGCAGGAACCGTAAAGGCGGTGCACCAGCGCGAACTCACCGACGATATAAAAGCCAAGATCATACTTGGCAACACCTACCACCTGTACCTGCGCCCCGGCCTCGATGTGCTGGAGCGGGCAGGCGGCCTGCACAAGTTCAATGGCTGGAACGGGCCAATACTTACCGACAGTGGCGGCTACCAGGTTTTCTCGCTGGCAGGCACCCGCAAGATCAAAGAAGAAGGCGTAAAGTTTAAGTCGCACATAGACGGCTCTACCCTTAACTTCACCCCGGAAAACGTAATGGACACGCAGCGTACCATCGGGGCCGACATTATTATGGCTTTTGATGAGTGTACTCCCTACCCCTGCGACTACACCTACGCCAAAAACTCGATGGACCGCACGCACCGTTGGCTGCAGCGCTGTGTAGACCGTTTCGACAGCACCGAACCGAAATACGGTTATAACCAGACGCTTTTCCCAATTGTGCAGGGCAGCACCTACAAAGACCTGCGGGTAAAGTCAGCAGAAACAATCGCTTCTTTTGGCCGCGCAGGCAACGCTATTGGCGGCTTATCGGTAGGCGAACCCGCTGAGATGATGTACGAAATGACGGAACTGGTATGCGACATACTGCCTGCCGACAAGCCGCGTTACCTCATGGGCGTAGGCACTCCGGCCAACATACTCGAAAACATAGCCCTGGGTGTAGATATGTTCGATTGTGTACTACCCACCCGAAACGCCCGCAACGGCATGTTATTTACCACACAAGGAATCGTGAACATTCGCAATAAAAAATGGGCCGACGACTTCAGCCCGATAGATGCGGAACTAGGCGGCTATGTGAGTACGTTTTACAGTAAGGCCTATTTACGCCACCTGGTGCACTCCACCGAGATGCTGGGTGCTCAGATATCGAGCGTGCACAACCTTACTTTTTACCTGTGGCTGGTAAAGCAGGCCCGCGAGCAGATTCTGAAAGGAACTTTCCGCGACTGGAAAGACCTGATGGTAAAGAAACTGATGACACGTTTGTAAAAATGAATTAGAAATTAGAAATGGTGGAAACTGAGACTACAGATCCTAATTCATTAAGTGCTTTATGAATTTAGACATGCCCTAATCTGATTCTACCATTACCGCTTAATTTCTAATTTCTAATTTTGAATTTTTAATTAAAAGAAAGTGAAGCTTCTCGATAAGTATATACTGAAGAAATTTCTGACCACGTTCTTTTTCGTGGTGCTGATACTGGTGGCTATAATCTGTGTGATTGATTTTACAGAGAAAAACGACGACTTTATTAAGCACAAACTGCCTGTATCCGAAATCCTGGAGTATTATGTAAACCTGATCCCGTATTATGCCAACATGCTCAGCCCGATTACGGTGTTTATTGCTACCGTATTCGTTACCGCTAAACTGGCGTCGCATACCGAGATCGTGGCTATTCTGAGCAGTGGGGTTAGTTTCAGACGGTTGCTGGTACCTTATACTATGGGGGCTGCCCTTATTGCCGCCATGACGTTTGCCCTTATTGGTTGGGTTATCCCGAATGCAAATAAAAAAACGGTGGCTTTTCAGGTAAAGTATGTAAAGAGCCCCTTTACATACGATGGTCGTAATATTCATATGAAAATTGCACCAGACACCTACGCCTATATGGAGAACTACAACAACAACTCCAACATAGGCTACAACTTTGCCCTGGAAAGAATTACCGGCACCAATCTAACCGAAAAACTCACCACCAATTATATTTCATGGAACGTGGAAAAGGAGAAATGGCACATGGACAGCTACACCCTCCGCACCTTCGATGGCGAAAAGGAAACCATATTTAAAGGCGGCCAGCTCGATACCACGCTGAACATGCGGCCCAAAGATTTTGAGAGTACCTATAAACTGGAGCAGACCATGACGCTACCGGAGCTGAACGCTTTTATCAACCAGAAAAAGGAACGTGGTGCCGACGACATTGAGCTGTACCTGGTAGAGAAGTACGAACGCTTTACCTACCCCTTTGCTATTATTATTTTAACCGTAATCGGCGTAATTGTAAGTGCCCGTAAGGCCAGAGGCGGAGTGGGTGTGCAGATTGCGCTCGGGTTTGTGCTGGCCTTTATCTTCATCATCTTTGTAATTGCCAGCCGCAGCCTTGCCCAGGTCGGCAACATGGACCCCATGATCGCGGCCTGGATCCCGACTGTTATTTTTACAGGAATCGGGTTTATACTTTATCGCTACATACCTCGCTAATGCCTCGCCTCCGCGATTATTTCGAACTGCATTTCATCATCTTTCTCTGGGGCTTTACGGCCATCCTGGGGAAACTGATCACCATTCCGGCTGTGGAATTGGTGGCTTTGCGCACCATTATCACGGCACTGGCACTGGGCCTTATTATTTACAATCGCGGCACCAGGTTCTGGTTAGGTAACCGGCAGGGGCTCATCGTGTTTAGCGTTGGCTTCCTGATCGCAGCGCACTGGATGCTGTTTTTTGCCTCTGCCCGCATAGCCTCCGTTTCTATCTGTTTGGTAGGCATGGCTACCTGCAGCCTATGGACAGCCTTTCTGGAACCGCTGTTTACCAAGAGTCGCATAAAAGCCCATGAAATATTGCTTGGCCTGCTCATTATTCTGGGGCTTTACGTCATCTTTCAGCATGAAACAGAGTTCAACAACATCGTTGGCATTCTCATGGCCGTTACTTCTGCCCTTCTGGCCTCTATTTTCACGATCATAAATGCAGGGCTGGCAAAAAAAATGCCTTCCACTACCATCACCTGCTACGAAATGGCCGGAGCCTGCCTGGGCACTGTTATTTTCTTCCCGATCTATACCACTTTTTTTGCAGAAGGTGGCACCCTTGATTTTGGATTAACGGCTATGGACTGGCTGTACCTGCTCATACTTTCGCTGGCTTGCACCGTGTATGCCTACACAGCTGGTGTGCGGCTCATGCAGCGCATTACAGCCTACACCATGAACCTGACGGTGAATCTGGAACCGGTGTATGGCATTATTCTAGCCTGGATAATTTTTAACGAGCACAAGCAGGTATCTGACGGCTTTTATTACGGAACAGGCATTATTTTGCTGAGTGTGTTTATTTACCCTGTGCTGGATGCCTATGTCGTACGCCGCAAAAAACTAAAGCAGCCCCTTCCAGACCAGGTAATTATCGGGAAAGATTAAGTTTACAGAGATATCGCCTTTAAACAAGCCATACACAGCCGAGCCGGAACCAGTCATGGCGGCATAGGCAGCACCTGCCTCATACAGGTTTTCTTTCAGGGCTGCCAGCGCCGGATACTTTGGGAATAGCGCTTCTTCAAAATCGTTCTTCAGGTTGTGGCGCCAGGTGCTTACATCCTGCTGCACCAGTTCTTCTAAGCTAAATTCAGGTTCTTTAGGTATGATATTGCCATAGGCTTCGGCGGTGGTAATATGAATACCGGGGTACACCACTACACAGCTGTAGCCTTTTAAATCAAGCGCGATTGGTTTAAACTCGTCGCCTTTCTCTACAGCCAACACCGGCTTGTTACGGATAAAAAAAGCGCAGTCGCTGCCCAATTGCCGCGCATACTCTTCCAGCGCATTCTCGCTCAGGTTAAGTTCGAAAAGCGAGTTCAGCAACTTCAAAGTAAAAGCAGCATCAGCAGAACCTCCTCCTAAACCGGCACCCATAGGTATAACCTTGTGCAGGTGCAGGTGCACAGGCGCCAAGTTAAAATCCTGCTGCAGGAGCTTGTATGCTTTCAGGATAAGGTTGGAGTCGGGGTTGCCGGGCACAGGCAGCCCGCTCATGGTAAATTTTTCTTCGGGGGCAGGCAGCACCTCCAGCGCATCGCACCATTGCACCGGATAAAAACAAGATTCTAAGTTATGGAAACCATCGGGCCGTTTGGAAGTAACGAGCAAACCCAGGTTTAACTTTGCATTCGGGAAATCAAGCATTTTATAGATACTAGATGTTAGATTATAGATGGTAGACTTTTTTTCTGCATCTGAACTAAAGCACAAGCAGGATCGCACACTTCAGGCTTCTAAAAAGCAGCAAAAGAAGATTATAGTTATAAAATCATTAATAAAAAATTTAACCATGTAGTTGTTCAGCAACAGGAAATCAAATTATTCTAATGAAAATGGCCTTCCGAAGGTAAAATTTGCTTTTTAAGGTCAAGGGTAAAACTAATTCCTGATAATGAACACTCTTAAAAATTGGTGCAAGGTAAAAAAATAAGGGCAGCTGCCCAGCCTTTCGCTCCTTCTGCTTTTGAATTATGCTGTTCCGGTTACTGTTGCGAATAAAATAAAGTTGTATTTTCGTGAAAGTGCTCTACTGGTAAAACCGGAGCTTAGGGCTCATTCGTAAATTAACCATGTACCAAAAGTACCTGAAACGCTTCCTGGATGTTGTGCTGGCAAGCCTGGCCCTGCTTATCAGTTTGCCAGTGCTGGTGCTGGTGATACTGTGTCTGGCTGTTTCTCAAAGAGGTCAGGTATTTTTCAGGCAGCAACGGCCTGGCTGGCGGGAGAAGCCTTTTGTCCTGTACAAATTTAAAACCATGGCTGACAAATATGATGCGCAGGGGCAGCCACTGCCAGATGAACTTCGCCTAACAAAAGCAGGAACCTGGGTACGAAAAAACTCCCTGGACGAACTGCCACAGCTCTTTAACGTGCTCCGTGGCGACATGAGCCTGATTGGTCCGCGCCCCTTGCTGATGGAGTACCTGCCGCTTTACAGCCCGGAGCAGGCCCGCAGGCATCACGTAAAGCCTGGCATTACAGGGTGGGCACAAGTGCATGGTCGCAATGCCATTTCCTGGGAAGAGAAATTCAGGCTCGACCTATGGTATGTGGAGCATCAGGGCTTAAAAACCGATTTGCTCATACTCCGGAAAACCCTAAAGCAAGTTCTTAAAAGAGCAGACATTAACGCACCTGGCTACGCAACCGCCCCACGGTTTACCGGGGAGGCACAGATATCATGAAAGACATTGTAATTATAGGTGCAGGTGGCCTGGGTCGCGAACTGCTCGTGTTGCTGCACCAGCTAAACGATGTTTCTGCAGCGTGGAACATCCTGGGTTTTTACGACGACGACACCTCCCTCAGCGGCACCTCTATTAACCACCTCCCTTACCTGGGCACCATAAACGACCTGGAAGCGGTGCAGCAGGAACTGGCCGTAGCCATAGGCATAGGGTCGCCAAAGGTAAAGCAACAGCTCGTAGCGCGTCTGCAGCTGCGCCGGCACCTTTACTTTCCGGTGCTGGTTCATCCTTCTGTTTCCATTAAAGCTTATCAGTTTATTACGCTGGGTGCAGGCGCCATTCTGGCACAAGGTGTGGTGCTGACAACCAACATCAAACTAGGGAAGCACGTATTCATTAATCTGTGTTGCACAATCGGGCACGATGCCACCTTGGGTGACTTTTCTTCGCTGATGCCCGGCGTTAACCTTTCGGGTGCGACTGTGCTGGAAGAAGCTGTTTATGTGGGAACAAATGCTACTATTTTACAGGGTATTAGCGTTGGCGCACATACCACTATCGGAGCTGGAGCCGTTGTAAACAAAGACCTGCCCGCTGGTTGTACAGCAGTAGGAGTACCTGCAAAAATCATAAAGAAGCATGAACTATAGGCCCGGACGTATTTTCTTATCGGTACCACATATGGGGGGGCATGAGCAGAATTATGTTCAGAAAGCAATTGAAGACAACTGGGTAACAACAGCAGGCCCAAACATCCCGGGTTTCGAACATGATGTATGCCAACATACCAATGCTCGCTTTGCTGTAGCGTTAAACTCCGGCACGGCCGCCATTCATCTGGCCCTTCGGGTACTGGGCGTGCAGGCAGGAGATGAAGTTATCTGTTCCACCTTTACGTTTGTGGCTACTGCCAATCCTATTTTATATGTAGGAGCTACGCCAGTATTCGTAGAGAGCGAGCCTACCACCTGGAACATGTGCCCCGACATGCTGAAGCAAACCATTGAGGCCAGGCTGAAGCTTGGGAAAAAACCAGCCTGTATTCTGCTGGTGCACCTCTATGGCATGCCTGCCCAAATGAAAGAACTGCTCGATATTGCGCATCACTACAATATTCCTTTAGTAGAAGATGCTGCAGAATCGCTTGGGTCGCGCTATGGTGGCCACCAGACCGGCACTTTTGGGGATGTGGGCGTTTTCTCGTTTAACGGGAATAAAATTATTACCACATCTGGTGGAGGAGCCCTGGTAACAGCCAATGAGGAACTGGCGAAGCAGGCCAGCTTTCTGGCCACGCAGGCAAAAGAGGAGGCTCCTTACTACGAGCACACCCAGGTGGGCTACAATTACCGCATGAGCAACATTGCAGCTGGTATTGGCCGCGGACAGTTTGAGGTACTGGAAAAGCGTGTAAAGCAACGTCGCGAAATCTTTAATTTTTACCGGGAGCAGCTGGAGAGCGAATTTGTTTCGTTTCTGCCTGAGCCTAAAAACTGCTTTTCGAATCGCTGGCTCACGACCCTGCTGCTTCACCCTGATACCGGCAAAAACCCGGAACAGGTTCGGCTGGCATTAGAAGGCCACAACATAGAAGTACGGAGGCTCTGGAAACCCATGCACCTGCAGCCGCTCTTTAAGGATGCACCCTACTATGGCGATGGCTTAAGCAAAAAGCTTTTTGAGCAGGGCCTCTGCCTCCCCTCCAGCAGCAGCCTGGCAGAGGAAGACCTGGAGAAAGTAGTGAAGGTGTTGAAGTCGGAATTGGCTGTATGATAGGTTTTGTAAATCCTACTCATTGAGCTATTTTCCACCTCCTTCAAAATTACAAATTAGTGGTAAATGGTCGCTAATTCTCAACCACTTCTCTGTGTCACCGATATCTACGTTTAGTAGGCCAGCTTCAAACTCCCTGCTTCCAAAAACATAATCTATGTGATATGGTTTTGAGAGATTTCTATTTAAAAAGAAGGTAGGTTTAGATTCTTCTCCTTGGTTTTGCTTGAAATGCTTATGATACATACTTACTATTCCAAGCCCAAGCAAATCTTTTACCACATCAGAATGATTCCACCACCTATCCCACTGGTCCCAGATAGCGTTGCTGTTAAAATCACCTGCAATTATTACCTTTTCTAGGTTCTGCTTATTTAGTAGAAGGTATTTCCAAATTTGCCCAATGTAGCCAAAATTAGGAGAGTTGTTTTGGTGAGCCCACACCCCCACAAGTTGAAAGTCATTATCTATTAAGCAAGGTAAAAAATACTTCACAGCATGGTCTGAAAAGACATTGCTCCAGGCTAACAATTCCATTTTAATGCCTTCTGCAGCAAATATTCCAAGGCCTTTGTTCTTGTTGCCTCCGATCCAAAGATGGTTTTTAGACCATTCTGTATATTCTAAATGTGGTGTTTGCTCTGGGTTTTCACACTCCTGAATTATAAAAATGTCAGCTTCGAGTTCTAAAAGAAATCGAAATTTATTTCTTAAAGCTCCATTACAATTCCAGGTAACAATTTTCATTTTTATATAGGGGCCATCATCGTAATAAACCAACCTCTCCTGCTCCACTTACTATATCTTCTCCAGCGCCTGCCCCAGATCAGCGATTAGTTCTTCTGCCTCTTCTATACCCACCGATAACCGGATAACGCCTAAGGTAATACCAAGTTTATCGAGCCTCTCGGGAGTAAAGGAGCGATGCGAGGTACGGAGCGGATGCGAAATGGAAGTGCTTACACCTGCCAGAGATGGCGCAAAAGGCATCTGCTGCAGCGCCTGCATAAACGCATTTACAGTTTCTAGCTTATCTTGTATCCGGAAGGAGAGCATGCCGCCAAAAAGACCGTTGCCTTGTTCTTTGGCCAGCAGGTGCTGCTCGTGCTGTTCCAGCCCTGGGTACCACACTTGCTCCACTTTCGGGTGTTGCTGCAGGAATTGGGCTATGGCCAGGGCATTCTGCGAGTGCTGGCGTATGCGCAGTTTCAAAGTTTTCAGGCCACGGGCTGCAAGCCAGCTCTCGAAGGGGCTGAGGTTCACGCCGAAGGTCATCACGACCTGCTTCGCCCGCTGCAGGTCCTGCTCCTGGCAAACTACTACCCCTGCTGTTACATCGCTGTGGCCCGACAGGTATTTGGTTACACTGTGCATTACCATATCAGCACCAAGTGCCAGGGGTTTGGTAATAACCGGTGAGGCAAACGTATTATCGATCACCAGCTTAATATTTGCTTGTTTTGTCTCCTCCGCCAGTCGGTTAATGTCCAACACCTGCAGCAGTGGGTTACTAATGGTCTCGGCCAGCACCATTTTGGTATTGGGCTGCACATGGTTACTTAAAGTATATAGTTGCTCGCCCGGCACAAACGAAATAGCAATGCCAATGCGTGTCAGTTCCTGCGACAGCAGCGTGGCAGAGCCTCCGTAAATCTCTTCGGCACAAAGCACATGGTCGCCCGCCTGGCAATAGGTTAGCACGGCCACCAAAATAGCCGACATGCCCGAAGACGTAACCACTGCCCCAGCCCCACCCTCCAGCTTGCTTACTTCAGCCGCCAATTCATCAGTGTTCGGGTTACCGAACCGGGAGTACATATACTGATTTCCGGGCTGCTCAAAATAGGATTCCAGTTCGTTCAGATCCTCAAATGTAAAAACAGAAGTTTGGTAGATCGGGGTAACTTTAGGATGAAACTGTGCCATATCAGAATTTTATTTCGGTTGAAGTTAAGCAGGTTTTCACTTTTATGTAAAGCACACATTAAATTTAATTTGATCTGCTGCGGCAACCACCTTCAATCATCTGCCTCGATTTCACGATTCACCAGTATTTTTCTTTAAGCCTGAAAACAGAATAGTAGAAATATTGGCGCTTAAACTATACTCGCAGTTGCCACTATAGATTTAAATCAACTGTTTATTTTCTTGAGAAACCGGAGTAGCTGCATCAACAGACGAGACCAAAAATCAGGAACAGCAGTAACTGGCAATGGGCACCTGTACCTGCTAAACTGTTAAAGCTGCTACTCCACTTATACAGCCCATTACTAAATTGCCACATAACTTCTCAGACTATAACCTTTTTTTCTTGTAGCCTAACAACATGGCAAAATGCCAAATTACTGTTTCTTCAAACTGTCCTAATCAGAAGTCAGGAAAGAGGTGCAGCAGTTTAAATATCCGGCTGCTCCAGCAGAAACAAAAAACTGATTTTCACCTGATCATAGGCCAGTAAAATATATTTTATGGCTAAAACTATGCTCTAGCAGCCTCCGTATTTACACTTAAATAATGTGTATTAACTAAATATATTGTTCTATAGCAAACTCAAGAAAGGACTTTATTATTCATTTAAAGAATTAAACATCAGTAGCATACAAGCTAAAGCTGAACGTGTAGCAGAACACACCTTCCGGTTATAGCACACACCTCCTGTTACCGTGCAACATAAAACCGCTGAAATTTTACTTTATTCGTAGCCTATTGCTGTACAAACATTATATGACTATTTTCTCCGAAACTAAAGCCTTACTGGAAGATTCCTCCTTTTTTTATATTATCACCACTAATATGAAGGGGCAGTTTACTTACATTAATCCGCATTACGACAAAATCTTTGGCCCTATTCATGGTCCTATACTAGGGATGCCTAACGACATAACCATGCACCCCGATGATAAAGATGTTTGTATAGAAGTATCTGCCAAGTGCTTTGCGAACCCGGGTCATTTGTTTCCGGCTACAATTCGGAAGCACGATGGACATGGTGGTTTTTTTATGACGCAGTGGGAGTACAGAGCTATGCTAAACGAGCAGGAGGAACCGCTAGGCGTTTTTTGTATCGGTTACGATATTACAGAGTACATAGAACAGAAGGAACAGTTGGAGGGCACCAAAGAACTTCTGACTCAAAAAGAACAGCTACTGAGAGATCTTGGCTGGTACCAGTCGCATGTTATAAGAAAGCCGCTGGCCAATATTATAGGCCTGGTAAGAATTCTGGAGAAAATGGACCTGGACCAGAATTTAAAAAACATTTGTCAGATGCTGACAACCAGCAGCCACGAACTCGACAAAGTAATTAAGGAGAGCATAAATAAACAGCATTAGATTTACGCCTGCTCACTGCCTGCTACTGGAAGAGAAGGTATATAAATCAAAAACGCCTTCTGCTCCAAAAGAACAGAAGGCGTTTTTGATTATGAAACAGATCGTTATGCGCTTACTGATTCGGCAAGTACGATAATCTTGTTATTCAGCACTTCTACCACACCGCCTTCTACGGTAAAGAACTCTTGCCCTTGTTTGGTGGTAATGCGTACACGGCCTTTTTCGAGGGTACTGATGAGGGGCGCGTGCATGTCCAGCACCTCAAAAGAACCTTTGGTTCCGGGGAACTGTGCTGCATCTACCTCTCCGGCAAATACCTTTTTATCTGGTGTGATTATCTCTAAATACATCTTCTTTAGTTAAGAGTTTAGAGTTAAGAGTTAAAAGTTAAAAGTCTGGGTTTGCCTTAACAACTCATAACTCATAACTTTTAACTCTTAACTGATACTAACGTGCTTCGGCCATCATTTTCTGACCTTTGGCAACTGCATCTTCGATAGTACCTACAAGGTTGAAGGCAGCTTCCGGCAGGTTGTCATGTAGTCCGTCCATGATTTCGTTAAAGCCTCTGATGGTGTCTTTGATATCAACCAACACACCTTTAAGGCCAGTAAACTGCTCGGCTACGTGGAACGGCTGCGACAGGAAACGTTGTACACGGCGTGCTCTGTGAACTACGAGACGGTCTTCTTCAGAAAGTTCGTCCATACCAAGGATGGCGATAATATCCTGAAGTTCTTTGTAACGCTGCAGAATTTCTTTAACGCGCTGAGCTGTATTGTAGTGGTCATCGCCTACTACGTCGGCAGTCAGGATTCTGGAAGTAGAGTCAAGAGGGTCTACGGCAGGGTAGATACCAAGCTCGGAGATTTTACGGGAAAGTACCGTAGTAGCATCTAAGTGAGCAAAGGTAGTAGCCGGAGCAGGGTCAGTTAAGTCGTCGGCAGGTACATAAACAGCCTGAACCGATGTAATAGAACCACGCTTGGTAGAGGTAATACGCTCCTGCATGGCACCCATTTCAGTGGCCAGCGTTGGCTGGTAACCTACCGCCGATGGCATACGGCCAAGAAGGGCCGACACCTCAGAACCTGCCTGCGTGAAACGGAAAATGTTATCAACGAAGAAAAGGATATCACGACCGGCATCGCTTGATCCTGGCTCACCATCGCGGTAGTACTCCGCCATTGTAAGACCAGAAAGCGCCACACGGGCACGCGCCCCTGGCGGTTCGTTCATCTGTCCGAACACGAAAGTAGCTTTAGACTCTTTCAGCTCTTCGAGGTCAACTTTAGAAAGATCCCAACCGCCGTGCTCCAATGATTCCATAAAGGCATCGCCGTAACGCACAATACCAGACTCGATCATTTCGCGAAGCAAGTCGTTTCCTTCGCGGGTACGCTCACCTACACCGGCAAATACAGAAAGACCACCGTGTGCCTTGGCAATGTTGTTGATCAGTTCCTGGATAAGTACGGTTTTACCCACACCTGCACCACCGAACAAACCAATTTTACCACCTTTAGAGTAAGGCTCTATCAGGTCGATAACTTTGATACCTGTGTATAATACTTCTGAGGAAGTGGCAAGATCTTCGAAGCGCGGAGCACCTCTGTGAATTGGAAGACCACCTGTGCTTACTGGCTGTTGAATACCGTCAATGGCTTCGCCTATTACATTAAACAGACGTCCTTTTATGCCCTCGCCTGTAGGCATTTTAATAGGGCCACCCAGGTCAATTACTTCAGTGCCACGAGAAAGACCTTCGGTAGAGTCCATTGCGATGGTACGCACACGATCTTCGCCAAGGTGCTGCTGACATTCCAGCACGATTCTCTGACCGTTTTCTTTCGTCACTTCGAGGGCATCCAAAATATTTGGAAGTTTAATGTTGTCACCCACAAAGCTAACGTCCACCACCGGACCGATAACCTGGGTAATTCTGCCAATATTCGCCATTTGACTTTTTATAAATGATTAGCTATTGATAATGGAGTTAATTCTAGGTGCAAAACTAACCCATAAATCTATCAAATCCACGCAAGAACCTAAAAAAATTAACTCTTTGACGCTTAATAACTAAAGCAACTTGCTTTAACTTCCGATACAGGTTGCCAACTTGCCCATTTTGCCTGTTATAACTAAACCGGCCAGCATTTAGCTGTTTATACATTTAACTAAAAGCAGAAACTTGCCTTAGAAACAGAGTGCAGAAACCACGAATTATTTAAATAGAAATGGCCTCCGGAAGGTTTTTTTGAGAAAAAGAGCCAAGGGTAAACTAAGTAATGCTGAACCTTTGCAAGGTAACTACTTTAATGATGATAGGCTGCAACATAACTTATCGCAATTCGACCTGATACTGCCATCTGTTGGAAGGCACATGACACGAGACTTTATCTTCATCCTGGTAGAATGGAAAGTCAAATCTTGATTCCCGGCAAGTTGTACCGACATTTATAACAGGACAAAAGTGTTTACACAGAATTCACACATTTTCAAGGAGATGTACCTCACCGACAAGATCTTGTAATGGCTAGAGATAAGGCATATTTACTGGTCAACCTTTCGGCCACTTACTCACCAGCACAAAAACTTTTAATTTGAACGGACTTAAGCAGGCGCAATACTGCACAGTCCCTCCTGCTGAAACTGGGCCAGCAAGTGCAGCAACTCATCACTCTTAACTTTTAACTTTTACTTAATTACAGGTTCTTCAGGAGCTCTATCTGGTCGTCGTTGAGCAAAATATACCTGTTGTTAAACGGGTTGGCGTAAAACTTCTCAGCAATAACATACTCGCCTGTACTGAGTTTATGTACATTATAGCTAAAAAGGCTATTCGACTTCTCGATAACAAGCTCGGTCTTGCTTAAATCAAGCTGGCGGCCACAGGTAGTAGTGACCAAGTCGGTATTGTTGGTTGTGGTAGAATACATACAGATTATCAGATATAGGAGCTATACTTTACGGGAAAAAGGACAGGAGGTGACAAGTTAGGCGAAGAATTTAGTTAAAGTTCGAATTATTTAAAAATGTCATTAACAGGTTTTATTCTGGTCACTTTCCTGTGCTGAACCTACTGCCCTTTTCTAGGTTCAGCCAATCCAGACACTGGCACTTACCCTTGGATCAAATAAGCTTAAAACCCGTTGGAAGGCTTTTTTGATTAGAATAATTTGCTGATTACTTTATGGTTTAATTGTTTAATGGGCTATGTAGCGATTGAAGCGTGATCTGAATCATACTGCCACATGTTACAGGAAGCAGGACACACGATTTTATCTTAATTCTGTTAAAAAAGTCCTGCATCCTGTGTCTTAATACTTTTGTCCTGCTTCCCGAAGCTATTTAAATTCGAATTCCGGAAAGTTAAAATGCCTTATAATTGTGTCCTGCGTATTTCAGTTTCACTTTCAGACGCCAGTGTTTCTTGTATGCAGGTCGCCCTAACCATTTTATTTGTGGAGTCAAGCACCCAGATTTAGCTACTGCCCCCCTGGTCGTTATAATTATTGAAAAAAATTTCTTACCCCGAAGCAGCAGCTACAAGAAATAGCTCCCGGAGAAACAACATGAAAACAACCACATGATTTTCACTAATTTAGAACTGAGTTATATGGTATAGAATGGCCTATAAAAGCCGTGTACCAAGGTTAACTTACTGCCCAAAAAGCACTACAACACGGCGCTAAAGCAGATTTCAGACTAAAAATTCAAAAATATTTTTGAGCAAATGTTTGCAGTTTAAAATCGTCTGCCTATCTTTGCATCACCAAACAACGACGGGGCTTCCACTCTAAGTTGGGCGGTAACTTGTCCGATGGTGTAACTGGCAACACGTCTGATTTTGGTTCAGAAGAGTCCAGGTTCGAAACCTGGTCGGACAACATAAAAAGCCCTTAGATCTGATCTGAGGGCTTTTTTGTTTTTAGCCTGTTTCTACTGCTCTCCCCATGTTGCAGCAAGGATAGCCGCCAGAAAAGAAAAAACCGGAGCACCTAGCCCCGGTTCTTAAGCAACATTACTACATGCTCTCCTTTACTTTATAGGCTTCGCCTCTGCCTGCTCCAGGCGTTGCCAGGTTATCTGTTACAACCAGGCTTTTCCATTTCTCGGCAAGCATGAGTTCGTTATTGAAATTCAGGTTTACCTCCCTGTTATAAAACTCCAGTGTTTTCTCTGCAGGCCTGCTGTTCGGGTTAGTAAAAACCAGGTCTACGCGTTCTATAATTTTTTCACCGTTGGCCTCCCTGTGCGTGCATCTAACAGTGCAGGCGCTGATAGCTGCCAGGTCGATCAGCACTTGCTGCTGCTCCTGCCCTTCTTTCCGGAGGGTGTAGAACAACATGTTTTGAGTACTGTCGATGCCAATGGTGTAGTAGGGATCCCAGAAATCGTGCTGCGAGATAGTGAGTTTCTGCTGCCCGGCCAGCGCTTCGAAGTCCTGCAGGAGCTTCTGTTTTTTAGCCTTCTGGGTATGTTGTACATATAGTATGGGCACAATAAAGAGTGCCACGGCTGCTAATCCGATTATAATTGATGTTACATCCATGCTTATTTTTTGTTGTGCAGCGGGCACAATGCCAAAGGTGGCACCTGGTGAGGCCTCAGCTGCAAGTGTTGTATTATAATTAAAACTCTAATTTAGAACCTGCCTATGCGCTTATAGCCACCCTTCTCTATCAGGATACAAAATCGCCTCGAATAGCTAGGTGAGCAGCTATTATACAGAAGCAGAACGGCTTTTTTAAGGGCACAGCCTTAACGGGTGCAGGCACAGCAGCACATAAAAAGGTGCCTCAACAACAAAGCATGGGTTTACCAGAAATAATGGAAGGGGAAAATAATGTCACAACTGGCCAGGCTGAGGCAGATGCCCGAGGCACGTGCAAGGTATTGCCGGGTCAGGTGGCACAGGTAATGCTCTAAGGCAGGCGAAGCACCCAACAGGCCACTCCACTGGGCTTTAGCACCAGGAGCAGCCGGAGTGTTCGGAGCACTTACAAAACTTTCGGCGGGTCTGGGCGAAAACTGCACTTTTTGCAGTTCATTTCCTGCAACACTGGCCGAAATAACCTGCTCGCCCGTGTTACCAGCAATTGCCTGAGCCGTATCTGCGCCTGCACCCTCCATTTCTTCTGCCCAAGGCAGCAGAAAGGCGAAAAACAGTAGTAAAACAGATTTGGCAAAATTACCCATCTTCAAAATTATGAGTTTAATCCTTAACTTAATAGCATCCGGAAAAATATTTCAGACTACTACCAACATAGCCCGAGCAAGGTCATACGTCAGTTTGCAGATTGCAGGTTAATTTTCAGGAATACCGAAAACAGGTTTACAAACTGCTTCTTTGCAAAAGATATTAAGTTTTTTGTCCAGGAGCCTTCTGATTCTTAAACTTCTACTAAAAATTAATGACCCGACACAATTTCTTGAGCATAAGTCCATTCTGACAGCACAAACTTTATTTATCTTGTGCTTTTGAAAAACAGGTGCCACTTATTTTGTAGATTTGCAGGCATAATCATCTAAAACTAACTTACACCTCAGCGTTTAGTAGTAGTATGCCACAAGTAAAAATATTCTCAGCAACCGCCACCACTTACCTGGCTGAAAAAATAGCCACAGCATATGGCCTACCCCTCGGAGACCTTTCTGTATCACGTTTCAGCGACGGAGAAATAGGAGTACACTTTAATGAGTCTGTGCGTGGCGCAGAGGTTTTTATTGTACAATCTACTATCCCGCCTGCCGATAACCTGATGGAGCTGATGCTGATGATTGATGCGGCCAAGAGAGCATCGGCGCATAAAGTTATTGTGGTAATGCCTTACTTCGGCTATGCCCGGCAAGACCGCAAAGACCGGCCACGTGTATCTATAGGAGCAAAAGTAGTGGCCAACGCCATCCAATCGGTGGGTGCCGACCGACTGATGACTTGCGACCTGCATGCCGGCCAGATTCAGGGCTTCTTCGACATTCCGGTAGACCACCTGGATGGTTCCGCTATTTTTGTGCCGTACCTGCGCAGCCTCAACCTGGGCAACGATCTTATTTTTGCTTCGCCTGATGTGGGCGGTGTGGTACGTACCCGTTCGTTTGCCAAAAACTTCGGAGCCGAAATGGTAGTGTGCGACAAGCACCGGAAACGCGCCAACGAAATTGCCTCGATGCAGGTAATCGGTGATGTGGAAGGCATGGACGTAGTACTCGTAGACGACATGGTAGACACAGCAGGCACAATGACGAAAGCAGCTGAGTTACTGAAAGATAAAGGTGCCAAAACTGTAAGAGCAGTAGCTACGCACCCGCTCCTCTCCGGCCCGGCTTATGAGCGCATCGAAAACTCGGTGCTCGAAGAACTGGTGGTTTCAGACACGATCAGGCTAAAGCAGCCTTGCTCCAAAATTAAAGTGCTTTCGTTTGCTGAGCTTTTCGCCAGAGCCATTAACAATGTGGTAACGCACGAGTCCATCAGCTCGCTGTTTATTTAATTGTTGCTTACGGATTGTTATATTGGTAGATGGCTTAACTGTTGAACCCGAATGATTAAGGAAACAACAATTAAACAGTTTAGCCATTCAACAATTTATCAAAAAATGTAACAATTTAACAATTAAAACCCTACCTTTGCACCCACAAAACATTTATCTAAAAAAATATTATGCAAAAGTTAGAGATTATAGGGTTTAAAAGAGCAAATCTCGGCAAGCAGACTACGAAAGAGCTGCGAAACGAGTCTTTTGTACCAGGTGTATTATATGGCGGTGGCGAGCAAGTTCACTTCTATGCGCCAGCTATCCTGTTCAGAGACTTGGTTTACGCTCCGGAAGTATATGAAGTAGACCTTAACGTTGAAGGCACGCACTACAGAGCCATCCTTCAGGATTTACAGTTCCACCCGGTAAACGAAATGCTCCTGCACGTCGATTTCCTGGAACTGCAAGACGACAAGCCAGTTAAAATGGACGTTCCGGTAAGGTTCATAGGAAACTCTCCGGGTGTGCTGCTTGGTGGTAAACTAGTTACAAAATTACGTAAGCTAAGAATCAAAGCGCTTCCGGCTAACCTGCCAGATGCAATTGATGTAGATATCTCCGATCTGGAGCTTGGTAAGTCTATTAAAGTAAACAAAGTTGTTCCTAACAACTTCGAAATACTTTCTAACCCTAGTGCCCCAATCGCAACAGTTACCATTCCGCGTGCTCTTAAGAGTGCACAGATGGAAGAAGCTCGTGGCAAAAAATAAGCTTCCTCTTTCCAACGGAAAAAAATCCTGTCCTGCCACGTTGCAGGGCAGGATTTTTTTTTGACCGCATTTTTCACTCGTTAGCACCCTTGGAGCAAATCACACAAAAAAGCTTCTGAAGGCCATTTTCGTTTGAATAATTGCTGGTTGTTAGTTGTTGATCGTTAACGGACTGCCTTATAATTTTGATGAGAGAGTGAGAGCATCGAATTTATGGATTTGACGTCCTGAAGGAATCTCCCGAAGAGTATAAACAGAGAATAAAGTATTTTCAATTCTCAATAACATCTAGCATTTAACAGTTAATTTTCGCCGCGATCATGTTTAAAGTAATTAAAGAAATGCTTGGGCTGGGAGCGGCAACAGCTCCTGAAAAAGAAGACACAACCATGAAATACCTGATTGTAGGGCTGGGCAACATTGGCCCCGAATATGCCGACACGCGCCACAACATTGGCTTTATGGTGCTCGACTACCTCGCTAAAAAATACGAGGCCAGCTTTGATGTGAGCAGGCATTCTTTTGTGGCTGAGATCAAGACTAAGGGCCGAACCTTTGTGCTGGTTAAACCTACCACCTACATGAACCTGAGCGGGAAAGCAGTGAGCCACTACCTCACCAGCCTGAAACTGCCGGCAGAGCAGATGCTTGTTATCACCGACGACATTGCCATTCCGTTTGGCAAGATCCGGATGCGCCTCAAAGGCAGTGCTGGTGGCCACAACGGTCTGAAGCACATTGAGCAAACATTAGGACATAACAATTACCCGCGTCTGCGTTTTGGCGTTGGCGATGGTTTCTCTAAAGGAAGGCAGGTAGATTATGTCCTCAGCACCTTCAGCACCGACGAGCAGGCGGAACTGCAAACGCTTATCGAGAAAGCAGCAGAAGCTGTTATATCGTTCGGCACGATTGGTATGGAGCGCACCATGAATGTTTATAATACGAAATAGCCACTTACAAAGGAGTTTTTAAAAACCTCACTTGTCTGGTTGGCAAGTGAGGTTTTTTTATGCCTTACCTACTTAAGAAGAGCGAACAAGCACTTTTTTTGTGTTTGATCTATTTTTTAACAGAAAAATGTCCTGAATCCTGATACCTATGTTCTACAAAAACTATGAAAAAAGTTATTCTCCTGTACCGCAACGCTTTTGGCGGACTTTCCAGACCAGCCTGGATGATGTCGCTGGTGATGTTTATTAACCGGAGTGGCGCCATGGTTACGCCTTTTCTGGGTGTCTACCTGATCGGTGAGCTTAATTACAGCCTGCAGGAGGCGGGTGTCATTCTCAGCATCTACGGCCTTGGCTCTGTTTGCGGCTCCTTCCTGGGTGGCTGGCTCACCGACCGCATTGGCCATTTTAAAGTGCAGTTCGTGAGCCTGACGTTGGGAGGTAGCCTCTACTTTTTGCTCCTGAACCTGCGTCAGTTCGAATACCTGGCGGCAGGCGTTTTTATCCTGAGCCTGGTAAACGACTGCTTGCGCCCTGCCAACTCAGCCTCTATTGCCCATTATGCCAAACCAGAGAACATGACCCGGGCTTTCTCTCTTAACCGCATGGCTATTAACCTTGGCTTTTCTATAGGTCCGGCGCTGGGAGGTTTGCTAGCGGCTTTGTCGTACAGGTGGTTATTTATAGCCGATGGCGTTACCTGCATGGGAGCCGGTTTATTCTTTTACCTGTACTTTCGGCAGAAGCCGGGCAACCAAACAAAACAGCCCCAGCAGGAACAGCAACCGCTGAAAGAGGCAACAGGCGCAGCCAGGTCTCCTTACACCGATTGGCTGTTTCTGCAGTTCGTTTTGCTCTGCAGCACTTTTGCCATCATCTTTTTTCAGTTGCTCGCCACACTACCGCTATACTACAAGCAGGTGTATGCACTCTCTGAAGGAAAAATCGGTTTGCTGATGGGCATGAATGGCTTGATCGTATTTTTGCTGGAGATGATTCTGGTATACCTGCTGGGCGAGAAGTTCCCAAGAAAAATGGTTGTGGCATCTGGTGTTTTACTGCTGGGCCTGTCGTTTATCAGCTTAAACCTGATGGCACACACCAGCATCCTGTTTATAGCTATGTTGCTCCTGAGTATTGCCGAAATTCTGGCTATGCCTTACATGACGACCATTACCGTGGAGCGCTCCAACGCCAGCAACCGCGGAGCCTATATGGGTTTGTACACCATATCTTATGCGGCGGCACATGTGGTAGCGCCACTTTTGGGCACCAGTATTATCAGCGCCTTCGGGTTCTCTACCTTGTGGTGGGCCATGGGTGGTATGGCTGTACTGTCGGCAACTGGCTTGTACCTGGTAGTGCAGGCCATGGAGAAACAAAGATATGATAAGCAGAAGTTTACTGGAATTAGCACCCAGGAGTTTCTGGTAAGTTAATTCGACAGCCACATGTGTTGCCTTCTTATAGGCAGCTAAGGCCATAAAAAAAGCTGCACTATTTCTGATGCAGCTTTTTTGTTTTATCTGAAATTACCTAACTCACTTTCCCTCCGTTCTTCACCGCCTTACCAGGCTGCACAAAGGCCAGAGAACCGTCTGCATCTTCTGCCATCAGGATCATGCCCTGGCTGGTGATGCCTTTGATGTCGCGTGGGGCGAGGTTCACCAGAATGCTTACCTGCTGCCCTATTATCTCTTCAGGGTTGAAGAACTCTGCAATTCCGCTCACCACGGTACGCTGGTCCAGGCCCGTGTCGATTTTCAGTTTCAGCAGCTTTTTGGTTTTTGCTACTTTCTCGGCCTCTATAATGGTTCCGATCCGGATATCCATCTTGCTGAAGTCGTCGAAAGTAATATTGTCTTTGGCTGGCTCTACCACGGCATTTTCGGCTTGGTTCGCCTTTTTAGTATCGAGAAGTTTCTGCACCTGGGCTTCTACGGCTGCGTCTTCTATTTTCTCGAACAGCAGTTCCGGTTTGCCTATTACATGCCCAACTGCCAGCAGATCAGCGGCACCGGCCTCGGCCCACTTACCAACAGGCTTCTGCAGCATATCCGACAGCTTTTGTGCGGAAGTTGGCAGGAACGGCTCCATCAGAATGTTCAGGCTGGCAGAAATCTGAAGGGCGATGTTCATGATGGTTTTTACACGTTCGGCATCTGTTTTTATCAGTTTCCAGGGTTCTGTGTCGGCGAGGTATTTGTTGCCGAGGCGCGCCAGGTTCATCAGTTCGCTCAGGGCCTCGCGGAAACGGTAACGCTCCACCAGGTCAGCAATCGTAGCCGGGAAAGCCTGCAGTTGTGCCAGCACCTCGTTGTCGAGATCGGTTAGTTCGCCGCGTGCAGGTACTGCGCCTTCGTAGTATTTCTGCGTGAGCACTACCGCCCGGTTTATAAAGTTGCCAAGTATAGCCAGCAGTTCGTTGTTGTTGCGCGCCTGAAAATCTTTCCAGGTAAAGTCATTGTCTTTGGTTTCGGGGGCGTTGGCGCACAGCACGTAACGCAGCACATCGCTCTTGCCCTCAAAATCGTGCAGGTACTCGTGCAGCCATACTGCCCAGTTGCGCGAAGTAGATATTTTGTCGCCTTCCAGGTTCAGGAACTCATTAGCTGGTACGTTGGCCGGTAACACATAGTCGCCATGGGCTTTCAGCATAGCCGGGAAAATGATGCAGTGGAATACGATGTTATCTTTCCCGATAAAGTGCACCAGCTTAGTCTCCTGGTCTTTCCAGTAGAGTTCCCAGTCAGGCGTCAGGTCTTTGGTAGCCGAAATGTACCCGATTGGCGCATCGAACCAAACATACAGCACCTTGCCTTCTGCACCAGGTGCTGGCACAGGCACGCCCCAGTCGAGGTCGCGGGTAACGGCGCGAGGTTGCAGGCCCTGGTCTATCCAGCTCTTGCACTGGCCATATACGTTCGGTTTCCAGTCTTGCTTGTGGCCTTCCACAATCCACTCGCGCAGCCAGGGCTCATACTCGTTCAGCGGCAGGTACCAGTGCTTTGTTTCGCGCAGCACCGGCTTCAGGCCACTTAGTGTACTTTTGGGGTTAATCAGGTCGGTTGCGTTGAGGGAGGTGCCGCAGCTTTCGCATTGGTCGCCGTAGGCATTTTCGTTGCCGCACTTGGGGCAGGTGCCCACAATATAACGGTCGGCCAGGAACTGCTGCGCCTTCTCGTCGAAGTACTGCTGCGTGGTCTGCTCTATAAACTTGCCGTCTTCATACAGTTTTTTGAAGAAACCGGAAGCTGTTTCGGCATGGGTTTTAGAGGAGGTGCGACTGTAGATATCGAATGAGATGTTGAAGTTCTGGAACGAGTCGCGAATAATTTCGTGGTATTTGTCTACGGCCTGTTGTGGTGTAATGCCTTCTTTTTTAGCCCTGATCGTAATGGGAACGCCGTGCTCATCGGAGCCGCACACAAATTTCACATCGCGCTGCTGCGAGCGCAGGTAGCGCGCATAAATATCGGCAGGAATGTACACCCCCGCCAGGTGCCCAATATGAACCGGCCCGTTGGCATAAGGCAGAGCCGCCGTAATGGTATATCGTTT
>NZ_VRTY01000037.1 GCF_008017455.1 Pontibacter qinzhouensis | reverse complement strand
TCACCAAATAATAAGGCAGAACCATTCCCCGTAATTCCTCCATCGGCAGTAACTTTCGGCTTCTCCGCTATGTTGTGGGAGGAGTCGCTAATATGGTATATCCTCCTCCTGCCTAGGAGCGGGCTAACCCTATCCAGCATGGAGGTATAATGGCAAAGAATATAAAATAGGTTGTTGTTGCTACACTCCCTTCCCCACGATCGATCTATTGCACTTCCAACATAATTTTGAGACTTGCATGCCTGCTGAAAGCTATCTACCTAGCATCTACAGGTTGTGGAATAGTTGCTATGGGCGTAGAAACCTGTGTCGTCCTGATATTTGATTTGGCGAGGTACTAATTTCTTTTTGTCTGATGCAGCCGGTTAATTATGCTAATGAAAAGTGCCTTCCGCAAGCTTTTTTACTGTTTTACCTCAAGGGTACCAGTAAAACCTTTTTATGATAAGGGCCGATTGGAAATTTAATAGTTTTGCTTACATGAAGTGACTCCAGTCAGTGAATTGAGTGTGAGGAGGCAATGGCAAGAGCTGAATAATGATTTTGACCAATAAGAAGTTCTTTGCTTCTCGATTTACTTAATCATACTTGATCCGGAAAATTTCTCCTACTTAAGGTGAATTTGATATTTAAAGCTTAATACACCTCCAAATTAATTTCTGAAGTTGCATGCCGGCAAAGGTGGGCAGAGTCTGTGTGGTATAGCCGGCTGGAGTATTGACGCTCTTGTCAGCATAATTTTTCGATTGCTGATTTTTAATCTGAAGAAGCAATAGAATGAATACTACTAGGTGCAAGCACTGAAAGCATGCCTGATAAACCCTTGAAAAAATTCTGATGACAAACCTTCTGGAGGCTGTTTTCATTAGAATAATTTGTAATATAACACTAATATAGGTTTTGATTTGTCTGGCAAAACTTCCTTGTCTGTACTTAGTTATAGAACATAAAAAAAGCTGAATTCAAATCATTTTTGAATTCAGCTTAAAATAAAATAGAGAATTTTAAAGTCTGCTTTACAATATTCTTTCAAGCAAAGCATTGATATTCAAGTGTTTATTGGCTTACTCTTATTTAAAGTAGAGTGTATTTTGAAGCAACATCTACCGTTAAAGTGTTCATGCATTAATCTGCCTTTCTTCCCGCAATTGCAATCTGAAGTGAATTAATATCTAAATATTTTTGAGCCAGTTCCTTTAGTTCAGGGGCAGTTATTGTTCTGATAGTGGTTACATACCGATTGTAATGATCAGAATTAAGGCCATGTAGTACCACACGCTTATATTTATCACACTGATCAAATATGGTGGCTATATCGTTAATGAATTTTCCCAGCATGTAATTTTTTACAACATGTAATTCATCTTCAGGTACTTCTTCTTGTTGTAAGGTTAAAATCTCTTTCCTGATTTCTTCAATGGTTTTATCAGTTACAGCGTAGTTTACATCTGTTCCTATGTAAAACATACTATCTTTCTCTTTTGGCGAAATAACCGAATGAATTCCATAGGTATACCCCTTATCCTCTCTTATATTGCGCATGAGCCGAGAACCGAAGTAACCGCCCAAAATCTCATTTAGGATCTTTAGTTTCAGGTAATCCTCATGCTGAATTAAAGGGAAACGTTTGCCAACACGTATAGAAGATTGCAGGCTTTCTGGCATTAGTACAATACTCTCCTTTGGTTGAGAATCAAGGAAAGCATGTATTGCTTCTATACTATTTTCTACATCTATTTTTAGCTCTTGCAGTGCATCTGTTAGTTCTTGCCACACCTTTTCATTCAGATCGCCACAGGCAAAAACTTCTAATGTGTTAGTGCTATAGTTTTCTGTGTAAAACTGCTTTATTTCTGAAAGAGTTAAAGCTGCTATTCTTTCTTCTTCAAAACCAAACACATAAGGATTTGTGGCACCATAAAGCTGCCTGGTTAGCTCCTGCGTAGCCAGGTAACTGCTTTTTTGCTTTTGTACCTTTAAATTCTGGATAGTACGCTGTTTAAGCTGCTGAAATTCCTCCTCCGGAAATACCGGATTTTGAATAACATCGGTTACCAAAGGTAATAACTCCTTTAAATGTTTTGACAGGCAGTAAAGCGTTAGTTCTGTGCGGTCGTAGCCGTGGTTGCTGTCAAAAGAGGCACCATAATAAGCTACCTGTTCAGCAATTTGCTTTGCTGTGTAATGCAGCGATCCTTCCAGCAGCATTTTTGCTGTCAGGTCAGATACCCCTGATTCTGATTCGTACCATTTACCTGCCTTAAAAACAAAATCCAGCCTAATAACAGGCTGGGTTTCGTTTTTGATCAGATGCAGCTTTACACCATTAGGCAGCAACTGTACTTCTGCTATCTGTAATGTAACGGCATCTATTTCATATGTTTCTGGAGCTTTTGTTCTATCAAGCATCTAGTAAATTTTAAGTTCTGGCTAATCGAGTGTTAGCCCTATTGTAAAACGTAATGTCTGTGCTAATGGATTCGCCCGCTCGTTCGGTACAAGGTAGGCTACATCAACTCCAAATTTCTGGTACCGGAGGCCAACGCCTAACGATAGATATTTTCTGTCGCCTTTCTGTGGGTTTTCGTAGAAGTAACCTAGTCTGGCAGCGAAAAGGCTGTTATACCAATATTCTATACCTCCAGATAATATTACCTCTTGTAGTTCTTCACTCATGCCTCCTTCAGCATCACCAAAAGAAGTGAAAATACCGCTGATAACTGATTGCGTACTGTCGGCACCAGGAGATGGTACTAATAGTTTATTCGCATCAACCAGGAACGTTAAGGTATTGTAGGCATCCAGGTTATAAGTCACAGCAGTTCCCAGTTTCAGGTTGGTAGGCAAGAAATCTTTCTGATCGGCATTGGTATAAGAAATTTTGCCGCCGATATTTGAAATGTTACCTGCTAATGCCAGCGTTATCTGTTGGTTAAGTTCTTTGTTGTAGTAAACGCCCACATCAACAGCGGCTGTGTTACCAGGCTTCGACTCAAAAGAAGGGCTAGCGCCGCTTACATTCACATTTCCGGCCAGGTTGGAGTGGATAAAACGCGCGCCGATACCCACACTAAAGTTTTCGCTCAAGGCCTGGCCATAAGCCACAGATACGGCATACTCTTTTGGGTTATAATCCTGCATCGGTTGTCTGTTCTCATCAATAAACTGGATGGCTCCTAAATCGAAATAAGTAAGAGAAACAGAGAGCGCAGAAGTTTCATTTAATTTTTTGTAGCCCGAAAGGTAACTCAGCGACATATCGTCTACGATGTTACGCAGCCACGGAGAGTACGAAAATGAAACAGCCATATCATTCTCTACAAAACCTAATTTGGCCGGGTTCCAGAAAGGAGCATTCGCATCAGGGCTAAGCGCCACACCTGCATCACCGAGAGCAGCTGAACGGGCATCAGGAGCAACAGTAAGAATAGGCACTGCCGTAGTCACCGCTCTAACTTCATTATCTTGTCCGGTTACGCCCTGTGCTAAAGCAAGTGGTGCCGAGGCGAAAGCGCACGCTACTAGTGCAGCTGTTAATAGTAAATTTTTGTTATGCATAAGGTTTTTAGTAACTAAATCAAATATAGAAAGAGAAGCTGTAATAATTCTAATTTAGAATCACAAGCTTTTCAAATTTCGATGTTTTAGAGCCATCTTGTTGTGAACGAACATTTACTTTATAAACGTAAACGCCTTTCGCTAGGGTATCATTGTATTCGTCGCGCCCATTCCAGGTAATTTCTGCTAAATGCGTTTTGCTGGCAAAGCAGGTGGTTTCTAATGTTTTAACTAATTTACCGGATATGGTAAAGATCTGGACCTGTATCTCCAGGTTTTCGCCGGCCCTGTTATGGTCGAAATGGAATGTGGTTCTGGTGGAAAAAGGGTTTGGATGGTTCAGCACGTGGTCTAAGGCTAAGCCTGCTTCGTTAGATACAACAAACTCCAGGTACTCCTCAGCAGAATTATTGTGTGTGTCCCAGGCCTTCAGGCGCACTGAGTGTGGGCCGGGCTTTAGGTTTTGTAACTGAAACCGGACTGTGCCAGATTGGTAGCTGTCGACATCGGCTGTATAATAATCATTCAGCACGGTTAGGTTATCTTTTGCATCGTTAAAGATGGCAGTTATTTCATGCCCAATGCCCAGGCCTGCTGTGTTAATGCCGTTATCGTCGAATATTTTAGCCAACAGCAACGGGTTTTTGCCAGTAGTGCCGCCAAATACAAACGATTCATCATCCATAAAAATGTTTATAACAGGCGGTATGTTGTCTTCTGCTACATCTGTTGCTGTGCCGCCTACTATTACATCCTTACTGGCACCAAGAGCATCGGTGCTGCTATTGCTGGCATAAAGGCTTACTTTACCCGGGCCATAGTTATAGGCAATGTCTTTTGGTACAACAAAGTTCACTTCAAAAAGTCCGTTGGTCACAGTGGCTTGTCCATCGTAAATCACGTTTTCCCGAAGCTTTACAGGTATCGACTGCACACCTTCATCGCCAAAGGTCATCAGAGTGTTTTGCTTATCAAAAACAGTGATGTTTATTTTCCCGTTAAATCCGGCTGCTACGGCACCCGAAGGTTCAGATACCTTGCCTTTAAAATTAACTTTACTTAAAGCTCTGAGTGTATCGGTGGTTGCTGGCATGCCGTTTACCTCGGTAATTGTGGCCTTTAAGTTTGCATAAGCCAGTTGTTGAGAAGGGTCGCCTAACAAGGTAAAGTTCCGGTTGTTAACACCTCTTGCACCACTTGCATTACCTACTATACTGTTGTTCTTTGTTCTTTGCAGCAGATCTCCCAGCACAGGCATTTTGCCGTCTATAGGCGTAAAGGCACTTTCGAAAAAAGCTGTATTTAAAGCCTTATTACCATTCTGATACACTTTTCTGGTAGTTGTTAAAAGTCCGACCGCGCCTCCTTCCTGGTTCAGTAAGGCGGTTTCAGCGCCCGATACTCTGGCAGGGTCGTCGTAACGGCCAAATTCGCAGGTAGCAGTCACCAGAAATGTGAGGTTGTTTATGTTTCGCCAGTTGGCAACATTTTCGAGTGTTACCAGTTGTTCTGAAGCCAGGCTTACGGCATTGCCATGCCCCGTGTAGTTAATTATTAAAGAACCCTGCTCCACCGCCTTGTTAAAGGCTTCTGTAGCTTGGGGAGCACGCTGGCCATTAGATACTGATACTTGGCGGTAAAGGTCCAGGTAAATTTTATTGGTGTTGTATTGAGTAAAGCTGTTTTCTATATAATTTGCTAAAAACTCTGCATCGTTCTGGTGTAGGTTAAAATCTCCGTCATCGGCAGCAAAAGTTATCCGGCTGCGCCATTTGCCAAAGTGGCTGGGGCTGTCGTAGAGCATAATTTTATTTACAAGTGTAGCCGCTTCGGCAGCCGTCTTAGCTGGCAACCTGCCAACCCCGATGTCGAGCAAATGGTCGCCAAAAGTATTTTCTACCCATTCGCCTTCAGTATCATCTAAAAAGCCATAATAGTCTTCTGATGAATAACTTGTGATTGGGTTTAACGATTGGCGGGACTGATATACCGGAATAAAATTAGTGTTGTTGGCTATGCGATTCTTATAGTCGTAGGAGGTGTCGCCAAAGAGCAGCAGGTGCATAACTTCGCTGCCACTTTTAGAACTGCGCTTATAGAGCATGCGCATATAGTCCCTGATGGCAGTTACATCCTGGCGGCCGGAGGAGAACTCGTTATAAACCTGGTTAGGCGTTACTACCACCACATTCATGCCGCTGTGCTGGTTACGGTGCTCCGCCAACCGGTTTGCCGATTCTATAAAGTTAGGATGTGTAAGAATGACCAGGTCCAGGTCTCCGTTCAGGTTTTGGGCATGAAGGTTCTGGTTGGCTACACGACCGGCAGGAATTGGTTTTAAGCCTGTGTTATTTTGAAACACCACATATTCCCGAAGTGTGCTGGAGGTGGCACTGAAGCTAAGGTCAGGGCCGCTGGCTACTACCTCCTGCAGCACGGGCCGCAGCGGGTCTGTTACATCCCAGACCATGGCATTAGCTGGCGCGGCTGCCACCCTGTAGGTGCTTACACCTGCCTCCAGGCTACTGATGGAGCGGAAGCTTGTCTGCTCCCCATATAGCCGCAGCTGGCGCTCCAGATTCAGTTCGAGGTAATTAATATAACCTGCCGAGGTAGAACTACCGCCTGTGTTGTAGGCGAGGTTAAGCCGCAGTTCCTGTGCTGCTCCTATGGTTTGTTGGTTAATAGTGTAAGTACGCAGGCTGTTAGTTCCTTCCGGATGATCTACAAAGCTGCCTCTGCCTGCAATAGCTTGTGTGCCCAGGTTCTGGTTGTTGATCCGAAGTACAAAAGAGGTGATGACCGAAGAATTTGCCATTAGGGCGGCAGTAAGCCTGATCTCAGAACCTGGCACCAGGTCGGTAACCGGAAAAGCGATGTCGCGGCTGGAGGTAAAAGAGCTGAACTCCTCACCATACCACTCCCTGCCTGAGTAAATCATGCTTTTGAGGTCCCGCTCGTGGAAGAGGCGCTCGTTGTAGCTGGTAATGGTTTGTGTAGCACCTGCTGCCTGCCCTCTGCTGCTGATGCGTGTGCCTGGAGCCGCACCCACCCGCAGAAAATAAAAGGCCGTATCGGAGTAAATGTTGTTCTCGTGTGTGAACAGCTTCTGGTTTGCATCGTAGCTCCACGTGTGTGGCCCCTGTGCATAAAAAAGCGCATAGTCGGCCTCATCGAAACGGCCGTCTGCTTCACCAACTACCCAAATCGCGTTTTCGGTCAGGTCGTCGGGACGGGCGATGTTGTTTGGCTGGGGCAGCATGCCGCCGCCGTTGCCAAATACTTGAATGGTGCGTGGGTCGAGGCCCTGCGTACTGATGCCCAGAGCCTGCAGCGTGGCTCTGTCTATTTTATAAATACCTGATGCCGTAACAGCGAGTTTATACCAGTTGCCTGTGTTTAAGACCGAGGTGGTTGTGTGGTTGTCGCGGGTATCGGTGGTGCCTAGGCGGGTGTTGTTCTGAGTGGTGTAGGAGTAGCTGAACCGCACCAGCTTTTCGAGCTGCCCAGACTGTGGGTTTTTACGGATGGGCAGCACCATCACAAGCGCTACAGGTACTTTGTTTTCGGTGGCCGGTACAATGGTTATAGCAGGTTCAGTTGCTATATCGGAGGCCTGGAAGAGCTTCTGGTCGTCGGCTGAAAAAGGCTCGTAAGCGGTTTCCTGCAACTGAAAGCTGCTCAGGGTGGTGCCCCGGAACTGCAGGCGGTAGTAAGGCAGGCGCTCTGCATAGTCGTAGCTGGCACCTTCAAAAACAGGTATTTTGCCAGGCAAGGTGGCTGTTGGTAATACTGCCTCGTGGCCTGTCCAGTTAAGTTGCACCTGCTCCGGTGCCACCTGTGCCGCTGCTCCCATTGCCCATAAGCCCGTCAATACAAAAAGGCACATCAATCTGATAATGGGAGAACGCATCATGCTGATTTTAAGATATTTTACCAAAAGAAGTTGCTACAAGTAACTGCTGGCCGGAACATCATCCTTAAGTCTTAACAACTATATATTCTGATTATTGTGCAAAAATAAAATTATTGTAGCTTAAGTTCAAACATGTAAGCATTTCGTTACCGTTTTCAAAATTAGGCTCAGGTTATTCTGCTCCTGTTATCTGTTTGCTAAACCACTATATGGTGCCGCCACTGGTACAGCTCTAGCAATTTCAATAGGCCCTTTTGCTTTGCTTTTGGTTATTTTAAACAAAAATGCCAGCCACACCCTTGACTGATTTAAAGCTAAAATTCTTCGGAAGGCGCTTTTCATTAGAATAAATGCTTCCTGGCATTTTGCCTTATAAAACTCACCTGCTTTTGGCCTTTTTTTATTTCGGAGATGTTATCTTTTTAAACACCGATAAAAGAACATACAGCACGATAATGAGTGGTATAGCTGCAAACTTGATCAAAGCCAGTAAGATAACAGATATGATCAGAAATATAAAACGGGTACTGTTGTCTTGCCAGGTATAATTCTTGAATTTAAGAGCAAACAGCGGCAACTCAGCTATAAGCAGAAACGAAAAGATAAAGGTAATTGCCAGCAGAAAAAACGGGTTGAGTATAAAGTCTTCGTAAAGCAGCGGCGAGGCTTCCAGCAAAAGCGGGAGCGAACCTATAAAAATAGAACAGGCTGGTGTAGGAACCCCGATAAAAGAGTCGGTCTGGCGTGTATCTATGTTGAACTTTGCCAGCCTCAGGGCCGAAAAAATTGTTATGATAAAGCCAAAGAAAGGCAGCACATCTTCTGAAATGCCTGTCGGAGTGGCATCTGCCCGGCTAAGCAGGCCGAACATAATAGTGCCCGGCACCACTCCAAACGATACCATGTCGGCCAGAGAATCGAGCTGTTTGCCAATTTCGGAATACGCTTTCAGGGCACGTGCGAGCAGCCCATCCAGGAAATCGAAAATGGCCGCTATACCCACCAGGTAGGCTGCATAGTGCAGTTGCTGGTTAAACGCGAAATACAACGCCAGGCAACCCGAAAACAGGTTAAGACACGTTATAGCATTAGGAAGATAATGTTTCATGCAGGTGGAGCAGGTGCTATGTTTTGCTTTTTAAAAGCCTTGTTGACCCTTGACATCAATTGGCTTCTACTGCCTTCTGAAGGCCCTTTTCATTTAAATAATTTAAAAACTACCTGTGCTTTTAATTAACTGGTTAAGACTGGCAGCAGTGGTAGAACGTTAGCCAAATTATTCAAATGAAATCTGCCTTCAGAACGTATTTTGGCAATTTGGAGGCAAGGGCAAAACAAGCTGATCTGCTGGTTTAATAACAGTTTAGTTTAAAAAAGGATTTGATTTTTTCTCAAAACCAATGGTTGTTTCTGGTCCGTGGCCCGGATAAACAGTTACATCGTCGGGTAAGGTAAACAGCTTGGTATGGATGCTCTTGATCAGGGTATCGAAATCGCCGCCTGGTAGGTCGGTACGGCCAATACTGCTGCGGAACAACACGTCGCCACCGATGCAGGTTTTGTCTTCTTCATTATAAAACACCACATGTCCCGGTGCATGGCCCGGTGTAAAAAGCACTTGCAGGGTTGTATTCCCGAAGGTAACATCCTCACCTTCTTTCAGATAGTTGTTGCCAGGCAATTGCTCCGCGTACATCGGGAAACCATAAGCAGGCGCGTACACCTGCACCGAGCGTAATGTCTGCAGGTCCGTTTCGTGTATTTCCAGCTCCACACCATACGTATCGGCTACAAATTTATTGCCCAGCACATGGTCTATGTGGCAATGGGTGTTCAGCAGCCGCACCACTTTCAGGCCATGCTGCTCTATATACTGCTTTAGCTCCAATTGCTCCTGCTTGTCGTAGCAGCCGGGGTCTACAATAACACACTCTTTTGTATCGTCGTGTAGCAAGTAGGTGTTTTCCTGAAAAGGATTAAATGTAAGGCAGGTAACCTTCATGTATTTATCTTTTTTAATCGATTGGCATGCGCACAAAATAGGCTTACAAGTTACAAATTTCAGCTGTACTTGTTGTACATTGCCACCATGATTTACGATTTTGTAATAGTAGGCCACGGACTGGCCGGAGCCATTCTGGGGTATACGTTACGCAGGCAGGGGCACCAGGTTCTTGTAATCGATGAGCTTCCGGAGCACTCATCTTCTAAGGTGGCGGCTGGCCTGGTGAACCCCGTTGCCGGAAAACGGTTTGCCAAAGCCTGGCTCGCCGATAGCTTTATACCGGCCGCCGATGCTTTTTATAAGGAGCTGGAGGAGCACTTTCGGCAGGAGCTCTACTTTCATAAACCGATCTACAAAATATTTTCGAGCATAGAGGAGCAGAACACCTGGATGGCCAAAAGTGCGGAAAGCAGCTGGAACGAGTACATTGCCGAAACGCGGATTACGAGTGCCGGAGAGCCTGGTATAAACGATCAGTTTGGTGGGCTGCTGATTAAGCGCGGAGGGCAGCTGCTGGTGCGCGAAATGCTGCAGTTGCTCGAACAGGAGCTGCTGGATGCCGGTTTGCTGCTGCCGGAGCGCTTCGATTTTAACAGCCTGCAGCTAACGGCAACTGGCATACGCTATAAGCAGGTGCAGGCGCGGCAGCTGGTCTTTTGCGAAGGCTATCAGGTTATCCATAACCCGTATTTTAAGTGGTTGCCGATGCAGCCAACCAAAGGCGAAGTACTCGAAGTGAAGACCGAATATAAATTTATATCGGAATGTATCTATAATAAAGGAGTTTACGTTCTTCCGAATGGGGAAGGCACATTTAGGGTAGGAGCAACCTACAACTGGCGCCAACCCGATGAAGAACCTACGCAGGAGGGGCAGCAGGAGCTGACCGAGCGCTTTAGACAAATCACACCGCATGCCTTCAGAGTAACAGACCATTGGGCAGGTATCAGGCCGGCCGTACGGGACCGCAAACCGCTGGTAGGCAGGCACCCGGAGCACCCACAGTTGCTCGTGTTTAATGGTATGGGATCGAAAGGCGTGCTGATGGCACCCTACCTGGCAGCACGGTTTGCCGCGTCGCTGGCAGCAGCTACAGATATGCTCTCGGAAGTAAATATTTCCAGATATTTTTCGTTATATTACGATTACATAAAAAGATAAAGGAGAAACCCAAGCACATGCGATTTTATACAAGGTTCTTGTTGCTGATAGTGCTTTGCTCGCTCGGGAGCGGTTTAGTACAGGCACAGCCCGGTCGCGATAATTTCGGTAAGAGCCGTATTCAATATAAAAATTTCGACTGGAAAGTATACAGCACACCAAATTTCAATTTTTACTTTTACCAGGGTGGAGATGAGGTTGCCCGTAATGCCGCAGCCTATGCCGAGCGGGAGCTCAAGCGCGTTACCAGCCTGATTGGCTATTATCCATATTCAAAAATCACCTTTATACTCTACAACTCGGCCACCGACCTGCGGCAGAGTAACATCGGGCTGAACAGCGACCAGTTTCAGACGGGCGGCGAAACTTTGTTCCTGAAGAACAAGATTGAGGTAGCCTTTGAGGGAACGCAGACGGAGTTTAAAAGAAACATGAGTTACCAGCTCACAGAGCTGCTGCTCAGCGACATGATGTATGGCGGAAGCCTGAAAGAAGCTTTGCAGAGCAGCTACCTGCTGCGCCTGCCCGATTGGTTTATTAGCGGCGTGGCAGCCTACACAGCAGAGGGCTGGAGCGTGAGCATGGATAACTATGTGCGCGACATGATTCTGCAGAACCCGAACCAGAAGCCCGATGTACTCCTCAAGCATAACCAAAGCCAGACAGGCCACGCCATCTGGAATTATATTGCTGAGCGCTACGGCTATACCGCCATTCAGAACATCCTGAACCTGACACGCATTACCCGCGATGTGGAGATCGGGATTACCAGCAGTCTGAACATACCTTATAAGCGGTTTCTGCAAGACTGGCACAAGTACTACCTGCAGGTAAATACCCGCCAGGATAACCCGCTGGCCTCACTGCCCGACGATAAAAAGCTATTTCAGAAAAACAAGAAGAACCTGGTATACACACAGCCTGTGCTGAACCCCGATGGCACCATGCTGGCTTACGCCGAAAACGACAACGGTAAGTTCAGAGTGTATGTGCAGGAGGTAAAGAGCAAACGGCACCGCGTAGTCTGGACGAGCGGGTACAAAACCCTGGATCAGAAGATAGACTATAAACTGCCTGTGCTGGCCTGGCGCTCCAATACACAGCTGGGGCTGATAGAAGCACGGAGAGGCGAAATGGCCTTGCGGCAAATAGATGCACGCAGCAAGTTTTCGCGACTGCCTTTCTACGAGTCTTTAACAACGCCATTTGCCGTGCTCTCTCAGTTTTCGCAGGTGCAAGATATGAGCTACTCGCCCGACGGTAAAAGCCTGGTAGTAAGCGCCGTGCGCAACGGGCAGTCTGATATCTTTTTGCTGAGTGCCACCGGCCGTTTGCAGCAGCAACTCACCAACGACCTCTTCGACGATATACACCCTGTTTTCCTGAAAGGCAGCAACGACATTGCTTTTAGCTCTAACCGCTGGCAAGACACCACCGGCACCAGCACAGAGCCAACATTTACGGCTATGGTCAATAACTATGATATTTTCCTGTTGCAGCGCTCCGGCCGGGATGTAGAACTGAAGCAGTTGACAACCTCTATATCGAGTGAGCTGATGCCAAGAGCCACCGAAGATGGCAACCTGACATACCTGGGCGAGAGCAGCGGTGTAAGAAGTGTGTACCTGTACAACCTGGCTACCGGCGAGAGTACACCGCTCACGGGCTTTCTGCAGGATATTGATGCCTACGATTACCATAGCAGGAACAATACGCTGGCCCTCACCGCCAGTAGTGGTGCCCGCGACTTTGTGTACCTGCTGCCTAACCACACAGCACCTGCCTTAACCGATCTGCCTAAAACGGCACGCCAGATTATACTCGAAACCCGTGCCCGTAATGCAGCGGCAGCCGCGGCCATTGCCAACCAGCGGCTGCTGGATAGCAATGCGCAGGTCGTAAAACCAAAACGGCCGGAGGGAGAGGTAAACATAGAGAACTATGAGTTCGAAAGCGATAAAGCAGCAGCTGCCAGAAAAACAGAAAGTACTACGGTTGTGAAAAGGCCTGGAGCCCCACAAGGAGGTGTGCAGCTTGCCGGCCCGGTTAATTACGATCTCCGTTTTAGTGTGCACGAAATCGTTACCTCCGTGTATGCCGATCCGTTACTGGGCTTTGGTATAGTGGCAGGCATTAACATGAGCGATCTTTTTGAGGACCATCATATAAGAGGAAGCGCGTTCCTGAAAACAGATTTCCAGACAAGCCGGTTCTTTACAGAATATATGAACCTGAAGCACCGTTACGACTTTGGCGCCAGGTTTAGCCGCGATATTATTGTGGCCCAGGATCGCGAAGCTTCTAACACGGTGCTGCGTTTTGCAAAACATGAGTTTGCGCCGCAATTCATTTACCCGCTTACCTATAGCACCAGCCTGCGCATTAGGCCACAGTATGTGAACACACGGTTTACGTATGTTAACGAGTTTACTGCCCCCGATAGCGTGAACCACTTTGGTGGTGGCAACATCGAGTTTGTATTCGATAATTCGATAGCCACCGGTGTAAACATGCTGCAGGGCACACGCATGAAAGCAGGGTTGCTGAGCCTTAGAAGCATAAACGACAACGCCGCCAGCTTTAACAAGTTCTACATCGATTTCAGGCACTACCAGAAGCTGCACCGCCAGATTGTGCTGGCTACCCGCATAAGCTACGGCGCGTTTTTCGGCAATGCTCCCAAAAGCTTCCTGATTGGTGGCATGGATAACTGGCTTTTTGCCTCCGAAGACGAGGAAAGCGACCGTAACTCAGTACCTATTGGAGCTCCTGCCGACTTGTTTTACCTGCAGTACGTAACACCGTTGCGAGGCTTTAACTTTAACACCCGCACCGGCGATAAATATGTGATCGGTAATGCCGAATTGCGCGTTCCGATTGTGCAGTACCTCTACGATGGGCAAATCCCGTCGGGCTTTTTCAGAAACCTGCAGCTAACAGCCTTCGCTGATGCAGGCTCTGCTTATAGCGGTAGCAACCCTTTTACCGGTAATAACTCCATTAACACCAGAACAGTTGGCGGCGGCTCAGATCCTTTCGAGGTTACCGTTATTAACTACAGAAGCCCGTTCCTGGTAGGTTATGGCTTTGGTGCCCGCTCTGCCTTGTTTGGCGTGTATGGCAAACTGGATGTAGCCTGGAGCGAAGATGACTTTACCAGAAAAGGTCCAAAATTCTATGTAACGCTCGGCTACGACTTTTAAACCCGCATGGGCCGCAAAGCAACATACAGTGTAGGAGGCGTAGTCGTATTTTTGTTAGGAGCTGCCCTTTGGCTGCACCTAACCGATCGTAACTATGTGTACCGGGCTCTGCGCTACAACTTCGCCGATATAGACGACCACCTTATTTTTGAGCAGCGAACTATTGCCGCTCCCGCTGCGGCCCAACCATGGCCATTTGCTAAAGACTATAACGAACGCACCCCGCCAGCCTCCTTACAGCAACTGCACCAGGAGCTGGAGTCGGTGGCGTTTCTGGTAGTTAAGCAAGACTCCATTCTGCACGAACAATACTGGCAAGGCTACTCCAGTAAGTCGTTGAGCAACTCGTTTTCTGTGGCTAAGAGCATTGTAAGCTTACTGGTAGGAGTAGCTATAAAAGAAGGAAAGATAAAAAGCCTCGACCAGCCTGTCGGTGATTTTTTACCAGCCTTCCGTGAAGGAGCCAAAGCTCAAATAACGCTGCAACACCTGCTCTGGATGAGCTCCGGACTTAACTGGGACGAAAGCTACAGCAGCCCCCTCTCCATAACAACAGAAGCCTATTATGGCACCGACCTTTCTAAAGTAATTAGCCGGTTAGAAGCAGTGGAGTCACCGGGGCAGCAATTCAGCTACAAGAGCGGCGATAGCCAGCTACTGGCCTTTGTGCTTGAGGCGGCTACTGGCCAAAAGGTTAGTGCTTATGCCCAAGAAAAGCTTTGGCGTAAAATAGGTGCCGCACAAGATGCCGAGTGGAGCATAGATCACCAGAATGGCATTGAGAAAGCCTACTGCTGTTTTTTCTCTAATGCCCGCGATTTTGCACGTTTAGGCAAGCTGTACCTGCACCAGGGAGTATGGCACGGCGATACCATTGTAGACCCGGAATATGTAAAGGCCTCGCTCACACCAAGCGGTTTGCCGGCAGCATCAGATAAGCAGAAAGTTGATTATTATGGCTACCAATGGTGGCTTATGCCAAATTACAAAGGGCAGCAGATATTTTATGCACGAGGCATTTTGGGGCAGTATATAATTGTTATTCCGGAGAAAGAGCTGGTGATAGTGCGCCTGGGTAAAAAACGCGCAGAGCGTGTTGGGCAGCACCCCGGCGAAGTGTTAGCCATGATAGATGCCGTAAACAAAATGGTACCTCCACCCTAAGCCACTTCAAATTTTTTAAAGCCACAAGACTTTTTATTAGTTAAAAGTGAAGATTTAAAAGCTATGAGCTGAGGATTTCACCTGCTGGTTCATCTTCAAATTTCCAAATTATCCATTAAGCCATTTAACAGCAAGAGGCTAACAATCATCAATCAAATTATCCTAATCAAAATAGCCTTCCAAAGCAAAATAGCCTTAACGGGTTCAAGGGTATAACTTAAAGGGAGTTGCGTCTGATAAAGGAAAAAGGATTTTTAATGCTGTCTTTCAGTTTGTGTTTCATCATGTAAGCTGCTGTTAGCCCCATTTTTTCATGATCTGTAGAAACAACTGTAATACCGTTTTCCAGCACCTCCATTAGCGGTGTGTCGTTATAAGAAATAATACCGAAGTCTTTGCCTGCCACTAAACCTTCTGCCCTGCTCCTTTCAATAATCTCGATAAGGTCTGGTTCGTTTAAGGCAACAAAAACAGTGTTTCTTAGCTCTTCTGCTCTAATAGAGCTTACAACTTTATGCTCAAAAGATATTTCGCGGCAAAAATGACGGAAGCCCTTTACAATCTCCAGCGGGTAAGTTACATCTTCGGGGTAAATCATGACCATACGCTTGTGCTTTGCCAGCAAGTCCTTGCCTAAGTGTAGCGCGTGGCGTATGTCGCGATCAAAATCCTGGTACACGGCGGCACATTTGCCCTCAAAGCCTTCAAATTTCTTGTCTAAAAACAGCAGCTGCTCTTCCGGTATTTTTTTGATGGCCTGCCGCGCCTCCTCCACGTTTTTATCGAAATGTGGCATAATGGCATAATACTGGTATTTACCCAGGCTCTCCTGCAGCAGGCTTTCACAAATTTTACCATCGAAATGGTGTATGTGCAGGTCTATTTCAGCATCCTCGCCCAGCGAGTTCAGAATGGCATAGTAAATATTTTTTTTGTAGGTGCTGAGTTTGTTGAACAGCAGCAGCACACGCAGCTTACCTGGAGTAAAGGAGTCGCTAACGTAGCAACCTTTGCATTTTATAGATACAATAACGCCACGCTTTCGCAGCAGTTGGTAGGCTTTCTCTACGGTATCTCTGGAGAGGTAATAACTTTCGCTCAACTCATTAATAGATGGCAGCTGCTTATCGCGCCGCAGGGTACCAGATTCTATGTCTGTAACAATAGCGTTGGCAACCTGCATGTACATAGGCATGGCTGATGTGGTGTCAATCCGATCTAAAAGTTCCATAAACAGTAGTTGAGAAATTAAATAACCTTTGAATAATACCTTAGTTACCTATAATGAAGAAGAGCACTCCACAACCTTGCTTAGGCAGGTAGAAAAGGCATTCAAAGCGGAGCTTTATTTACTGATGAAAATGATATTTATTTTAGGATTCATTTTAGATAAAATAGTTACGTAATCGATTGCATAGATATATAGATTGGGCAACATAAACAAATGTTTGTTCATGAAAATATTCTAAGTCTAAAGGAAATTTAACATCATCTACAGATAAACTGACTTAAACAGAGGCAAATCGGCCCTGTTTTAAAGATAGGCAGCAGCTTGCAGGTGATCGATTTAGAAAGCAGCAGGTAACGCCTTGCCAGCAGGAGAGCATGTTATGGCAGGTTAGATAGCAGATAGCCATGATGTACATTTAACGAAATAACTGCAGATGATGAAGCGTAGAATCACTTTACAGGACATAGCGCTAGACCTGAACCTGACGCCTGCTACTGTTTCGAGGGCCTTAAATAATCACCCGGAAATAAGCGACAAAACAAAGAAGATGGTAGAAGAAACGGCAACCCGGCTCGACTACAACCGAAATAAAATTGCGTCGTCGCTGAGGTCGGGCAAAACGCATGTTATAGGGGTTCTCATTCCGACTGCTGAACCTGCTTTTTTCGGCTCTGTTATTCATGGCATCACCAACATTGCCAACAGCAGCGGCTACGACGTAATTATTTACCAGTCTAACGAGATGTATGAGTACGAGGTAAAAGGCATTAAAGCTTTTATGAGTGCCCGGGTAGATGGCATACTGGCCTCCATCTCAAAAGAAACCATAGATTGTTCCCACTTCATTAACGCCAAACGCAACGGTATTCCGGTTGTGCTTTTCGACCGGGTAAATAATGACCTCGATATACCCTCTGTAACTGTAGACGATTACCAGGGAGGTTTTATAGCGACAGAACATCTGATTGAGCAAGGTTATAAACGCATTGCGCACGTGTCGGGGCCGCAGCATATCAAAGCGTTCTACGATAGGTTAAAAGGGTACAGAGGGGCTCTGCAGGCAAACGGCATCAGGTTCGACGCCTCTTTGGTTTACGCCGGCGATATTAGCATAGAAGCAGGCAAAGCAGCTGTAGAGAACTTCCTGAAGTTGCCGGTTCGGCCCGATGCTATTTTCGCGGTAGAAGATTTTGCGGCGCTTGGTGTTATAAAACAACTGAAGGCAAGAGGTATAAAAATGCCGGAAGAAATGGGTGTTTTCGGTTTTTGCAACGATCTGTTCAGCGAGCATATCACCCCCGGCCTCTCCACCATAGACCAGCAGACGGTGCTGATGGGGCAGGAGGCTGTGAAAATGATTTTCCATATTATTGATAACAATAACGGCATGTATCAACCATCTAAAGTGGTATTAGACCCTTTGCCTGTTATCAGAGAGTCGTCTTTAAGGGTATCAACTTAAAGGCCATTAGGTTATCGTAATCGTTTACATAAATAGTAGAGTACAAGGATTTTTAAATTGGCCATACCAACGAAATAAGGCTTCTAAACGAAGACAATCATCTGATTATAATTTTAAATTTGAAGGAGCACCAGTAACTTACCTGTTCTACTCACAAGTCATCTACTATGAACTATCAGCCTTCAGAAACCCGATACCAAGCCATGCCTTACCGGCGCTGCGGCAACAGCGGCCTCAAACTGCCTGCCATGTCGCTGGGTTTATGGCATAACTTCGGCTACGTTAATAACTTCGAAAACAGCCGGAAACTTATTCAAACTGCTTTCGACGCGGGTATTACGCACTTCGACCTGGCTAACAATTACGGCCCGCCTCCAGGCTCAGCCGAAGAGAATTTCGGAAGAATTCTTAATCTTGATTTGCGTGGCTACCGCGACGAACTCATTATATCGTCGAAGGCGGGTTATACCATGTGGGAGGGACCTTATGGTGACTGGGGCTCCAAAAAATACCTGGTGTCGAGCCTCGACCAGAGCCTGAAACGGATGAAGTTAGAGTACGTGGATATTTTTTACCACCACCGTCCGGACCCGGAAACACCGCTTGAAGAAACCTTGGCGGCCCTCGATCTGGTGGTGCGGCAGGGCAAGGCGCTGTATGTAGGCATTTCGAACTACAGGCCAGAAGAAGCAGCCATTGCATTTGACCTCCTGAAAAAACTGGGCACGCCCTGTCTTATTCATCAGCCAAAATACTCGATGTTTGAGAGATGGGTAGAAGCCGATCTGCTCGATCTGTTGGGCAGCAAAGGCGTGGGTTGCATACCCTTTTCGCCGCTGGCACAGGGGCTCCTCACCGATAAGTACCTGCATGGCATCCCGACAGATTCCAGGGTGGCTACCAGTGGCGTTTTTCTGCAGGAAAGCCACCTGACGCCGGAGCGCCTGAACAAAATAGCCCAACTAAACGACATCGCACAGCAGCGGGGGCAAAAACTGGCGCACATGGCCCTCGCCTGGATTCTAAAAGATGAGCGCATTACCTCGGTGCTAATTGGGGCCAGCAAACCCGAACAAATAACAGATTCGCTGAAGGCCCTCCAGAATACCACCTTCAGCAGCCAGGAACTAGATGCCATTAACCACATATTAAGCTGATACCCTTGACTAAAAATAGTCTAAAAATCGTTGGAAGGGCAATTTTATTAGCATAATTGCTGCTTTTTAGCTCCGGACTGCCTGTTTTTTGATTGTTAAATTGTTCAATGGCTAAATCAACAGTTGAACGATCACGAATGAAATATGAAGTCTTGAAATTTGTTTCTTTTAACCTTATGATGAATCAGAATAATTCTTTTTACGCTTTTTTGGTGCTGGTTCTGCTCTGTGCCGCCTGTGCAGTAGGAACAGGCCGGAAAATAGCCGAGAAACCAACGCTCTACATTATAGGAGACTCCACCGTGCGCAACACCGGAGAAGGTGCCGGCGGCTGGGGATCTTACATAGAGGAGCATTTCGATAGCACCAAGCTGGCTGTAAGCAACCAGGCCATGGCCGGCCGCAGCACCCGAACCTTTATAAAAGAAGGCCGCTGGGACAAGGTACTTTCCACCCTCAGGCCCGGCGATTACGTTATCATGCAGTTTGGCCACAACGAAGGCAGCGAACCAGACACCACCCGTGCCGGCTACCGTGGCGTACTGAGAGGCACTGGAGACGAAACAAAAGAGCTTACCTGGAAAGATGGCCAGGTAGAAACAGTGCATACCTATGGCTGGTACCTCCGCAAGTTCGTGAACGATGCCAAAGCCAAAGGTGCCACTCCCATTATCGCTTCTATGATACCCCGCAACCAGTGGCAAGATGGCAAAGTAATCCGCGCTACCGACACCTTTGGCAAGTGGGCCAAAGAAATAGCCGCGGCAGAGGGAGCTTACTTTATAGATCTGAACCAGATAACTGCCGATAAGTACGACCAATGGGGCCCAGAGAAGGTCGGTAGCTATTTCCCTAAAGATCACACCCACACCGATGTGGCCGGTGCCCGCATAAACGCCGCCTCCGTAGCAGAAGGCATAAAGCAGCACAAGAAGCTGGAGCTGAACAAGTACTTTCTGAGAAATTAGAAATTTCAGGATTAGAAATGGAGAGAGCAGTATCAGCAGCAGAAGGAGAAAAGGGTACCGTAAAACCCGTTGCTCCGAATGCCAATGCACTTACTTTCAACTTTAACTTTTAACCGCTAACATGAACCCACTCTTTCTCTTCAAAAAATCAACTTATACTTACCTGCTGTTGCTGAGCCTGTTGCTGGCAGCCGCATCTTGTGCAGTAACTAAGAAGCATGATCAGGTAAAGCCAACTGTGTACTTAATTGGCGATTCTACGGTAAAGAACGGCAAGGGCAACGGCGATGGTGGCTTGTGGGGCTGGGGCAATTTTTTGCATACTCACTTCGATACAACCAAAGTATCAATAGAGAACCATGCGCTGGGTGGCACCAGTAGCCGCACGTTTCGCACCTATGGGCACTGGGAGAAAGTGCTGGCCCAGGTGCAGGCCGGCGATTACGTGCTCATGCAGTTTGGCCACAACGACAGTAGCCCCGTTAACGATACGCTCCGCGCCCGGGGCACCCTTCAAAACAACTCCGACGATACCGAAGAAATCGAGAACCTGATAACCAAAAAGCACGAAGTGGTGCACTCTTATGGCTGGTACCTCCGCGCGTTTATAAAAGATGCCAAAGCCAAAGGCGCTATTCCGGTGGTACTATCGCCGGTGCCACGCAACCAATGGGCCGAGGGCAAGGCCAACCGCAACGCGGACAGCTATGGCAAGTGGGCAGCCGAGGCAGCAGCTCAGGAAGGTGTGGTGTTTATAGACCTGAACGCCATTATAGCCGACCGCTACGAAAAAGAAGGCGAAGCAAAAGTGAGAAGCACCTACTTTAACACCACCGACCACACCCACACCATAGAAGAGGGTGCCAAAGTAAACGCTGCAGCTGTAGCACACGGCATCAGCGAAAAGAAAGAACTGCGGCTGAGGAAGCACCTATTGAAATAGTTAAGAGTTATGAGTTTAGAGTTGATAAAAAAGTAATAGCCTAACTTTATACTCTTTGAATCTCTTTACAAGGGCGCTAAGTGAGAATCTACAAAAGCTGAGGTTAAAGTAGCGAAACTCATAACTTTTAACTCATAACTCCTAACTAATTAAGCACTAATCCATTTTGTCGGAGGCAATGTGGTAGGTAGGGTCTTCCATAATGTTTACATCTATTACCTCATCGGCGTTTTTGAGCAGAACCAGGCAATCAGGGCTCAGGTGCTTCAGGTGCAGTTTTTTGCCTGCTTTGTGGTAGCGCTCCGTTAGTTTGTTTAACGCTTCTATGCCCGACATGTCGGCTACGCGGCTTTCTTTGAAATCAATTATTACTTCCTCCGGGTCGTTTTGAACATCAAATTTCTCGGTAAAGGCAGTTACAGAGCCAAAGAACAACGGGCCGTACATTTCATAATGCTTCACACCGCTGGCATCTGTATATTTTCGGGCTCTGATGCGTTTGGCACTTTCCCAGGCAAATACTAAGGCCGCTATAATAACACCAATGAGCACCGCCAAGGCCAGGTTGTGGAGCCAGACAGTAATAACGGCCACCAATATGCCTACAAACACATCATGTCTGGGCATCTTGTTTATAATCTTAAAGCTGATCCACTCAAACGTGCCGATGGCCACCATAATCATAACACCAACTAAGGCAGCCATAGGTACCCGTTCAATAACAGGGGCTCCAATTAAAATAATAACCAGAATGGTAAATGCGGCGACAATACCTGCCAGTCGTGCCCTTGCGCCAGCCGATAGGTTTACGAGCGTTTGCGCGATCATGGCACAGCCGCCCATGCCGAAGAAAAAGCCATTTAGCAGGTTAGCGCTGCCTTGCGCTACACATTCTCTGTTGCCGTTGCCACGGGTGCCGGTAATTTCATCGACCAGGTTTATCGTAAGCAGACTTTCGGTGAGCCCCACACCTGCCATAATCAGGGCATACGGGAAAATAACCTGCAGCATCTCCAGGCTGAGCGGTACCTCGGGTATATGAAAAGGCGGCAAACCGCCGCTTACAGAGGCAATGTCTTTTACAATTTTGGTATCGATGCCGAAGCCGAACACGATGGCAAACACAATCAAAATGGCTACAAGTGAGGGAGGAACAGCCCGCGTAATTTTAGGTAGTACCACAATAATGGCAATAGTGAGCGCCACCAGCCCGGCCATAATGTACAGTGGCTCTCCCGAGAGCCAGGTAACCTCGCCATTCACAACTGTCTTGAACTGCTCGATCTGCGACATGAAAATAATGATCGCCAGACCGTTCACGAAACCGAACATAACAGGCTGCGGCACCAACCGAATAAATTTGCCAAGCTTAAACACGCCCACCAAAATCTGCAGAACTCCTGCCAGGGCCACAGCTGCAAACACATACTCCAGCCCATGCGACTGCATCAGGGCGATAAGCACCACGGCGGTAGCACCCGCTCCACCCGATACCATGCCCGGCCTGCCACCAAGCACTGCCGTTACCAAACCCATTATAAAGGCAGCATATAAGCCTACAAGTGGCGGAAAACCAGCCAGTATGGCAAACGACAACGATTCCGGAATCATGGTCATGGCGACGGTAAGGCCAGCCAGAATTTCAATTTTATAGTCGACTTTGTTGCTGAAGTCGAACAAGCGTAAAAGTGGTTGCATAAAAAAGATTAGTTGAGCAAATCAGGATTAATGCTGCAAGTGGCACAGCAATAGCAGTAGGGTTAGGGTATAAGCCATAATTATTCAGATGAAAATAGCCTTCAGAAGGTTCTGGCACATAAAATTGCCAAGGTCTCCTGCAGGGGCACCTCATCATGAAGCGGCTACTTAAAAAAAGGAATATAGAAATGTTCTTCAGCTAAAGCAGATTGCGTGCTGAAGAAAAAGAAAGGAAAACTGAGCTAAAACTCAGGGTGGAGTCACCGGGCTATGTTGAACGTTGCTTTTCATTTTGGAGGTACAAAACTAAGTATATAAGTGAGTAAATAAAAACGGGAAGCAAATTTACGCAAAACAGTCTTTGCAGCACCTTGCAACCTTCGCTAATGTGGCTTTTGTGGCAGTAGCTGCACAAAATTGAATATTTATAGCTAATTTGGCAGATATCAATTTAAAAGTAAAGCTTATGTTACAGTCCATGACAGGCTTTGGCAGTTCCCGCCTCGATGCTGACCAATATACCATTTCCATAGAAATTCGTTCCCTTAACTCTAAAAGCATGGATCTGAGCGTGCGCCTGCCCCGCTTCCTGGCGGAGCGAGAGTACGAAATCAGGAATTTGCTCACCAAATCGTTGGTGCGGGGCAAAGTGAGCATCTGCATAGATTTTAGTAGAAACAAAGCTCAGAAAGCGCTGAACACTATTAATAAGGAGTTGTTGCAGGCCTACTACCGCCAGCTGGAAGAAGCCGCCGACATGGTAGGAGCCGGTAAACACGAACTGTTCCGGCTGGCCCTACAAATGCCCGAGGTGCTGCAACAGGACCAGGGCGAAGAAGAATCGGGTGAAACGGTGTGGGAAACTGTGCATCCGCTGCTGCAGGAAGCGCTGGACAGCATCCATACATTTCGGGCAGATGAAGGCAAGGCGCTTACAACCGAAATTGTATCGTATATAGACCGTATCCGGATTTTGCTGGCCGAAATTGAGAAGCGCGACCCGGTGCGCATGGAGCATATTCGGGGCCGTATTAAAGGCCATTTGTCAGAAATCTCTAATTCTGAGTCGTTCGACCTGAACCGATTTGAGCAGGAAATGATTTACTTTATGGAGAAGCTGGATATTGCGGAGGAGAAGGTGCGACTTATAAACCATTTGCATTATTTTACTGAAACCGTGTATCTGCCAGAGCCTACAGGTAAAAAACTCGGGTTTATAGCGCAGGAGATTGGCCGCGAAATTAACACCATCGGTTCTAAAGCAAACGATGCCGTTATCCAGCGATACGTGGTAGAAATGAAAGAAGAACTTGAAAAGATTAAAGAGCAGATCAATAACATTCTGTAACCTTAATCTGCAGGCATAGTTTCGCCTGCTGTTGCCTTTGGCAGCAGCAGGCTATTTTTTTAGAACACAAGGAGCCATGGCTCTCCAAAACCAGTCGGAGAGTTGTTTAAAAACGGAAATATCCTGTTTTGCCTGGCCTTGCCAACAAGTTGCCAGTGCCTGCGGTACACATAATCTGAAAATAACCGAAAGTCTCAGCCCTGATAGGTGCTGCAAACGGTGAGGAGAGGTTGCTACGGGCAAAAATCCTGAAAAGGCTACGAAATAATCTTTAGTAAAGGGCAGTTACAGACTGAGCTACAGTCGGAGAGGGAGCAGATAAAGGGTAATGTTAGTGGTGTTGCTGTTAAGCAAGAGGTTTCGTAATTCAGGTAAAATGCTAAGACTAAGGCAAACGTTTTGCGACTACTTCAACAGTAGGCAGCAGATTCGGGTATTGCTTCATTTCAGTTCTTTCAGCAATTTTGTTTACTTCGTCTGTAGTATTTTTAATAATGCCTGCAAACATCAGGACTATGGCGCATAATAATGTGATGATTTTCATGACAGTAAAGTTTTAGGGTTAATAAATTCATTGATACTCAATAGATAGCAGATGCACCTTAAAGGTTGCTTCTGAGTTTCAAAATATTTTTATAAAATTAATTTCAGTCTGTTTTATTACCAGGTGCTGGTAGAGCCTACTCTGTAAATTTTCAATGAGTCGTTTTTTGCAAACTTACTAAGGCCGTAATGCTCCATTTAGTATACGTTTTATTTAAGAATGATGCCATTTATAATGAACAATCATTTGTTATTTATTTTAAATAAATAGGTGTATTACAGACAGTTATGTCGGTTTGTATTGAGGAAGTGGTAGTGCCTTAAGAGTAGAAAGTAAATTATTCTAATGAAAATAGCCTTCCGATAACTTTCAGCCCCTTTTTTGCCAAGGGTAGGTGTATACGTTATAAGTGGCTATATGCCTGACTGTTGCTCCAAATTATTAGTCAGAAAATGATGAAGTTTGACTAATCAGTTCATATGGCTGACGACGCAACTTATCGAAATTTACAATCAATTTTTCTTATGTTAACAGAATTAAGAAAAGGCTTGTGCCAACTTTAACAGTTGGCAGCGCAAGCTAGAATTCCGATAGGTGAAGAGGCAGCTTAGAACGGCCAAAAGGCTCGAAATGGCAGAAAAGGGCGAAGACACTCGCGCCATCATAATTTTTAATTTTGCAGGAGCACTAGCGTTGCTCCTGCAAAGCGGCTGAGAACCGGAGCAGCAGCTTGAATACTTCAGGAAAGCGTGTGAGAGGTAATTGCTCCGGCTTATCGTGCACGTTATGGTAGGCAGTGGTGCCGCCCAGTGTGTAGAAAAAGAAAGCCGGTACGCCTTTTTCAGAGAAAGGATAGTGATCGGAGTTAGCAGCTTTACCTCTGCTCCTGATCTGGGGGAGGTGCATGTAGGTATTGTTCAGGTCGGTGAGCAGCTTAAATTCCTGCGAGTGCACAGATCCGTTTACCGCCATCATGCCAGCGTCTCCGGTGCCCAGCATATCGAGGTTTAGTAAGAACCTGATCTGGCTCAGAGGAAAAAGCGGGTTGTTTGTATAGTGAAAGGAGCCGACCAGGCCAGCTTCTTCGGCCGCAAAAGCTATGAACACGATGCTGTAAGCCGGTTTGTTTTCTGGTTTACTGTAATGTTCCGCCAGCTCCAGCAACATAGCTGTTCCGCTGGCATTGTCGTTAGCTCCCGGGAAATAAACATCTTTTCCCTGCCCGCCCAAATGGTCGTAATGCGCTGTAAATACGATAAAGGAATCGGGTTGTACGCTTCCCTCTACTGCTGCGATTACATTTTGTGTTTGATAAGCCGGTACAAATTCTGCCTCGGTTTTAAACTTTACTTTTTTTGCTCGTTCTGGCCATGCCGAAGCAAGTACCTCTAAAGTAGGCGTTTTCTGCTGCTGCCGTGCTACTGAGGTTAACACACCTTTTGGCTGCAGCACAAGGTGTGCTTTAGCGGTTTGTAACTGTTGTTGGTAAGGTTCAGGTAATTGCTGAAGTAGCGGCAGGTGTTGTTGCCGGTAAACAAGTGCTTTGCCTGCTAAGCTTTTCGAAAAGAATTGGCTGGCTGCTGCTTGGTCTGTAAAAATAAGCGTGTCGAGGGGTAGTGCTTTTGCCTTGCCTTTGCCTGTAGGTGAGCCTGCCAACGCCACAAATTCAGAGCCTGCTTTTAGCTTTTTATTGTCTGGCTGCAACAGTGGCGTTTGGGTTATGCGGTTTACCGGAAGGGTAAAGTGTTGGAAATACTGCTGCCCCAGTGGCTTAAGCCCCGCTTCCTGAAAACGATTTTGTATGTATTGAGCCGCTTTTGCATCACCTGCAAACAGGTAGCCACGGCCGTGCATAGTAGGGGAGCACAGGGTGTCTATAGTCTGGCGTACCCGCTCCATTTGTTGTGCCTCCACCAACGAGATACAACTGAACAGGCAAAGCAGGAAGAGGAGGTATGGGTAAGTTTTTTTCAAATCGAAAATAGTGAAAGCGTACTTGTTCATGCCAGAAACGAAGCAGCGCAAGTGTGTAGTTGGCTTACTCGTCAGTTTTACTTTTAAGCCTTTCAAGCTGCTGTAAGGTAAGCCCTGTAGTCTCAGAAATTACCTCTATCGCTATTCCCTTCTTCAGCATGTTTTGGGCTACTTTCTCTATCCCTTTCTCTATCCCTTTCTCTAAACCTTCTATCAATCCTTCTTCTCTGGCCGTATCCAGGGAGTTTTTCATATCTCTGTAATACTTTAAACTATCTTCATAAGAGCGAACCTGGTCTGGGGTGAACTTAGCTATTTCGGCTGTTTCGAATAATTTTTCAAACACACGCTCGCGTAGTTTATCCGGAACTTTATCTAGCCTGTTAAGATTCCGGATAACGAATAGCCATTTATCAAACCTGGTCTCCAGGTTCTCAACAGTTTTGTTAAACTTGGGCATCTCCAGGTAAATAAAGGTGAGCTTTTCGTAAAAAACCTTCTTCGTGCCTGTATCTGTTAACTTTATATCGTAACGAAATTTTTCAGGATCGTTTTTATCCTCATCGAACACAAAGTCGAGTATGGCTATGGTGTAAACAGCTTTCAACTCGTAGTTCCAGTCTGCCCTCCTTGCCTGCTCCCGTATAGGAAAGGTGGCGTAGTAGACGGTGCGGTCTTTAAAGAAGTTCTGCTTGGTTTTCTGGAGCTCAACTATAAACTTTTCACCCTTTTCGTTTTCGCAGTACAGGTCAAAAATCGCTTTTCTGTCTACTTCACCGGTTCCAAGTTGCTCATTTTTTATATACGTGAGTTCGGTGATCTTTCCCTGCTCTTCTTCCAGGAGCACGTTTAGGAAGTCGAGCAGCAGATCTTTATTAGGTTCTTCTCCGAACAGTCTTTTGAAACCGTAATCGGTGAAGGGGTTTATATATCTTTCTACGAATTCAGCCATATGCAATGTCTAATAAACCAAATATACGAATTTTTCTAAAGCGCAAGTTACTTGGGCTGAGGCCTGGGAAGCGGCTGTTGTGCAAGCAATTATTCTAATAGAAATGACCTTCAGAAGAGGTTTTCGGCTGTTTGGGCTCAAGGGTGGTGATGGGGAGGTATATATGGGTAGCGGGCACAGCTACTGTTTGTACACCCATTTAAAGAGAAGAATGCCACTGAGGCACCCGATGGTGTTGCTCAGTACATCAAAGATGTCGCCTTCGCGGCCATCTAACACAAACTCCTGCAGCAGCTCGATGCCAATGCCATAAAAGGTACAGATGAATAGTGAATACCGAATGGCATAATGCCTGGTTTTGACGAAAGTATACTGCTTCTTCATGCCCACAATCATCAGAAAAGTGAGCACGCAAAACAGAAAGGCGTGTGCAAAAGAGTCGAAGGAGAGGAGTTCCCAGGCCGAGGTGGCAGGCGCGGAAGTATTGGGCAGCAGTGTTGTGATCAGGATCACTGCTGCCCACATAATGGTAAAGAGGTTGTACCGTAGAATCAACTCGTAAAGGCGTGTGTGTAGGTGTTTACTGACCTATCAGTTCGCTGTAGTCTGCAGCCGAAAGCAGGCTTTCCAGCTCGCTGGCATCTTCAATCGCTATTTTCACGATCCAGCCATCGCCGTAGGGGTCAGAGTTCACAAGCTCAGGACTGGCATCGAGTTTTTCGTTGAGTTCTAATACTGTGCCGCTAACGGGGCTGAAGAGATCCGATACAGTTTTTACCGCCTCTACAGTGCCAAACACGTCGTTCTGGGCAATTTGCTTGTCTACAGTATCAACGTCAACGTACACAATATCGCCTAGTTCGCTTTGGGCAAAATCTGTGATGCCTACGTAGGCAACGTCTCCTTCTACACGAATCCACTCGTGGTCTTTCGAATACTTCAGGTTTTCAGGTAGGTTCATTTGTTTGTTAGTTTAGATGGATTGAGTTTCCAAAAGTACTTTCTTTTTCGCAATGCTGAAATATTATTGCAAACTTACTCGTAGCTGAATGCCGCCTTCGGTTACACTGTTTCTGAACGAAGTAGATATTTTAGGATCGGAGACCGTGCGCAATAAATAGAACTGCATGTTTACCCGCTGGCTCAGCACGTAGTCTACGGTTGGGCGCATGGTTAACTGTTTCGTGCCGTTCGTGATCTGGTTCTGGCTATACTCGTTACCCGTTTCGTCCTGGGCAATGGCCCGCTGCACGGTCTGGTTGTCGCGTACCGAAAAATCCATTCGCATGGTCACCTCATTGTCCAGCGCTTTGGTCATAAACGGCAGCTTTAATTTATCCTTGGTATAGCCGAAGCCAAACACATAGTCTGTCACGTTGGTCTCTGTAACCTGTGCGTTGGTCAGGTTCAGCGACAGGTTGCGCTCCACCTTATACTCAAGCCGGCCGGTAAAGTTTGTCTTCGTTCTGAAGTTAACGCCTAACAGCGGTGCCAGTCGCTCCATAATCGTTACCTGGCTCACAATGTAATACGGAATAATCTGGCCAAACTCATTTATGCTGTTCGGGAAACCGGTTGGCTCCTGATTGTAGGCCAGCGAGGTGGTAAAGTTAGAGATGGTATAAGAGGAGTTATAGGCATGTGTCAGGTTTACCTGGCTGAACCAACGTTTAAAGAACTCCAGCTGCGACAAACCATTATAATCGATGCGCCAATTTGGAATGGGTAGCCGGTCGAACGGTTTCGATGCTTTTGCCTCATAGCCATTTATATCTCTGCCCTGGTAAGCATACAGGAACGACTCCATCAGCACCGACTGCGAATTAAGCCTGTACCCGGAGTCTGGCGCAGCTGCATTGGCATCGGTGAGTTTTTGGCGCACATTATGGCGGTTCCGGATATAATCGTCGAAAGCCTGCGATGTGCCGCCTGCCGTAGACTGGAATAATGTGCCCAGTGCCATGAACGACGTACTGAACGAACCCATATTAATCGGGTTCTGGCGCTGATCTGTTGTGCCTATTCCACCAAAGTCATCAAACTCTTTGCGGTAAAACACTTCCTCGATTCTGGAAAGGTTGCGGCGGGCATCTACCTGCACGTTAAAAGACTTAATAGGCTCCAGGTTGGCGCGCAGGGTCATAATCTCGGCTAGCTCCGCGCTGAAAGGTGTGTTCAGGTATTGGCTGCTATCGGTGTACCAGCCGTTGCCCGATACTCTGTTGTATAGGTCATCGAGTTCATACTGCCTGCCCAGCACAAATGGCAGGCCTGGTGCTTCAAAGCCTTTGTCGAGGCCAAACATGTGGCTGGAGGGCAGGAAGCCTGGTATCATGCTGCGTTTGTCCTGCTCATACACAAAGTTTACAGAGCGTGTCATCATCAGAAGGCGTGCCAGCGATTTGGCGAACTTCATCTCTGACTTTGGCTTTTGGGCCGTTGTGTCGGTTGGTGCTGCCGGAGGCTGTTGTGCCTGTGGTGGCGCCGGTGTGTTCACATCTTTCAGGAACCGTACTTTATTGTAGAGTTTCACCAGATCGAACTTACCATTGAGCGTAAAGTCGGTGCTGTTTTCGGCAATGTTACCGAGCCTGAAGTTGTCATCCTGGTTCAGGGCAGTAGAACCGGCTGTCCAGATATAGGTGGCGGCATAGCGGGTTTCAGCGCTGAGCCAATCGGTAAGCGGAAACTTATCGAGTGGCAGCTTGTAGTTTATGGCTATAACCTGGTTAAAGTTTGTGTTACGCCCCCCTGACCGCAGATTTTCCCAGATAATGGCATTTTTGTACGCAATAGAGTCTATGTCGCTGTTAATGCGGTCGTCTGGTTCGTCTACTACAGATCGGTTTGAGGCGGTGTAATCCAGAGAAATACTCTTAGTAATGTCCCACTTCATGTCGTAGATGCGGTTAAAGAAGAAGTATTTCTGGAAAGTTGGTGCAATGCCTCTGGAAGTGATCACGTTAGAACCGGCTTCGCGACGCTGCAGAAACGTTTCGTTGTACCGGCGGTCCAGGTCGGCTCTAAAGGAGAAACTGCTCGGTAGTGGCGTAAAGTTAAAGTCTTTTATCAGGCGTAGGTACGGCGACTTAATAGCTTCAGTCTGTGCAAAAGGTGTATAGTTTTTTGGTGTGTTATTATACATATACGCTACACCCCCGGTATACGACTTTGTAAAGTCGCGCTCTGTTTCGATGTTGGTGAATAGCCGCTCGGCATACGAGTAGGAGAAGGAGAGGTTCTCCACATCATATGGCCTTACTTTCGCTTCAGGGTTTACGCGCTCCTTTCTAACATTCAGCAGGCTGATGCTTTTGCGGGTCTCCATGGTGGTTACTTTCTGCCGGTACTCCCGCTCTGCATCATCAGAGCTGAACCGCTCCATCGACTGCTCCAACGGAACATCCTTATCCAGCGGGTCGAACTGTGGCTGGCTGTTCAGGGTGCCGTACTGCACGCTCAGTGGAATCTTTATGCCAGATTTTTCGGGCAGGAACTTGTCGGCTGCTATGTTGGCGCTGATGTCCATCATGGCTGTGTTTTCGCGAGCCCGTTGTGCTATTTTTTGCTGAAGTCCACCAAAACCAATGGTAGTATAGCTACCTGTGGCGGTAATGTTGGCAAAATCGGCCAGTTTGGTGTTTAAGCGGGCATTGGCTGCCCAGCCAGTCTGGTTCCTGAAATCGGTAACGCGCAGCTCATCTACCCACACACAAACAGAGTGCGGGCTGCTGTCCTGGTTCGGCCTTGAAGGGTTCCGGACACCAATCATCACGCTTTGAACCTCACTAAAATCAGGGTTACCCATTATCCGGATTGTTTTGCCATTGAAAGGGACATCGTAAGGTCGGCGCATGTCGTAACCCTGTATTTTATTACGATCCATTTTAGCGTTCACAAGGTCTTGTATGGCAATGTCTATTTCGTTTTCAGATGGCCATATTTCTTCGCGGGTGGTAGCGCCGGGGTTGGTAATCTTTAGCGGAACAATGTACTCGTAATAGTGCTGCGAGTAGTCTGTACCAATCCTGATAAATATCTCTGTGTCGTCGTCTCTTGTGTTCGGGTTACTGGTTTGGGCATGCACAAACATTTTAATGCGTTTGTAAATAAGCATGTCGAGCGAAATGTTTTTATAAACAGCTTTCGAGAAGGAGTCTTTCAGGTCTTCTACGCACAGCTGCAGCGACTGCTCGTTCTGGCGGCGATTGTTCGTAGAAGCATAATCGCGCAGACGCTCGATGCCAGGTGGCACCATGTAGGGTATGCTCCCCTCTACAGGCTCCCCGTTCTCTTCTATGTTCACTGTAGAAACTGTAAAGGCACGGGCATCATCGGTACAGGTAAGGCAGGGGTTGCCATCGGTAATGGGTTGCAGGAAAGTACGCCACTGGTTGGCCACAAACTGGAACTGAAGGAAACGCAGTACCACCGGGTCAGCAAACTGGGTCATGTACATCCGCATAAACCTGATCGACTTAAAGCCATTGATGTTGCCCACACTGCCTGTAGGCTGGCGTACCGGAATACGGAACTGGTACCAGTTTACCTGGTCGCCATGAATAGTCTGCACAATGCGGTCTACAATATAATTCTGCCCTACGTTCAGCTGCCCTGGCCTCAGGTTTATTTTATACTCGTAATACTGCTCTAGGTCGCTGATAATGTTATCACGGTTCAGGTCTTCTTTATCCGGGAAAGCATAGTTCGAGAAACGGCTGTTCTCCGGAGAGTTGTTCTCCATGCCGTTAAAGTTTTTGTAGCGGCGCAGAATACCAGCTCCCTGCTGGTCGTAAATGGCATCGAGGTGGTGGTTGAAGTTATCAGCGGAGGGGTCGTTTAAAACCGACTGTGGCGGTGCACCCGGAATCTGGTTCAGGAAGCTGGAGGCAAAATGCTGGCGCTCCGCCTCGTCGTTTAAACCGTCTAGGCCAATATCCTGCAACTGGCGCCCACCCGGCACACCCGTAAAAGCATCTGTCAGGAATTGCTGCGACGTTACCCGGCCCCAAATTGTTTCCTGCAGGTTCTGCACATCGGTAGGTGAGGCAGGCAAGCCATTCTCAAAAGAATAGCGTCCGTCTTTCATAATGTCTTCCGATACGCTGCCCAGGTTCAGCACCAGTTCACCGCCTTCATTGCTGGAGATCAGGTTGCCCAGGTCGTCTTTCCGGCCATTCGGACCACTAATGAAAGGGTCCATCATCCAGAACTCCACATACTCTATGTTGGCATTGTCGAAGTCGGTATCGAAGGTAATGTCGCGGCTGATACCACCCCAGTTGCTGCGTGGGTCGCCTACTAATCTACCTTGTGCATCGAGGTTCGGGTTGTAATTGTATTGCCCCCGGTCGCGTGGGTAATACGCCAGGTCGAAGGTGTACTCGTAGGTGTTGGCAATTTGCGGGTCACGGCCGCGAAAAACCTCTGTTCGCCGCACACCGCGCACATAATGGTTACTAACTTCTTCTCTGGTAATGTTAGAGGGGCGCAGGTTATCGCCTTCGCGGTAAAATATCTGATCTACAGTGTACCAGGCAAGTTTAGCACGATTATAAGAATAGGCAAGTCCTTCGCCTTGTACTAGTGGTGCAGGTGTGGCTGCCAGTCGCCAGTTATTGTTGTTGAAACCACCCAGGCTAAAAGGCGTTTCAGCTCCTTCAAAGTCATCAATATACGATGTACCATCTTCGTTTACCGGCGATTTAGACTTATTTGGGACCAGTTGTGCAAACTCACCGCTGAAGGTAACGCTGGAGGGGGCTTTGGTCTGGATAAAAGGAATACGGTCGGTTAACTTGGTCAGGAAGCGCGACTCTTTGCTCAGGTTCACGTCCAGGCCGTAGATGGTGTTGTTGCTGGGTTCATCGCCTATGCTTACCCGGTTAATGTAAGGTTGCTCCTGTAGGTGCAGCACGGTAGCTCCAATGTTTATATCATCATTAACGGCATAGTCGAAGCGGGCACCGAGCAGCGTACGTGGCTGAATGTTCATCAGCTCCGCTTTCTCGTAGGTTACGCGCAGGTCGCTGGCCGAGCTGATGTAGCTGGGGTTCAGGATTTTGATGCGGCCCATGTCGTAAAAAACCTGGTAATCGGTGCCTTCGGTAAGGCGCGTGCCGCCGGAGTAAACTGCCACGGAGCCCTCTGCGATCCGGAAGCCGGGCAGCACAATTTCGTCGGTGGAGGTGGCCTGGAAACGGCCTTTCAGGAAGAATTTCGCTTTTACTGTATTCTGTTGCGCATCTGTTTGGGTTTGCTCATATAGCTCCTGAAATACGTAGCGCTCAATCAGCTCCGGCCGGCCTGTAAACTGCTCTGCCAGGTAACTGCCAAATGGCTCCACAATCGGGAAAATAACGGTTCCCATTTCAGGGTCTATGGTAATACCCGACAAAAAGTCGAAGTTACCATCACGCGGTTTGTCGTTGTTGGTGTTTACGTTGTCGAGGTTAAAGACTTCTATCAGCGGAATATTCTGAATCGGGCTTGCCTCTTTTAAGCTGGTAATATCTACGCCGGTTTCGTCGTCTTTGTAAACAATCTGCAACTGAAAGTTCTCCCGGCTAAGTTGGGTAGCATCGAGGCGGTACACGTTCTTCATGAGCAGGTCCCAGGTGGGGTACTCCAACGAAGGGTTCGTGGCCCGGAGCATTTTCATCTGAATTACCTGGTCGTCCTGCCGGTTCTGGTAGTCGTCCATTAGCTCCCCAACTTTATAGGTTCTGCCGTTGTAAGTATACTCAAACGCCACACCTAGCACCTGGTCGGGGAGGAGCGGAGTGTTCAGGGAGATATAGCCGAGCTGCGGGTTGAATTTATATTCGCGGGTATCGAGTTTACGTGCCCGCACGTGCTCAAAGTCTACGCCTTTCTGTAAGCCCAGGCCACTCAGGTAACTATCTACGCGGTTATTGTCGCGGGCGGCATTGTTGTTGGCAACCTGGCTGTAGAGGGTATTTACATCGTTGGCGGCAGGAGCATTAGGCCGGCCACCGAATTGCTGGCGGTAAGGGCTTGCCTCTCCCATATCCATGTAAGTAACCATGTTGCGCAGGTTTTCGGTAGAGCGGTTGTTGTTGGTAACGTACAGCTCTATGCGGCGAATAACAATGCCCGAGTTAACCAGCGGCAGGTTGCTTAGGGTGTTGTCGTAGCGGTTACGGAAAAAGTGCGACAGGAAGAAGTGACGGTTGTTGTCGTACTGGTCTACCCTAATCTCGAAAGGTTTATTTTGTGCACCATTCTGAATCACGATCTCATCGTTGCGGCCCCGCACGTTAGCGGCAATGGCTGTAACCCCCAGGCGGCCAAACTGAAGTTGGGTTTTAATACCAAAAAGGTTCTGGGCACCTGTTACCAGCGAGTTGTTAAGAGGCAGGCTTACGTTACCTGCTTCTATTTTACGAATAATCTCTTCCTCGAAGCCGGTATAATCCAGCTTCATGTTATTCTCAAAATCGAAGTTAGCGTTGTTGTCCCAGTTAAAGTTGAGCTGCATTTTCTCGCCTATCTTGCCTACCAGGTTAAGCGAAATGTTCTGGTCAAAATCGAAATCGCCGGTGCGCTGCTGGCGTAGCGGAATGTTCGGATTCTCGTTCCTGTTAAAGCGGGCGCCAAACTTTAATGCTATATTTCCGTTAGGTTGAATATCTACGTAGCTGCCACCGAATATGCGGTCGAATACAGGGCTTAGGTAAATTTTAGGAACCAGGCGGTTGCTGCTGAGTACGCTCTCGCCATCGAGGCTAGTCGACTTAGCGCGCCAGTAATCGCGGATCGCCTGCTTCTGCTGCCACTCCGAGTACTCTTGCAACGACATAGAAGAAGGCGTGCGGTAATTAAGGTCACCGATTTTCTCGGTAATGTTGTAGAGGTCCAGGCTGTCGTTTAGCTCCACTTCCATTTTAAGGTTATTTGGCTGGCCGAGCAGGAGGGGAGATGAGCTGGAACGGGTACTAAAAGGGTTGCCGCGCCTGTCGCGGGGCACGAAGGTAGGCCGGCGGCTTGGAATATATGGTACTAATTTGGTAGTGTCTCGCTTAACAGTGTCTTGCAGTGCAAAAAGATGTTGATCTGCCAATATTCTAAAATGGTTGCGCGATCGAACACCTTCTGCCTGCGATAACCAGGCCAGCATAGATATGGTAGCAACTGCTGCCAGGAGCAGGTTGTACTTTTTACTTTTCCAGATCAAAATCGGATATTATTCTAAGAAGATTTCAACGCAAACTTTATCAGCTCCTCCACACTCAGATTGCTGCCCTCCCGCTTGATAATGGCATCCAGAGTCTTCTCTGCCACAGTTTTAACAAAGCCTAAAGTCACTAATGCAGATAACGCCTCGGCTCTGTTGGTATTGTGTGCTGCTGCAGGAATAGAAGCAGTATCTGTTAAAGCATCTTTTTTGATCTTATCCTTCAGCTCCAGTATAACGCGCTGAGCTGTTTTGGCGCCAATGCCTTTTACCTGCTGTATGGTTCGCACATCCTCCCGCACAATAGCCTGCTGAATTTCTTCTACCGAAAGCGACGAAAGAATCATAAGCCCTGTATTGGGGCCCACTCCTGATATGGAAATCAGGAGCAGAAAAGTTTCTTTCTCGGCTGTGGTGGTAAAGCCATATAGTGTATGCGCATCTTCTTTTATGTGCAGAAACGTCTGGAGCCGGCACCTTTCTCCGGTTGGTAAAGCAGAGTAGGTGCTGAGCGGAATCTTGATCTGGTACCCTACGCCATTCACATCAATAATGACGTAGGTCGGATCTTTGTAAGTTAATTTGCCATCTATGTAGGCGATCATAGGGTGCGTTTATAATGGTTTTGAGCATCTACCACGGCAATAGATACCATGTTAATAATTTCGCGGATCGAGCTGCCAAGCTGCAGAATGTGCACTGGTTTGCCCATGCCCATCAGAACGGGGCCTATTACCTCAGCTCCTCCAATTTCCTGCAGCACTTTGTAAGCAATGTTGCCTGACGTAAGAGTCGGGAAAATAAGGGTGTTGGCTCCTTTGTCGGCCAGCTCACTGAAAGGATATACCTCCCGTAGCAGGTCGCGGTTAAGGGCGGTGTTGGCCTGCATTTCGCCATCGAGGAGCAGCTCGGGGTAACGTTGTTTGGCTTTGCGTACTGCCTCTGCGGCCTTGCTCGGTATATCGCCCTGCACCGACCCGAAGTTGGAGTAAGAGAGCATGGCAATGCGCGGCTCTGTATCGAAAAAGCGAACGGCGCGTGCAGTAAGACCAATAATATCTACCAGCTCATCGGCCGTAGGATTTACGTTCACAGTTGTATCGGCAAAGAAGTAGGGTTCCTTTTTGTTCAGGATAATGTACATACCTGCCACTTTATTGATGCCTTTCTCTACGCCAATTACCTGCAGGGCCGGCAATATAGTTTTGGAATAGTCGCGGGTAAGGCCGGAAATAAGTGCATCGGCTTCGCCTGTCTGCAGCATCATGCTGCCAAAGTAGTTGCGGTCGCGGAGCAGGCGGCGGCTGTCTGAGAGCGTGAGGCCCTTGCGCTGGCGCTGCTTGTAGAGCAACTGTGCAAACTCTTCACGCTTATCGTCCTCCTCATAAGGGTCTATAATCTGGCAGTCGCTCAGGTCGAGGTTGTGCTCTTCAATAATGGCATTAATGGTTTTGCGATCGCCGAGTAGTATGGGCTTGGCAATGCGCTGCTCCTGCACCGATTGGGCTGCTTTCAGAATTTTGTAATGATCGGCTTCTGTGAACACCACCGTTTGCGGATCTTTCTTGGCCTGAATGGTGATACGGGTCATCAGTTTCTGGTCAATGCCGATTCGCTCCTTCAGTTCTTCCTCATAAGCCTCCCAGTTCGTGATCGGAATGCGGGCCACGCCGCTCTCCATGGCCGCCTTGGCCACTGCCGGCGATATGCTTGTGATCAGGCGTGGGTCCAGTGGTTTTGGAATAAGATAAGTGCGGCCAAAGGTAATGGTGTTGTCGCCATAAGCCTTGTGTACGATTTCCGGAACTGGTTCTTTTGTAAGCGAAGCCAGCGCATAAACGGCTGCCAGTTTCATGGCCTCGTTTATTTCAGTGGCGCGCACATCCAGGGCTCCTCTGAATATATAAGGGAAACCTAATACGTTGTTTACCTGGTTCGGATGGTCGGAGCGGCCGGTGGCCATAATTATGTCTTCGCGGGTAGCCATGGCTACATCGTAAGGTATTTCAGGATCCGGGTTGGCCAATGCGAAAATAATAGGATCGGCAGCCATAAGTTTCACTAGCTCCGGTGCCAGCACGTTGCCTGCCGATAAACCGATAAACACATCGGCATCTGTTAAGGCTTCGGCCAGGGTTTCGATGCGGCGGCTGGTTGCAAATTCAGCCTGGTACTTGTCCAGGTCACTGCGGGAAGTACTGATGATGCCGTTTTTATCGAACATCACAATGTTATCAAGCCTTACTCCCAAAGACACATATAGTTTTGTGCAGGCAATGGCTGCTGCTCCGGCACCGTTCACGACAATGCGAACCTCATCTATATTCTTTTCAGCCAGTTCCAGCGCGTTCAGCAGAGCTGCCGACGAGATAATGGCAGTGCCATGCTGGTCGTCGTGCATGAGCGGGATTTGCATCTGCGCTTTCAGGGCTGTCTCTATCTCAAAGCTTTCCGGCGCTTTTATATCCTCGAGGTTAATGCCGCCAAAAGTTGGCTCCAGCGATTTCACGATCCTGATAAATTCTTCTGGGTCGGTGCAATCTATTTCTATGTCAAACACATCGATGCCTGCAAATTTTTTGAAGAGTACGCCTTTTCCTTCCATCACAGGTTTAGAGGCATCGGGACCGATGTTGCCTAAACCCAATACTGCCGTGCCATTCGATATAACACCTACCAGGTTACCTTTGGCTGTATACTTGTAGGCATTGTCTTTGTCGATGGCAATTTCTTTGCAAGGTTCAGCAACACCAGGCGAATAAGCCAGGGCCAGGTCGTGCTGCGTGCTTAGCATTTTGGTTGGTACTACTTCAATTTTGCCGGGTTGCCCCTGCGAGTGGTAATTCAGGGCATCTTGCTTATTGACTTTAGTCATGTTACGTGTAGTAGGTGTAAGTATCAGGTTGCGCTAATCTTTGTGTTCGGTTTCTGGCAACAGAGCAAAAGAATTAAGACTCTTATCTCTGGTGTATTTTCAGGCCTCTAAAAAGAAACCAGAAACAAAGATACTGTCTCTCTTATTTATATGCTCACAATGTTTCGTTTTTTGAGCAAAAATCAAAGTGTCTTTCTATTGAAATTTCACAATAGTTTCCATTCAAAATTACCTATATTAGCTATAGGAGCAGCAGGAGCAGCTGTAAGGCAAGCAGAGGGGCAATATGATTTTTTTGTTATCCGGAAATTATTCAGATGAAAATGCCCTTCAGAAGGTTTTTTGCCCATTAATGGCCAAGGCTTTGCTGTTTTCAAATATATGATCCTGCTGTTCACAGAGTCGTTGAGAATGGAAATCTGATTTTCTTTCTACTGTTTATCTGAAAAAGCTGCTAAGCAATAGACTTCACTCTTTGTTGATGTGCTCTTGCTATTCATAAATTATAGCTCAGGTACATCTGCAGGCGTGGGGCAGATTCTTTGTCGCAAATACCCCTTTTATTGTCTCGATTATACTGCTCTTTATATAAGCCTATTTCTTTTCTTTGTACTAAACAAATACTTCAGAATTATGAAAGCAGCTAAAACAACCAGCATTGTTTATTGGGTATCAACCGGCATCATTTTTCTTTTTGAAGGTGTAATGCCTGCCTTAACTTCTCATACCGAACTTGCTGTAGAAGGCATCAGGCACCTGGGCTACCCGGACTATTTTAGAGTGATGTTAACAGTTTTTAAAGTAGTGGGTGCGTTAGCTTTAGTGCTTCCCTTTATCCGGGGCCGGTTCAAAGAATGGGCTTATGCAGGCTTCGGTATTAACATGCTGTCGGCTTCTGTAAGTCATAGCATGGTCGATGGTGTAAATGTGCAAACGTTCTTCCCGCTTTTTATCTTTGGTATTCTGGTGGTATCGTACTTAAGTTACCACAAGCTTGCAAAAGTACGGTATGTCCGGAATGTTGAACACGAGCAGCAAAAACAGGCAATCGTGAGGGCCGACTATTTGCCCAGTAATCCTGTAGAAGCCTAACCACTTAACCTTCCAGCAACTTACAACTAAATTATTCTAATGAAAATGGCCTTCCAAAGGTTTTTAGCCACGTAAGCGCCAAGGCTTTAAAGGTCCGGATACACCAAGGGCCACCTTCTGCAACAGAAGATGGCCCTTGGTATTTAAAAGCAGGCAGAACTTAACTTATAATTAGTTTCTGACCAGGCTTCAGTTTATTCGATTTCAGATTATTTGCCTTCTTGATCTGCTCTACTGTTATGCCGTTGTATTTCTGTGAAATTTCCCAAAGCGTATCTCCTGGCTGCACACGGTGTATTTGCTTTACCTTTTCGACCTGTTTGGCCGGCATGGTAGTTTTAGTGCTTGTCTGAGCTGTTTTTGCTGGTGCATGAGCTGCTGAGGCAAGCAGAGTGGTAGGCTCAGAAGCAGGCACTACAATGGTTAATTCCTGGTCTGGCTGAATATTATTAGAGTCGATTTTGTTCCACTCCTTTAACTGTGCCACTGTTACCTGGTGCCTAAGCGCAATGCGTACGAGGTTATCGCCGCGTTTTACGATGTAAGTAGTTTTCTGCTCGGCGCTATCTGCTGTTGTTGCTGAAGCCAGAAGTGCTGGTGTGTCGCCTGGAACCAGGTCTTTTATAGGGTCGGGAAGTCTGGAGGCTGGCATGGCGGCAAGTAAGATGCACTCCTGATCGGTTTTTAAAAGAGCTGTGGTATGAGCAGGAACACGGAGTTTATAATTCTTGATGGTTTCTGGCAGCTCCGGCTTCTTAATCTCCGGGTTCAGGGCCATCAGCTTTTCCGGCGCGATGTGCAGTTCTTCGGCTAAGCGCACCAGGTCGAGTGGCTGGTTTATAACCAGGTGTTCGGTAGGTGCGGCGTATAAAATAGAATCGGAGAAAATGTTGTGCTCCGGCGCGTAATGCATGGCATAAATAACGGCTGTCATGGAGGGTACATAGCTGCGGGTTTCTTTGGGGAGGTAAGGGAACACCTGCCAGAAAGTTTTTTTGCCGCCACCTGCCCGGCGTATGGCTTTGTTTACGTTACCCGGACCGCAGTTATAGGCAGCCATAGCCAATTCCCAGTCACCATAATAATTGTGCAGTCGCTTCAGGAACCGGCAGGCTGCCTCCGTTGCCTTTTCGGGGTCCATGCGCTCATCTATGTACTGGTTCTGGTCCAGGCCGTATTCTTTGCCGGTGGTTCTTATAAACTGCCAAAGCCCCACAGCGCCTGCCCACGAAGCAGCCTTCGGGTTAAGGCCCGACTCCACAATAGAAAGGTACTTGAGCTCCTGCGGCATGTTATGCTTTTTGAGGTAGCGCTCATAAATAGGGAAGTACACGTTCTCCCGCGAGATCATGGTGCGGGTGTACTTCCGGTTACGGATGGTAAAGTAATCGACAAAACTCCTTACAAACGGATTAAAAGTAAGCGGAATCTCAGACTCTACGCAGCTTAATCTGTCCTGTATTACCTCATTTGGCTCGTTAGGGATGTACTCAACCTCCTCCTGCACGAGCAGCACGGTGTCTAACTTTGGCTTAAGCGAATCTTCCGGGAAAAGGCTTTCAATCTTAAAACTAAAATTGGCAGCGCTGGCGGGTAAGGCCAAGGCACTGCCAATCATAACTGTTAGTATAGAAAAGAGTTTTGAATACGTCATGCTAAATTGTTACACTTCTACTGCTATCTTTTCCATGATATAAGTTGAGAAAGCCAGTAAAGAGGCTTCTTCGAACGACCGGCTCATAAGTTGCAAGCCGATGGAAAGACCTTTTTCGTCGCGACCGACAGGAATAGAAATAGCCGGAACGCCAGCAAGAGAAGCCTGTACTGTAAAGATATCGGCCAAGTACATGGCCAGCAGGTTCTCTGAATTTTCTCCTATTTTAAAGGCAGTGGTTGGGGCAGTTGGCAATATAAGAAAATCGTAGCTCTGCAACAACTCATCTGTCTTTTCCTTTATCAGTCTTCTAACTTTTTGAGCTTTAGTATAATAGGCATCGTAGTAATCGGCGCTGAGAACAAAGGTGCCCAGCATAATACGGCGCTGCACTTCTTCGCCAAAACCTTCGGACCGGGTTTTTTTGTAAAGCGACTCAAGGTCGGTTACATTCGGGCTACGGAAACCATATTTAACTCCGTCGTAACGGCCTAAGTTTGAACTGGCCTCAGCCGTGGTCAGAATGTAGTAAGTAGGAACTATAAAATCGAGGTACGGGAAGTCTACAGCTTCTACTTCGTGTCCGGCATCTTTCAGCATGCTTTTAACACCTAGTATGCAGTCTTTCACCTCCGCATCAAGGCCTTCGCGCTCAAAGCAGTCTTTTATGTACCCGATCCTGAATTTTTTGTCGTTGGTAGCGAGTTGCTGGCTATAGGCCGGCACTTCGCGGTGGCTCACGGTGCTGTCGAGGTCATCGGGGCCGGCCATTACCTCTAGCAACAGGGCAGCATCTTCTACGCTGTGGGTAATAATGCCAATCTGGTCGAAAGAAGAAGCATAAGAAATTAGTCCGAAGCGGGAAATGCGGGAATAAGTGGGCTTTAGGCCTACAATACCGCAGAAAGATGCTGGCTGGCGCACGGAGCCGCCTGTGTCCGAGCCGATAGAGGCAAGACACAGCTCTGCCTGCACGGCTGCTGCCGAGCCACCAGAAGAACCTCCCGGCACACGGGTAGGGTCATCGGCATTTAGCACCGGGCCAAAAGAGGAGTTCTCGTTAGAGCCGCCCATGGCGAACTCATCGCAGTTCTGGCGACCAATAATAATAGCGTCTTCTGCCAATAGGCGCTTTACGGCTGTGGCCGTGTAAAGCGATTTAAAACCATCCAGAATCTGGCTTGAGGCTTGTAGCGAGTGCCCTTCATAAGCAAGCACATCTTTTATACCGATTACCATGCCTGCCAGTTTACCGGCAGTGCCATTCGCGATTTTTTTGCTAACAGCGTCTGCCTGAGCGAAGGCTTCTTCTTCAAACACCTCCAGAAAAGCGTTAAGCTCTGCTTTTTCTTTGATGTTGTGCAGGTAATATGCTACAAGCTGGCGGCATGTTACTTGTCCGCTTTCTATATCCGCGCGTACGGCACGGAGCGAATTATACTTTTTCAAACTGTTTTAGGCTTGTTATCGTCGTCGATATGTCTTTCCAATTCGTTTTTTATCTCGTTTGTAGCGTCTTTAAACTCCCGGATGCCTCTGCCGAAGCTACGGGCAATGCCAGGAATCTTATCAGCACCGAACAGCAGCAGCACTGCCGTCAGGATAACAAACAGTTCGCCTCCTCCCAGGTCGCCCAGGAAAAGGAAAAGTGTACCTGAGTACATAACATTAAATACTTAACGAGTAGGTAAAAACTACTTAACGTGGTTATCGTCTTTCACAGAATTCTCGATGTCGCTCTTAATCTCTTTAGTAGCGTCTTTGAACTCACGGATACCTTTGCCCAGGCCTCTTGCCAGTTCAGGAATTCGTTTAGCACCAAAAAGCAGCAGGACAGCTATCAGGATTAAAACTACTTCTGAGCCTCCCAGCCCGCCTATGAAAAGAAATACATTGGTGATTGCCATAATCTTAAGTGTTAAGATGAAATTACTACAAAATTAGTGTATATATTTTATTAAAACCCATAAAACCTGAGTTTAGTTTAATAGCTTGCTTATTGTTTGCAAGTAAAGCAGTATTTGAAATCTGAATTTGGTGTCTTAAATTGCCTGAAATATGCTTGCTATTGGTTTGTTGTAGAGCCAGCGTCACTGTTTACAAAATTAATCGTGCTGTATCTGAAGCACTTGCTGCCTTTACTGCAGTTCCGGATAACGAACATTCAGGCTCCTGTTTAAACTGCTTTTGTACCTTAACAAACGAAGTAGAACATGCTTCGGATTGCACCCGTATAAAATAAATAGATGTAGCTACAGATTTTTTTAGAGCAGTAAAGCCTGAAATGGCTTCAAAAATACAAAACTTTGTCCCTGTTTGGGGTTAATATTCCAGAAATGGGAATAACACAGGCTCTATTAAATAAATATATACTTGATAGTGTGTCGATTAGCTTTTTGGCAACAAGTGGTACGAGATTTGTACTATTAGTAATATAGGAAATAGCAAAAAACTTCTGTAAATAATATATCTATAAGATTGCTTTTTTCTTCTTGTGTTTTTTTCTTAACTTGTCTGGCGATTAGCTAGTTACTCTTGGATAAGTAAAAAATTAGATTTATATTAGTTTGAAATTATTGCAGGATACTTCTTATAAAGGCCTGTTTTATATAAAAGATTTATTAAGTTTGTTTTCATAGCTTGGAAAGGCACCCTGCATTGTAGGGTGTTTTTTTACTTTTAGGCCAACCCAACTCTCTCCGCCTCCTTACTATACCCTTGAGGCATTTTCTGGCAAAACGCTTCTGGAGGCCATTTCCATTCGAATAATTTGATTTCCCAGCACAACTAACATCAATGCTGTTGGTTCTTTTTTAACTTCCGAATAAAGGTAGCTGCCAGACGGCTGTCTTCGCCTGTTTGTGTTGCCACCGTAACTGCTTCTGTTGCTGCCTGCATGGCTGCGGCATCATTACCTGCCTTAGTCAGTAACTGAGCAAATAGGAGTAGGTTGTCATAACTTTTTTCAATTTCTACGGCCCTTGCCATTATTTCTGCGCCTGTCTGCAGCACCTCATTTTCTTTAGAGAAATAATTTGAATACGTGGCTGTTTCGTTTAAAGTCATCCAATCTGCTTCAGTTTGGTTTGTTGCATAAGTCAGGGTTTCTTCTGCATAGCAAAGCCAGTTTTGCTGCCCTCCCAAGAAGTTAATTCTTGCCAAAGCCGAAAAATTGCTGGTATCGGGTAAGGAAGTGGCTATAAGCTTTTGCATGTTTTTGAAAAACAAGGTATCGTTCTGGTAGCCTGCCTTTTGTGCAGCCCTGCTTATTATCTGTTTAGCTTTATGTGCTGTTTCTTCCTTCTGAAAATAAGGCAGAAACTTTTGCTGGTTTAGCAGAAAGTATAGCGTAGCTGTAGCGTTAAAATCAAGGTACCTCGTGAAAATAAACCTCAGGTTCTTTTCGGAAGAAGGTTGCCTGGCAGTTTGTGTGTTTATATACTGTTCAACGACTACTTCCTGTGGATTATCAGCATCATGAAAGGTAGACAAGGCCTGGCTATAATTATAAAGTAAACGAGCAGATCCATTTCCTTAATCATACTTTCTTTTTAACGCGAAGAGAGCTATACAGGGGTTAAGCGCAATTTTTGCCTTCAGGAATAAAATCAGAGGCAGATTTAAATGAACCGTTCTGATGAAGTAATGTGCCTTTTCTGTCGAAAAATAGATAGCTAGGATATGCAACTATATCATATTTTGCTGCTAGTGCCTCTCCCTCTGAATCGTCTTCTATGTTTATATTATAGTTTAAGAAGGGGCTGTTATAGTTCCCAACAGCTTCTGAGTTCGTAAACACTTCCTTTTCCATTTGCCTGCAAGCGGGTGTGAAGGCATATAAGAAAATAGGTTTATCCTCTTTGTTCGCTCTCTGAAGTACATTTTCCCCGCTTGTTTTTTCAAAGCGTATACTACCTGCCTAACCTTTGCAAAAAGGAGCCATGAAGGCAAACAACAGGCATAAGTATAGCTGTTTCATATAAGTGCTGACTAGGTGATATGATAAACCCTTGGCTATTTTTCATGCCAACTCCTTCTGGAGGGCTTTTTTATTTAAATAATTGCTTCCTGGTATAATGTAGTCGAAAAAGGAATGTTCTAAAAAACTGGAGCTGAAAAAGAGAAAGTAGTAAGCCATTGCTAATAACTTACCCTTTGCCTGAAATCTCACAAAAAGCTTCTGGATGGTATTTTTATTCGAATAATTGCTTGCTGACCCAACAGCAGGGGCAGCTAATGAATTAACTGCTCCTGCATACGTCTCAAGAAACTGTTTATTTAGCTCTGATCCAGCCTTCGGGGTTTAGGGTTTCGCTGTTTTTCCAGATCTGGAACTGAAGCTCGGTGGTGCCGTTTGCATCTGTGAAAACAGAGCCGATCGGGTCGTTTGGTTTCAGGTTTTGCCCTTCTGATACACTTACTGATTTAAGCTTAGCATATACGGTAAAGAACTCCCCGTGCTGCACCATTACAATATTGTTCATGCCGGGCACGCTGGCTACCGTCACTACTTTACCCTCAAAAATGGCCCGGGCACTCTCACCGGCTGCCGTCTGAATATCTATGCCCCGGTTTTCTACCACCACTCCCTTCAGCACTGGGTGGTTGTGCCTGCCAAAGCGTTGCGAAATAAACCCGCGAGATACCGGCCAGGCTAACCGGCCTTTGTTACCCGAGAAGTTAGAAGATATAAGAGCAGCCTCTGGTGTAAGCGTAATTTTATTCGGGCTGCTACTGGCTTTGCGGCCTTCCTCGCGTGCTGCTCGTGCAGCTCTCTCCATCTCCTCGCGCACCATGTCGGCAATCAGGTTATCGAGCTTTTTAACGGCCTGCTGGCGTTGTGCCACTTCTTTTTTAAGGCTTTCTTCCTGCTTGCTGAGTTCCTGCACTACATTGTCCTGCTGGGTTTTCAGGTTCAGGAGGTTTTTGTTCTCCACCAGTTGTTTGCTCAGCAGGTTTTGCTTTTCGCGCCTTTTAGATTCCAGAATGGCCAGTTGGCCACCCAGGGCAGCCTGCACCTTATTTATTTGCTCCACCTGCTTTTTACGAGCCTCGGAGTATTGCTGCAGGTAGCGCATGCGCCGCACCAATTGGTTAAAATTGTCGGCTGCAAATAAAAACATGAGTTTGTTATAGCTATTGGCAGTTTTAGAGGCGGCATACACCATGCGGGCATACTCGGCTTTTAGCTGCTCCAGGTCTTGTTGCAGGGCACTTACAATGGCTTCGTTCTCTTTTACATCAGAGTCGATGAACTTAATTTCTTTGGAGATGGTGCCGATCACTTCCTTCTGGACCGTTATTTTTTCCTGAATGGCGTTGAGCTGGCCGAGAGAGGCTTCTTTTTTAACCTTGGTTTGCTGCAGAACGCGGTTGGCTTCCTGTATGCGTTTCAGGTTTTCGTTTTTCTCCTTTTCCAGCTGTGCCTTCGATTTGGGTTTGCTTTTGCTCTGCGCAAAATCGGTAAATGGCAACAGGACCAAAGAGATGAAAAAGAGGAATATGGAAAAGGGCTTCATTTATATCGTATTCTTCGGCTCGTAATTTACAAAGATGGCAAATCTAATCACGAAGAACCAATTGCTTTCTTATTTTTAAGCACTAAGATTAAATTAGTCTGCTATAGCTGCTGCTTACACCTGTGAAGCGGCTTTTTGTCTTCAGGCTATATTTAAATTCTCTTATAATCAGCGGGTACTGCGAACGGAAATTCCAGAACTTCGTCAGCGATCGTTATTCTGTTGTGGCTCAAGGTAAAAGAGGAGGTTTGGCCCGCATGCAGCACCTGGGCAGCCATGGCATGTGCAAAAGAAACGGCCCCTATGGGCTGAAAACTGTCGTACTTCACGGTGATCTGGTTTGATGTTCTTTGGTCGGTAATGTGGAGCTGCTGTAGTTTTTGGCTTTCTTTGCCAATAAAGTAGTCGAACAGCTGGTTTTGGCGCAGCTGTTGCACATGCTGTAGCTGTGCCTCGTCCTGCACTTTCTCGGTTCCGTTTGGCTGATAATTGCCCGTCAGGATGGCCTGCAGTATATCGAAAGTAATATCTACCTGAAATTTTTTGCTGAGGAATTTGAAGTCTGTGGCCAGGTACTCTTTGTGGATGCGGTTCATCATAAACACCGAGTCGCGGGTAACTTTAAGACGGGCTGCCTCAATACCCAGGCCCGGCAGCACCGACACCCAAATAATGCTGTCTTTTTTCATGCGCAACGACATGCCGGAGCTTTGGCTGCCGTTTTTATCTTCTATTTTAACCTGACTTCGGGCGCTCAGGTAGTTAAAATCGAGGTTTTGTACCGTTACTTTGCCTACGGTTTCGGTTGCTGTGGTAGCAGTGGTCGGAATTACTTCTTTTTTGCAGGCTGTTAATAACAGGAAGCCCAGCAGGCAGTACACCAGCTGTTTATTCATACAGTTTCTTTTCTTTTATTTTCTGTTCTATAAAAGCGGAGGCTTCTCCTTTTACTTTTGCTTTTTCCCACTGCTTCACGGCCTCGTCTTGCTTGCCTAATTTATACAGCACATCGCCATAATGTTCTACAATGGTAGCATCATCCGAAACAGCGATAGCCTGCTCCAGGTACGTTTTGGCTCCCTGGTAATCTTCCATCTTGTAAAGCACCCAGGCATAGGTATCGAGGTAGGTAGGGTTATTAGGATGCCTTTTTACCAGCTGCGATGCCATTTGCTTGGCTTTATCCAGCTTCTCGTTACGCAACGACAGAAAATAGCTGTAATTATTAAGTACATGTTCGTTGTTGGCATCCAGGGCCAGTACAGCCTCATACGCCTCATCCGATTTCTTGTACTCTTTGAGGGAGTTGTAGCCATCGCCGAGCTGCATGTTAAACTGCTTTACCAGCTCCGTTTCCTGCGACGACAGCCGCTTGCCTCGTTCCAGGGCATTAACGGCTTTTTTGTAATTCTTTTCTATCAGGTGGCCGGTGCCGTTGTAGAACCAGAAAATAGCCTGGTTGGGGAATAGCTCCAGTGCCTGCTCCGAGTGCACCACCAGCGAATCTGTTTGCGATAGCTCCGCATCGAGCAGCACAATTTGTTGCCAGATTTTAAAATGAGAGTCGTCGAGCTTAATGGCCTTCAGGTAATTGTTACGGGCTTTCTCCTTTTTATTTGCGATAGCCTGCATGTCACCGGCCACGGCATAAGCTTTGGCTTCTTCCGGATGCGAGGCAACGGTTAGTTCAGCCAGTTCGAGGGCCACACCCTCAATGGCCGGGTTTGGTAACTGCCTGATGAAATCGACCAGTATTCTTACTTTAGTATCTATGTCGAGTTCGGGGTTTGCAAAAGCCAGCTTCACCTGCTTCTCCGACTCTACAGTGTTGCCTTTCTGGCGGTTCAGGTCCGAGAGCATCAGGTGTGCATAAGGGTTGCCGGGTTCCAGTCTAAGCGCCTTATTCAGGGTTTGAATAGCAATGTCGGTTTTCTGAGCGGCATTATACAGTTCTGCCTGCGACAGGAAATAACGAACCTCGGTTGGGTTGCTTGCAATTAACTTTTCGCCTTCCTGCAGTGCCTTGTCAATGTTTTTCTGGCGGAGGTAAATCTGCTGCCGGTTAACCGATAACTGTTCCATCGGGCCGAATTTTTTCTCTATCCGGTCGTACGTCTTGATGGCATCAGGATAATTGCCCTGGGCCAGGTACAGGTCGGCCAGGTTAAACAGGTATTGGTCGCTATCAGGTACTTTCTGAATCAGGTTGTTATACACCTGGGCAGCCTCTGTGAACTGTTTCTGCTCTGCGTGTGCCTGTGCCAGCAGCAAATAGTAATACGTGTTGGCAGGGTCTTGTGCTACCGCCGACTGGGCATAAGAAACTGCCTCCTTCGGGTTTTTTAGTAACAGGTTTGTTTCGCCGATCTTGTAGTTAAGGGCGGCGTTATTCGGGTTAAACGTATGCGCTTTTTTAAAAATCTTGAGCGCTTCAGAGTAATCCTCTACAATAAAGTACTTCATTCCATCCAGAAACAATGCCTCGCTATATTGCTGCTCCTGCTCGTTGGGTTGCGTAGCAGGTAAAATAACGGTCGGAGTTTCTTGTGTGGCTTTTGTCTTTTTCTTCTTAGACTGAGCCAATGTATCTCCGGCTGCAAGCAACGAGAAGCAACAGGTTGCAAGAACAATGTTTCTGAACAGAACAATCATGTAGTTTATTCTTTAAGCGTATTGAAGTCACCTAAGCTGAGATCAGACTGGTGCCCTTCATACGTAACATTATTCCCTACCATAGAGTTTGAAATGTTACCGTTTTTTAGGGTAGTGCTTTCCTGCACAATAGAGTTGCTTACTATGGAGTCGTACACTTTTGTGTTATTACCAATAGAAACGTGAGGGCCGACAACAGAATTCTGGATAACGGCATTCTCTCCGATGTACACAGGAGGGATTATCACCGAGTTCTCTACTGTTGCCGATGATGCTACCAAGTCCTTCTCATCCTTTATATACTCCAAATACCGCTGATTAGTATACACGGTTGCGTTTTTATTTCCGCAGTCGAGCCATTCTGATATCAAGGCAGGTACAAATACAGTGCCTTTGTTCTTCATGTTTTCCAGGGCGTTGGTCAACTGGAACTCACCTTTATCTTTAATGTCGTTATCGAGGAGGTACTGCAGCTCGCTGCGCAGGTAGGCACCGTCTTTAAAGTAATAAATACCGATTATGGCCAGGTCTGAAACGAAGTGCTCTGGTTTCTCTACAAAGTCTGTGATCTCGTTGTTGTCGTTGAGTTTCACTACACCAAATGGTTTAGGGTCTTCTACTTTCTGTACCCAAATGGTGCCATCGGCGTTGGTGTCGAGCTCGAAGTCAGCTTTAAAGAGTGTGTCGGCAAAGGCAACCACTACCTTGCCCTCCAGCGATTCCTGCGCACAAAGAATGGCGTGTGCTGTACCCAAGGCTTCCTCCTGGTGGTAAATGCTGCCTTTTGCACCCACCGATTCTGCAATGTTTACCAGGTTCTGCTCTACCTGTTTTCCAAAGTCGCCAATAATAAAGGCCACCTCCTCAATAGGCTCCTGGCAAACTTTGGCAATGTCTTCTACCAATCGTTGCACAATTGGTTTTCCTGCAATCGGAATAAGCGGTTTAGGAATAGTAAGGGTGTGCGGGCGCATTCTTTTTCCCATTCCGGCCATTGGTACAATAATCCTCATAGCTAAGTATTTTTAAGTGAAATTGATTTATGTATGTAAAAAAGGCCTGTATTACTGGCCAAGCTTTTAGTTGTTGATTGTTAAATGGCTTCATGGTTAAATTGTTAACCAATTGATTTACAAAAAAGCAGAAAAAACCTGAAGTCTGTGCAGACCTTCAGCCAAAACCTCCTAAACAGCTTCGGAAGGGTGTTTTCATTAGAATAATTTGGTTATCGTTGTTAATTGTTATATGATTTTCTGAGATGAAGCTGGTGGCAGAAGAACGCTCGTCTAATCAACTCTTAACTCATAACTTTTAACTCATAACAAATCCTCTAGCGTGTGCCGGTGCTGCCGTAGCCACCTGTGCCACGCACGGTGGCACTTAATTCTTCGGTTTCCATAAGGCTGATTCGTTCATATCTGGCAACTACCATTTGTGCGATGCGTTCTCCGTCTTCCACTACGAAAGGCTTGTCAGAAAGATTAACCAGCAAAACTTTTACCTCGCCACGGTAGTCTGCGTCTATGGTGCCAGGGCTGTTTACGATAGAAATACCGTGCTTATAGGCCAGGCCACTGCGCGGCCTGATCTGCGCCTCGTGCCCTTCCGGCAGTTCTATGTAAAGGCCAGTTGCCACCAGAGCCCGCTGCAAAGGCACCAATGTAATAGGCGCGTCCAGGTTTGCCCGCAGGTCCAGGCCAGCCGAATGATCGGTTTGATAGGAGGGAAGCGGGTGCTTTGACTTGTTTATAACGTTCACCTGTAAATTACTGTTCATCTGTCAAAAATAAAGAATATTATTTGTTAAAAAAGAGCAATCGTTCGCGTGCGGCTACTATTACTAAAAATAGTGCACACACCACAAGGCCTATCAGGTAGTTTAGCCACACCTGCTGTACTGGCACATAAAACACCCCCAGCAGCAGGACCACTGCCAGCACAATATACCCGATAATGCTGCGAACTGGGTACGGAATAGGGTAGTAGCGCTGCCCCAGAAAATAGCTAACAGCCGCCATGGCAAAATAGCAGCACAGGGTGGCCCAGGCAGAGCCTACATAGCCCAGCACCGGAATAAGCAGCAGGTTAAGCATAATGGTGACTACAGCGCCTCCCACACTAATCCAGGTGCCGAATTGGGTACGGTCGGTGAGCTTAAACCAAACCGAAAGGTTATAATATACGCCCAGGAACAGGTTAGCCAGCAGCAGGATCGGCACCACTACCAGCCCGCTGTGGTAACTCTCGTCTATAAACACACTGGCAATTTCGTCGCGGAAGGCGCTTACAAACAGAAAGATAAAGGCACAGCTAATCACAAACCATTTCATGATCTGGGCAAATGCCTGTGGCGAATTTTTGTCGTTGGCCTGCGAGAAAAAGAAAGGCTCTGCTGCATAGCGGAAGGCCTGTATAGCAAGCGACATAAAAATAGAAAGCTTATAGCAGGCACCGTAGATACCCACTGCCGCCATGTTGCTCATGTTGGGGTAAAAGTTGTCGGGCAGGTGATACTCCAGCAAAATTCTGTCTATCACCTCATTTACCATGCCGGCCAGGCCCATAAAAAGTAGCGGGTAGGCGTAGCGCAGCATCGGCTTCAACTGGTCCACATCGAGCCGGAAGCGGAAGATGCTGAGTTCCTTCCAAAGCAGGGGCAGCTGGAGGGCATTAGCGACCAGGTTTATCAGGAAAATGTAACCTACACCAAAATCGGGGTTGTAGATGCTGGTTACCCACGGCCTTAGCTCCGGCAGGTAATCACCGTTGTACACCTGGCGGCAGAACACCAGGAAAAACATGTTGGCACCTACTGTAAGCACTATGTTAATAAGCTTAATGGAGGCAAACTTTACGGCCTTGTTCTGTAGCCGGAGCCAGGCAAACGGAATGGTTGCGATAGCATCGATGGCGAGTACAATGGCCAGCCACACAATATACTCCTGTCGCTCCGGAAAGCCAATAAAGTTGGCGATCGGGCCTGAAGCAAGAAGCAGAATGGCTGTGAAAATAAGGCTGCTGCTCCCTATCAGGCTCAGTACTTTGTTATATAGCTCGCGTTGATCGGTTCCGGGCTTGTTGGCAAACCGGAAAAAAGCGGTCTCCATGCCATAGGTATAGAGCACATTAAACAGTGCGACAAACGAATACAGATAGGTGACAACACCATAGGCTTCAGGAAGAAAGGCTTTGGTGTATACCGGAACAAGCAGGTAGTTAAGAACCCGGCCAATGATGCTGCTTAAGCCGTAGGCAGCCGTTTGCCCGACCAGTTTTTTAGCAATACTCATATAGTAGGTTGGGTCGGGAGTATGTGTATCAGAATCATTTGCCTTGGAAAACAGGCTTGCGCTTTTCTAAAAAGGCGTTTGTTCCTTCCAGAAAATCGTCGGAGCTGCAGCAGCGTGCAAAAGAGTTGGCTTCTGTCTGGAAACCGTTTTCATCTTTGGTATAAACTGCATTTACGCAATCTATTACCAGCCCGATAGCCAGCGGCGCTTTGCTCATTATTTTCTCCAGCAGGTCTACACACTTTGGGTAAAGCTCTGCCGGAGTGGTTACATGGTTTACCAGGCCAAAGTCATGGGCATCCTGTGCGGTTATCATGTCGCCGGTCATGAGCAGTTCCATCGCTTTGCCTTTGCTAATTAGCTGTGTAAGGCGTTGTGTGCCGCCATACCCCGGAATCAGGCCCAGGTTAACTTCGGGTTGGCCAAAGCGGGCATTGTTGCTGGCTACGCGCATGTGGCAGGCCATGGCCAGTTCGCAGCCACCACCCAGGGCAAAGCCGTTTACGGCCGCAATTACAGGTTTGGTGCAGCGCTCTATCATGTTAAACACCTCCTGGCCCTGCTCCGAAAAGCTTCGTGCGTTTACCTCGCTGAGCTCCGCTATTTCAGCAATGTCGGCTCCGGCTACGAAGGCTTTTGTGCCGGCACCTGTAAAAATGGCCGCCTTAATGGCTGGGTCATCATACACATGCTGAATGGCAGACTTTATTTCTCTAATGGTGTCTCTGTTAAGGGCATTCAGTTTGTCTTCACGGTTAATGGTGATTGTCAGAATGCCGTTTTGCAGTTGAAGCAGCAGGTTTTCGTATGAGGCCATCAGGTTATTCAACTTAAGTTAGTTTTAATTTTGAGTTACAAAGATAGTAAAATCATAAAACCCTTGCACAGCCAAGTGCGGGTGCGGTGCCGTGACAGGGGTTTTGCCTAAAGCAGCTGTTAGGTACGCAACATTGCCGGTTCAGTCGTAATTTTCATCAAAAAAAACAGGCATCGGCTTTAATTGTTTAGCTGCCAGAGGCAAAGCCTGAGCAGTTTACGTGATTAAATGTTGAAGAGTAACACATAAAAAAATTGAAAATAGAGGTGTTGCGGTGCTAGTTAAGCCTTGGATCTTAGAACACTAAAATTCTTCTGAAGGGCATTTTCATTTGAATAATTTGGCCGGCGGTGTGGTTTTTATTACAGGGTAGTTATTGATGGCGTAATGGGATGCTTGTGGGAGTGACTTCCAAGCAAGGCAAAAAAAGTCCGGCATTTTAAAGGAAATTTCTGATTGAATATTTTTAGTCTCCTGTTTAAAAATCTGTGTTACAACATGTTGTGTTTTTTTAGTAGTGTGACGTATTTAATTTTTAGCCTTAGTGGCACTGCCGGCTCCGACAGCATGAGGTTTTTTTAGGTGCTAAGTACATTCAAGTTATTTTTGTCGGATGCGCCCCAATAATGGTTAATACTTTTTCTTTCATGTTGTT
>NZ_VRTY01000036.1 GCF_008017455.1 Pontibacter qinzhouensis | reverse complement strand
TTTTGGCGCTGTCTTGTTTTTTGTGTCTTAACTACTGATTTACAATTAATTAAACCCAAAACTCGCGTTACTAAGCTTTTAACATCAAGGGTTGAAAATCTTTAAACTCCATTATTTCTACTTCCAAACATTTGTTCTGGTCTCGCTGTTTTTACAGTCCCTGCACTTCTGGCGGAAAAGAAAATTATGAAGGATTTACACCAGAAGTGGCTCTTTCTTCAGATACAGGGCCGGTTTGCTTTGAGATAAGGGCAAGTAAATATATCTTCGGGAGTTTTATAATATTCAATAACCAGATCGTGCTATGAAAAGCTGGAGCTTGTTGCTAGTGTTTCTATTGCTTTTGTGTTCTCCTTCAGTCTTTTCAATGTCAGCGCCCGATAGTTTGCTTGCAGAACTGAGCCATGTAATCGCAAACCGGGAAACGTACATAAACAAAACCGATAAGCGGATCGAAAACCTGAAAAACGAGCTGGCCGACGACAACCTGACTCAGGAGGAGAAGTTTAACCTCTACAACAAGCTTTACTTTGAGTATCGTTCTTTTAAGTTCGATTCGGCTTTTACCTACGCCCTGAAACTGCAGGAAATAGCCCACAAATTACCCGACCCCACCCACACCACCTATGCCAACCTGAAACTCAGCTTCACCATGCTCTCATCAGGCATGTTTAAAGAAACGCTCGATTCGCTTAACGCTATTAATCTGGCTGGTGCACCCGATAGCATGAAAATCGATTACTACGGCCTCAAAGCCAGAGCCTACTACGACCTGGCTTCTTATAACATGGACAATTATTTTGCCGAGCGCTACATTAGCCAAGGCAATATGCTCATGGACTCGGCCCTGGTGCTCAGCGAAAAAAATAGCCTGGAATACTACTCCCTGGTGGGTCTAAAGCTGCTGAAGGAGCAAAACTTCGAAAAAGCAAAACGCATCTTTCATCTTATTTTAGACAAGTTTGAGCTCTCGGAGCACGATTTCGCCATTGCGGCCGCGTCGCTGGCTGTTGCCTATAAGGAAACTGGCAAAACCGATAAAGCCATTGAGTTTATGACCCGGGCTGCCATAGCCGATATAAAATCATCTACAACAGAAGCAATGGCGCTTATGACACTGGCCGAGTACCTTTATAATAACGGAGAAGAAACACTGGCCTATGATTACATAAAGCAAGCCCTGCACGATGCCACGTTCTATGGTGCCCGCCAGCGCAAAATTCAGGTGGCGGCCATTTTACCGATTATAGAAGGAGAGAGGCTGGCAACCGTAGAGGGGCAACGGCGTACACTTTTTGTGTATGCCATTGCGGTAACGCTGCTGTCGGTGCTGGTTATTTTGTTTACCATCATTATTTTCAGGCAGCTGAGCCAATTGCGCGAGGCAAAACGAACAGTTACAGAGGCAAACAACAACCTGCAGGAAATGAATGAGCGCCTAATGGAGGCCAACAAAATAAAAGAAGAATACATTGGCCACTCCTTTAACGTTTACTCCGATTACCTCGATAAAATAGAGAAGTTCAAGAAATCGATCGACAAGAAGCTCATGGCCCGCAAATTCGATGAGATAAACCATGTGATGAAGTCGATAAACCTTAAAAAGGAACGGGAGGCCCTGTACCTGAGCTTCGACAAGATTTTTATTAAGCTTTTCCCAAATTTTGTCCCGGTGTTCAATTCGTATTTCAACGAAGAAGACAGAATCACCATCAAAGACAACGAATCGCTAAACATAGAACTCCGGATTTTTGCCCTGCTCCGGATCGGCATTCACGACCACGAGCAGATTGCCCGCATATTAGAGTACTCAGTTAGCACCATCTACAACTACAAAACCAAGGTCCGCAACCGCTCCATTCTGCCAAACGAAGAGTTCGAAAAACGGATAATGGAAATAAAAGCGTTTTAATACCCGCACCAGACTGGCCCATACGCCCCTGCTGTGTGTTTTCACCAATAGGCGCGGACGGAGTAGCTATTCTTTACTTACTGCCATAGCACAGCTTAAAGGTTTTACTATGGTAGTAAGTAAAGCAGAATAATAAAGCAAGCTATACAAGAAGTAACTGCCGCTATTATAGCTGTAGCAGTAACAATGCTACCTTAAACTGTAAAGTCATTAGCCATTACTGATGGTTCTAGCTTACATTAATCTTTTACATTGGCAGAGTGGTACGAGCTGAACTACAAATCAAAGAGGTTTCATACCGATTTAAATTATCTGAATGAAAACAGCCTTCCAAAGACTTTTCTGACAAAAAGAGTCAAGGGTTGGCCAGGGAGTTAGCATATTTAAATAGTGTTCCTCCAATTTGAAGAATAGAACTATGCCTCTGCAAATACAAACTTCACCTGCCATAACTTACTGCCAAGGTGCTGCCAGAGAGGGTAGAGCATTACCTTCTTTACTACGTAGTTCTGGCATTAACCTCCAGCCGCTGATATGCACGAATGTTTGTTACTAAATGTGCCTGAAAACACCTTACTTTGAACCTACTTTTTTAAGGTGCTGATGTATTTGTAACAAATTGAAAAACAGCATGTTACTATGCTTGAAAGGTAAATATTTTCTACACTTTATATACAATTGTTGAAGTTGCCTCGTAGGAGCTACAAATTTGTGTAAACATACGATTGTTAGTTCTGCTGTGGCAGTGTCTTTACAACAATCTAATATTAAACAGAAGCAAATATTTGCAGCCCTGTATAGAGAGAGGCCATTTACAAAGCAGAATTACATAAACCTGAAAAGTATTATCAACAAAACCTAAAAACCATACTATGAGGTATTCTACACAACACACGTTACAGCTACACCTACATCTTCTACCGTAAGCACCTTTCCTGAATAGGCAGAACAGCAAACAGCTTTTGCCGAAAGCTAATCCAATCCTTGTTCTGGTATGGCCGTTTTTGCCACATCAGTGCCACCCTCGATAGGTCTTCATATTATTTAAACTAGTACAGCAAAAGTAAATTCACTCTAAAAAGATTTCAAAATGAATAAACGTATAACGAATCGGCTGCAGCAGGCCCTGCCAAGCATACAAGTCTCCTTCTGCGCCAGGCTTGTTCAGAAGGAAAAGCTTGCGCTGCTCCCTTTGCTTTTGGCGTTCCTGCTCTTCTCGGTTTCGGCCATGGCCCAGGGCAGCCTGACAGTAACAGGTAAGGTTCAGGACGAGAACGGATTTGGGTTGCCAGGTGTAACTGTGCTATTAAAAGGCACTACTACTGCCTCGCCTACTGATATGGAAGGGAATTTTGCGCTGCAGGTACCTGATGGGAATGGTACCTTAGTTTTCTCTTATATCGGATTTCAAACCCAGGAGGTTCAGATAAATAACCGCACCTCCATACCAGTAGTGCTCGCCACCGACTCTAAAGCGCTCGGAGAGGTAGTGGTAGTGGGTTATGGTACGCAACGCAAGAGCGATATAACAGGAGCTGTAACTGCCATTTCGGAAGAGGATTTTGTGCAGGGCCAGATCACCACCCCTGAGCAACTGATAAGCGGTAAAGTGGCCGGTGTGCAGATTACCTCTAACGGTGGTGCCCCAGGAGCAGGTAGCCGCATCCGGATAAGAGGAGGTGCTTCGCTTAACGCCAACAACGAACCCCTGATTGTGATAGATGGCGTGCCACTCGACAACTCCACTGTGTCAGGTACAGCAAACCCGCTGAGTTTCCTGAACCCGAACGATATCGAAACCTTCAATATCCTGAAAGATGCTTCTGCCACAGCTATTTATGGTTCCAGGGCATCTAACGGGGTTATTATCATCACAACCAAAAAAGGACAGTCGGGGCAGAAAATGAAGCTCAACTTCAGTACCATGCATACGCTCTCTGTTGTAGGAGATAAAGTGGATGTATTGTCAGCCGACGAATTTAGGGCGGTAGTTAACGAACGTGGTACCGAAGCCCAGAAAGCGCTGCTTGGAACGGCCAGTACCGATTGGCAGGACCTGATTTACCGCAAAGCCTATACCACCGACAACAACATCGGGTTTAGCGGCTCTATAAAAGAAATTGACCTGCCGTATCGCGTGTCGTTGGGCTATCTGAACCAGCAGGGTGTGCTATTGCGCGATAACTTTCAGCGTGGTTCTGCTACCATAAACCTGAACCCTTCGTTCTTCGACGACCACCTGCGCGTAAACCTGAACCTGAAAGGTGCCCAGACTAAGAGCCGTTTTGCCGACCATGGTGCCATTGGTGCCGCCGTTGCTTTTGACCCTACCAAACCAGTCTATGCCGACAACAACTTTGGCGGCTATTACCAATGGACAGAGCCCAGCGGCAATTTTAACACCTTAGCTACCCGAAACCCGCTCAGCATGCTGAACCAGCGCGACGACGAAGGCGAGGTGAAAAGAGCGATTGGTAACCTGCAGCTCGACTACCGCTTCCATTTCCTTCCTGACCTGAAAGCGAACCTGAACCTGGGTTTCGACCGCACCAACGCAGAGGGCTTTACTCGCTTTGCGGCCGATTTTGCGCCAAATGCCTTTGAGGGTGGCCGTTTATCAAGATACTCACAGGAGAAAAGAAATGAACTGGTTGACTTTTACCTGAACTACGTAAAAGATATCTCCGCTATCAGCAGCCGGGTAGATGTAACAGCCGGTTATTCTTTCCAGGAGTTTTCCATTAACGAGCCGTCTTATGATGTCGTTAACCTGGCAGATGATGTACTCGCTGAGGCAGGCAATCCGGCATTGCCTTACTTCCGCCTGAAGTCTTTCTTTGGCAGGGTAAACTACGCCCTCCTGGACCGCTACATTTTTACAGCCACTATTCGTCGCGATGGTTCCTCCAGGTTCAGCCCGGAGAACAGGTGGGGTACTTTCCCGTCGCTGGCCTTTGCCTGGAGAATCAGCGAAGAAGCCTTTTTAAGAGAATCGAAAGCTGTTTCGGACCTGAAACTGCGGGCAGGCTATGGTGTAACAGGTCAGCAGGACATAGGTGAGCGCAATGTGTTCCCATACCTGCCCAACTACACTCCCGGCGACAGCAGAGCAGCCTACCAGTTCGGCAACACCTGGTACAACACCCTACGCCCTGAAGGATACGACACCGGCATTAAATGGGAAGAGACTGTAACCTACAATGCCGGTCTGGATTACGGATTCATGAACAACCGCATTACAGGTACTATTGATTATTTCCATAAAAAGACGAAAGACCTGCTGGCGCAGGTAGCAGTACCGGCCGGTACCAACCTCACAAACGAGCTGATCACGAACGTAGGGAATATCGAAACCAAAGGTCTGGAGGCAGCTATTAACTTCACCGCCATCAGCACCGAAAAACTGACCTGGGATATTGGCATAAACGGAACCTTCAACAAAATCGAGATTACGAACCTGAGCCGGGTAGAAGACCCTAACTTTGAAGGCTACTTTGTAGGTGGCATAGCAGGTGGAGTAGGCAACAACATCCAGATTCATTCAGTGGGTTATGCGCCATTCAGCTATTACGTTTATAAGCAGGTATATGATGCGGCAGGAAGACCTCTGGAAGGAGTTTACGCAGACCTGAACGGAGACGGTGTTATTACCGAAAGTGACAGGTACCGTTACAAAGCTCCGAACCCTACCGCTTTCTTCGGTTTCAATTCACAGCTAACCTACGGGAACTTCAATTTTAGTTTTGTAATGCGCGGCAACGTGGGCAACTACATGTACAACAACGTGTTCTCCAACAACGCAGCTTACAGAGCCTTCTCTTTCTCTAACTACCTCACCAACGTATCCAGAAACGTAGAGGAAACCCAATTTCAGGATTTCCAGCTGTTCTCCGATTATTACATGGAGAATGCCTCTTTCCTGCGCATGGAGAACATCAGCTTTGGCTACAACTTTGGCCGCATCTTAAACGACAAAGCCGGGTTGCGCTTATCGGCCAACATCCAGAATGCCTTTGTTATAACGAAGTACAGAGGACTTGATCCGGAGATTCCGAGTGGCATCGACAACAATTTTTACCCCAGACCGCGGGTGTTTGCACTTGGCCTGAACTTCGAACTCTAATCTTTTTAACCTGAACAACCATGAATATTAAATTGATAAGAAACCTCGCACTGGCCGGCTTTTTAACCTTTACAGCTGCCTGCGACCATAACCTCGATATTGAGCCGAAGGTAGGAGTTGTGTCTTCTGTTGTATACACCGATTTTAGCAACTATAAGCCTATTCTGGCCAAACTTTACGCCGGCTACGCCACCAACGGCCAGCAGGGCCCGACCGGACGCCCCGATATTCTGGGAATAGATGAGAATTTCTCGAATTACCTGCGCCAGTACTGGCAGGCCCAGGAACTGCCCACCGATGAGGCCGTTATAGCCTGGAACGACGGAAACCTGCGCGACCTGCACGAAATGGACTGGACTCCGGCAAACGAATTTATCCGGGTAATTTATAACCGTATTTACTACCAGGTAGCGCTCACCAACGAGTTCATCCGCGAGACGACAGACGATTTACTCAGCAGCCGTGGCATTACCGGAACTAACCTCGAAGAGGCAAAGCGCTTCAGAGCCGAAGCCCGTTTCCTGAGAGCGCTTAGCTACTGGCACGCCATAGACCTTTTCGGAAATGTGCCGTTTGTGACAGAAGAAGACGCAGTTGGCAATTTCTTTCCGGAGCAGACAAACCGGGCGGCCTTGTTTGCCTATGTGGAGTCGGAGTTGCTGGCCATAGAGCCGGAGCTGGCAGAGGCAAGGCAAAACGAGTATGGCCGAGCTGACAAAGCTGCCGCCTGGACCCTGCTCACCAAGCTTTACCTGAATGCTGAAGTTTACACAGGCCAGGCCCGCTATACCGATGCCGTAACTTATGCCAAACGTGTTATAGAGGCAGGCTTCACTTTAGATCCGGTATACGAGCACCTGTTCCTGGCAGATAACCACACCTCTCCAGAAATTATTTTCCCGATTACTTTTGACGGAACCCGCACCATTACCTACGGCGGCATGACTTACCTGGTGCACGCGCCGGTGGGTGGTAGTATGGTGCCAGCAGATTTTGGCATAAATGGCGGCTGGGGCGGCTTACGTACCACACGCTCTATTGTAGAGCTGTTTTCTGATATTACCGGCAACACCGACTCCAGGGCCAATTTCTACACCGATGGCCAGAACCTCGACATCGAGGATGTTTTCTCCTTTACAGAAGGTTACCCGATCATCAAATTCAGAAACGTAACCTCCACCGGTCAGGCTGGTTCTGACAGAGTTGGTGACCACCCGGATACCGATTTCCCGATGTTCAGGCTGGCAGATGTGTACCTGATGTATGCAGAGGCTGTGCTTCGTGGCGGTACTGGTGGTAGTGCCACAGAAGCTCTGCAGTACATCAACCAGCTGCGCACCAGAGCTTACGGTAATGCATCCGGTAACATAAACGCCAACCAGATGACACTTAATTTCATACTGGATGAAAGGGCCCGCGAGCTGAAGTGGGAGGCCCACCGACGTACCGACCTGATCCGCTTTAACAGGTTCACACCCGATACTTATGTCTGGGCCTGGAAAGGTGGTGTAAAAGAGGGTAGAGGCGTAGAGAGCTATCGAAATCTCTATTCAATTCCTTCTACCGACTTAACAGCTAACCCGAACCTGGTGCAAAACCCTGGCTACAGAAGATAATTAAGGCAGCGCGGCAACTGCCAGGTGCAGGTGCCGCGCCAGCCAATCAAGAAAAGAAAAATCATTTTATATGAAAAAGCAGCTACATCACATACTATATCTCCTGGTTTGCTCTCTTACGCTTTGGGCTTGCGACAAAGACGAAGACATGACCATGGCCAGAACAGGTACCATACCTGCACTTACTGCCACCCAGTCGAACCTGGTGCTGGAGGAGGCGCAAAGCTCACGCGATGCCGTAACTTTTACCTGGACAACCTCCAACTTCGGCTACGCTGCCGCGGTGCGTTACACGCTCCAGTTCGCGCACCCCGACGATGCCACCTTTGCCAGTGCCAGAACCATTGTGCTCAACAACCAGACCGTTAGAACGGTGTCGGTGGGCGAATTGAATGTAATTGCAAATGAAATTGGCTTGCCTACCTTTGAGCCTGCTGCCATGCTGGTGCGTATCAAAGCCGATATTTCAGATAGGTTCGAAGCCGTTTATTCTGATCCGATTACCCTGAACGTTACCTCATACCTCTCTGAGCCGCCCTTCGCTACGTTATATATGGTAGGTTCCGCGACAGAGTTCGAGTGGGATAACAGCAAGCCAACTCCTATGTTCCGCTCCGAAGAAGATATGTTCATCTACACTTTTACCGGCAGGTTTAAGGCTGGCGATCTTAAGTTTTTAGGCGAACCGGGCAAATGGGCACCTCAGTACGGCAACGATGGCAGCGATGGCCTGCAGTTCCGCGAAACAGATGCTGACCCTGATCCAGGGGCCTTTACTATTCCAGCTGAAGGCTACTACACAGTTACCCTGAGCCTGCGCGAAAACAGCCTGACGATAGAGCCATATAGCGCTGCCGGTTCTCCTACTTACCCTGCTATTGGCATCATTGGTGAGTTCAACGGCTGGAGCGATAATCTGCCGCTCCTTGCAAAATCGGCTTACAACCCACACTTCTGGAGCAAAGAGCACACCTTTGAGGCAGACACGGAGCTAAAATTCAGAATTCAGTCGGGATGGACGGTGAACTGGGGAGCCAATGGAGAGCCAACTTCGCTGTACGGCACTGGCGGACAGGATAGACCAAACCTGCAAATACCGGCAGGCACCTATCTCATCCTGTTCAACGACCTGACTGGCGAGTACCTTTTCCTCGAAAAATAAACAATCTTCTATCTTTTTACTCAACCTGGAAAATCAGCGGCAGCCTTATTTAAAAGTGCTGCTGCTGGTATTTCCGAAATAAACAGGTGCTGTAGCCTGATCTGGTTAAGCATTGAATTTGAAAAATCAATCTATTAAAAGCTGGAAGAGATACCCTTGAAGGAAAACAGGAGTTTTTTGTTCTGAAGGCACTTTTCATTAGAATAATTTGCTTACTGCTGCGCAAGCAACCCACAGAAATAGCTACTGAACGAAACTAGAATCATGAAAAAAAACACTTTACGCAACTTTCTTTTTGCCGGCTCTCTTTGCTTTGCCGCCGCCTGTAGCAGCTCCGAGAAACTGGGCTCACCGCAAGCCAAGGTCAGCGACTGGCCCAGAGGCGTTACCTACGAGATATTTGTACAGTCGTTCTGCGACTCCGATGGCGACAGCATTGGCGATATTAAGGGCATGACCTCTAAACTCGACTACCTGCAGGACCTGGGGGTAGAGGGAGTTTGGCTGATGCCCATGAGCCCCTCACCGAGCTATCACAAATACGATGTAACCGACTACTACGGCATTCACCCCGATTACGGCACCAAAGACGACTTCCGGGAGTTTGTGCGGGAGGCGCACAAGCGGAACATTCGCGTTGTAATTGACATGGTGCTGAACCACTCCGGCGTTGACCACCCCTGGTTCCAGAGTTCTAAAAACGATCCGAAAAGCCCTTACCGGAACTATTATGTCTGGGCCCACAAAGACGATCCGCAAACCAAAGGCGAAGGCAAGATTATAGCCGGTGACTCCGACAACGTGAACCGGTGGCATGCCGTTGAGGGCAGCGATTCGCTTTACTATGGCTACTTCTACGGCGGCATGCCCGACCTGAACTTCGATAGCCCCAGGCTGCGGCAGGAGGTGTTTAAAATAGGGAAATATTGGCTGGAGGACATGGGCATAGATGGTTTCAGGCTCGATGCCGCACGCCATATTTTCACCGACGACCGACCCGAAGATAACCACAACTGGTGGATCGAATTTAAGGAGGAGATGCAGAAGATAAAGCCTGATGTGTATTTGGTAGGAGAGGTGTGGGCCGAAGCCGAAATTGTGGCACCATATACTAAAGGGCTTCCGGCCTTGTTCAATTTTGAGATGAGCTGGGCTATGGTAGAAGCACTGCAGCAAGGAAAAGCCGATTCGCTTGCCCTAAAACATGCGCGTATACAGGAGTATTACAGCAACGTAAATCCTGATTTTATTGATGCCACCATCCTGAGCAACCACGACCAGAACCGCATTATGAGCGAGTTAGACGGCAACCAGGACAAGGCTAAAATGGCGGCTGCGCTGCTGCTGACACTACCAGGTTCTCCTTACTTATACTATGGCGAGGAAATTGGCATGCAAGGCAAAAAGCCAGACGAGCTAATCCGGGAGCCATTTCTCTGGGATGTAGCCAGCAAAGACAAATGCCGCACCAAATGGGTAATGCCTGAGTACTCGACCGAGCAAACCGTAGCTCCGGCTGCCGTACAGGCTGCCGACGAAAATTCGTTGCTCACCCATTACAAAAAACTCATCAGCCTCAGAAACAGCAGCGGTGCCCTGACTTTTGGCAAAATTGAACCTTTGCAACTGCAGCAACCCGCTGTAGCAGCCTTTACCCGAACGCACGAAAATGAGGCTTTGCTGGTGTTGCACAATGTAGGAAGCTCTGCAGTTAATGTGCCTTTGCCAGATGTATTTAAAGATTACAAAATCACCAGGTTTACCTATAATGAGGCCAGCGTTCGTAGCGGGGCTGTGCAGCTGCCTGCTTTCAGTACCATCATTTTACAAAAGTAAGGTATAGCTGTAGCCTGCGCAGGTCAGAGCCTGTCAGCCACAGCCGGTGCCTCTTCACCAGCTTTTCATCATCACCATGCCAAAATTACTACACAAGCCAAAACTGTCGTTTTTCCAGATATGGAACATGAGTTTTGGTTTTCTGGGGATACAGTTCGGGTTTGCGCTGCAAAACAGCAACGCCTCCCGCATTCTTCAGACCTTTGGGGCAGACGTAGAGAGCCTGTCTTTGTTTTGGTTGGCTGCTCCCATAACGGGTATGGTGGTGCAACCTATTATTGGCCACTACAGCGATCGCACCTGGACCGGGCTTGGCAGGCGCAGGCCTTATATTATGGCAGGAGCTGTTATGGCAGGCCTTTCTTTGCTGTTTATGCCTAATGCCGAGGTACTGGCCTACCTGCTTCCCCCGATTTTGGTGGGTGCAGGTATGCTCATGATTATGGATGCCTCTATGAATGTGGCCATGGAACCCTTCAGAGCGCTGGTAGCCGAAACCTTGCCCGACAAACAACGCAGCTTCGGTTTTTCCATTCAGACTTTTTTAATCGGGCTGGGAGCGGTTATTGGTTCGTGGCTACCGTACTTTTTTGCCGAATTCCTGGGAATATCCAAAACTGCCGCCGAAGGCCAGGTGCCTGCCAATGTTATTTACTCGTTTTATGTAGGAGCATTTTTTATGCTGGGCACCGTGGCCTGGACGGTTTTTACTACCAAGGAATATGCGCCCAAAGAGTACGAGAAATTTTATCCGCCCGAAGTGTTGGAAGAAGAAGGCAGAGGCCTGTCCAGTATTTTCAAAGACTTCAGGAACATGCCGCCTACCATGATACAGCTGGGGGTGGTGCAGTTCTTTTCGTGGTTCGCTCTGTTTTCGATGTGGGTGTTTACCACTCCTGCTATTGCCCAGCATATTTACCAGGTGCCTCCCGGCGACACTTCTTCTGAACTCTATGCCGATGCCGGCAACTGGGTGGGCATTCTGTTTGGTATCTACAATGGGGTTTCGGCTATTTACGCCTTGTTACTGCCGGCCATTGCCAGGGCTACCACACGCAAAATTACCCATGCCTTCTCGCTGGTTTGCGGTGGAGTAGGCCTGCTGTCGATCTTTTTCATTACAGACCCCTTGTACCTGGTGCTGTCCATGATCGGGATCGGGCTTGCCTGGGGGAGTATTTTGGCTATGCCTTACGCTATTTTATCAGGTTCTTTACCTCCTAAAAAAATGGGCGTGTACATGGGCATTTTCAACTTCTTCATCACATTTCCGCAAATTGTAAACGGGCTGTTTGGTGGAGTGCTGGTAACGCGTGTGTTCGGAGGAGAAGCTATTTATGCCATCGTCATAGCGGGCATATTTATGCTGCTTTCGGCTACAGCCGTCATGTTTGTAAACGACGAAGACCGCCCTTACAGCCTGATGTTCCCCTGGAGCAAACGAGACAACCTGTAGCAGAAGGTACCCTTGACCCAATTTGTGCTAAAATGCTTCTGAAGGCCTATTTTATTTGAATAATTGCTGATTATTTGTTTTGGAGATGTGAAGATTTGGAAATTTGAAGATGGAGCATGAAAACACAAATCAACTCTTTACTAATTTAAAAGTCTTGTGTCTTGCATCCTATGTTTTGTGTCTTTAAAAAGCCTCCCGGGTCGGGCAATGAAAATGGATGAATTAGATTAAACACCACACATGTAACCTCAATCATTATGAAAAACATCTACATTCAGCTTTTAAAGAACAAGCATTTGTTCAGCCTGGTGCTGTTGCTTCTGGCAGGATATCACCAGCTGCTGGCCCAGGCAGTTACCACAGTGCCAGCTTTCCCGACAGCAGATCAGGAAGTGACCATTATAGTGGATCTGAAACAGGCAACTGACACACGAGCGGCCGGATTGCTTGGCAAAACTTCTGATGTATATTTATGGGCTGGAGCAGGAACCACTGCGGAAGGAGGGGCTTTCGAATTCACTCCCGCTGGCCAAACCACCTGGACCGTGCCATTCGAACCAGGTCGTATGACTTCGCTGGGCAACGACCGGTGGGAGATAAAGCTGGTGCCCAGAACCTACTTTGGTGTGCCAGCCGATAAACCCATTGTAAAGCTGGGGCTGCTCCTGAAAAACGGAAATGGCAGCGCCCAAACCGAAGACTTTATTATTCCTATTTATACCAATGCCTTACAAGTGGTGTTTGAGAATCCCACTCAAGCTTCTTTCTTTACTGAAGCCAACACCACCATTCCCATAAAGGCCACAGCCTCTGCACCAGCCGATATGACGCTTCGGGTAGATAATGTAGTAGTTAAAACAGAGCAGCAGAAAACGGTGCTGGAGTACAACTTAAACGCAGGTACACAGTCTGGCGTGCGCAGGCGTGTAGACATAGAGGCAAAAGCTGGTACAGAAACGGCTACACAAACTTTTTACTTCACGGTTAAACCTGTGCCAGCTGTAGCCGACCTGCCGACAGGAAATCAGGATGGTATTAATTATCTGAGTTCGGAGAAGGTGCTCCTGTCGTTTTTTGCTCCTCATAAAAGCTTTGTCTATGTAATTGGTGAGTTCAACAACTGGACACCTACAGCAGACTACCTTTTGCACCGCACTCCCGATGGCAACCGCTACTGGATCGAACTGGATAACATGCCTCCGGGGCAGGAAGTTGCTTACCAATACCTGGTAGACGGTACTCTGGCGGTGGCAGATCCTTACGCCGACAAAATCCTGGACCCAAACAACGATCAGTATATCCCGGCAGCAACATATCCAGGCCTGAAAGCTTATCCTGCCGGTGCAACAGGCATCGTGTCGGTGCTGCAAACTAACCAGGTGCCTTATAACTGGCGTATCCAGAATTTTGAGCGGCCTGACCCAACCAACATGGTGGTGTATGAGCTGCTGGTGCGCGATTTTGTGGCCACCCGCAACTACAAAACCCTAGCAGATACGCTTACTTACCTCAAGCGCCTGGGCGTAAACGCTATTGAGCTGATGCCTGTAAACGAGTTCTCCGGCAACGACTCCTGGGGCTATAACCCAATTTTCTATTTTGCGCCAGATAAGGCCTACGGCACAAAAAACGACCTGAAAGCCTTTATTGACAAGTGCCACGAGTACGGCATGGCCGTTATTCTGGACATGGTGCTGAACCAGGCTGATTATGAATTTCCGTATGTAAAACTTTACTGGGATGGCTCCAGACCAGCCGCCAACAGCCCTTATTTTAACCAGGAAGCCACGCACCCCTTTAATGTTTTTTTTGACTTTAACCACGAAAGCGAAGCCACCAAAAGGCTGGTGCAGCGGGTAAACCAATATTGGATAGAAGAATATAATATTGACGGTTACCGGTTCGACCTTTCCAAAGGATTTACGCAGAAGAACAGCGGGGGCAATGTGAGCACCTGGAGCGCCTACGATGCCAGCCGGGTAGCCACCTGGAAAAGGATTTACAACGAAATCCGCTCCTACGACGCTACCGCCTACGTGATGCTGGAGCACTTTGCCGATAACCAGGAAGAGAAGGAACTGGCTGATTATGGCATGCTTTTCTGGGGCAACCACAACCACGATTACCGAAACCTTGCCAAGGGCATTCAGGCAAATCCTAACTGGATTTCGTATAAACAGCGCAACTGGAACCAACCTCATGTGGTTGGCTACCTGGAGAGCCACGACGAGGAGCGTCTGCTGTATGATGTGTTGCAGGCTGGCCGATCGGAGGGTGGCTATAATACCCGTAACCTCAACACTGCTCTGAACCGTTCTAAACTGGCGACTGCCTTTTTCCTGCCCGTACCGGGGCCAAAGCTTATCTGGCAATTCGGGGAGCTTGGCTACGATGTTGCCATCAATTTTAACGGGCGTACCGGCGAAAAGCCCATCCGTTGGGAGTACCAGCAAGACCCGGAGCGGCAAAAACTATACAACGTGTATGCCGCTCTCATTAATCTGAAACTTACGGAACCAGCCTTTCAAACCTCCGATTTTACACTCGACTTTGGCAATGTAGTAAAGCGGATTACCCTAAGGCATGAGACCATGGACGTACACATACTCGGCAACTTCGATACAAAATTGCAGAGCCCGAACGCAAACTTCCCGAAAGCTGGTATGTGGTACGATTATTTTACGGGCGAAGAAATATTCTTTACCAACACAGCCGAACGACTAAACCTGCAGCCCGGGGAGTTCCGCCTGTTTACAACAGTAAAATTGCCAGCACCACTACCAAACCTGCTGCCGTGGCAGCAACTGGTGCTCTCCGCGGAAGAAGCTACTGCTGCAGACAAACAGGTGCTGGTGTACCCTAACCCGGCCAGGAATACAGCTTTAGTAGAAGTAACCGGAGCTTACCGTGGTGCCGTGGAAATGAAACTAACAGACAATACCGGCAGAGTGCTAAGAACAGTGCGTGCCACAAAACACAACCAAACGCTTCAGCAACCTTTAAGCCTGCAAAACATGGCCGGAGGTATTTACTTTCTGCAGATAGAGAAAGGAACTGAGCGAACAGTACTTAAAATGGTAAAGCTTGAGGATTAAAAATTTAGAAAACTGGATTTAATTTCTGTTATAACATGCTTGCCTTTTATAGCCTGCATTAGGCATTTTGATTATATAAACATAAAAAACCTTTACTTATACCTTGCTTAAACGATTAAAATAACTAACACTTGTTTTGAATTATGAAGGATAAACCGTAGATTCGAGTTTCAGATAGTAACTCCTGTTGATTGGTTACTTAAAATGGCTCATTCGTTTAAACTTCTGACTTTCGTACTGCTGCTGTTTCTGGTAGCCCTGCCTGGCTGTGGTCCGGCCGGGGAGGAGAAGGCGTTTGTCATCGGGTTTTCGCAATGTACCGAAGGAGATGCCTGGCGTAAAGCCATGCACGAGGAAATGGAGCGGGAGGCTTCTTTTTACCCCGAGTTGAGCCTCCAAATAAAAGATGGCAAAAACAGCAGCGTCACGCAGATAAAGCATATCAGGGAATTTATAGACCAGGGAGTTGACCTGCTCATTGTTTCGCCGAACGAGGCGGAGCCCATTACACCTGTGGTAGAGGAAGCCTTTAGTAAAGGTATTCCGGTAATCGTGGTCGACAGAAAAACCAGTTCTTCCATGTACACGGCTTATGTGGGTGCCAATAATTACCAGATCGGGAAGCTGGCTGGCGAATACGTAGCCAAGCTCCTCAACGGCAAGGGTAGAATTATAGAGGTCTGGGGCCTTCGGGGATCTTCTCCGGCCATTGAGCGCCATAACAGCTTTGTAGATGCCATAGCAGCTTATCCAGACATAGAAATAGTAGCCGAGGTCAGCGGAGAGTGGGAGAAGGAAGTGGCAAAAGAGCGTTTCCCGGCTGTGTTCAACCAGCAAAAAGACGTTGACCTGATATTTGCCCACAACGATGTGATGGCACTTGGTGCATACGAAAGCCTGCAGAACAGGAGCGTACAACAGCAGCTGAAGTTTATCGGTTTCGATGGCCTGGGTGGTCCTAACGGCGGATTACAGTTTGTGCAGGATGGCATTCTGGATGCCACCTTTCTGTACCCGACCGGAGGCGAGGAAATTATACAACTGGCGCACGATATCCTGCACAACAAACCTTTCAAAAAAGACAATATACTGAATACCACGGTTATTGATGACCGCAATGTGCACATCATGAAACAGCAGTCGGACAAGATTCTGGCGCAGGAAAAAAATATTGAGCGGCAGCAACAAAAGCTGTACGAGCAGATTCAGCTATTCAATAACCAGCGCACGCTCTCCTATGTTCTGCTGGCAAGCCTGGTGGTAAGCATTATTATGGGTGCCGTGGCGCTCCTTTCTTTAAGTGCGAAAAAAGAGGCCAACAAAGAGCTGCTTGCTAAGAACAACGAAGTTATGCAGCAGCGGAACGAGGTCGCCCTGATGGCCAGAAAGGCAGACAAGGCCACAGAGGCAAAACTGAGATTCTTCACCAATGTCTCGCATGAATTCCGCACGCCGCTCACCCTGATCTTAGGACCTGTGGAGGATGCCTTGCATAGCCCTGTTTCCGCTGATCTGAAAAAGGATATGCAGTTGGTAAAGCAGAATGCCATACGGCTGCTTCGGCTGGTTAACCAACTGATGGATTTCAGCAAAGTAGATAACAGGAAAATGAAGCTCCAGGCTGCAGAGGCAGATCTGGTTGCATTCGTAAAAGACATCACGAACTCCTTCGACAGGCTGGCCCGCAAGCGCAACATCAGCTTCAGGTTCAGAACAAAGTTACATGAACTGCCCGTTTTTTTCGATGCCGATAAGCTCGATAAGATTCTGTTTAACCTGCTTTCAAACGCGTTTAAATTTACAAGCGACGGTGGAACGATAGCTGTTGGCTTGCAGGTAGAGGACAGGTATGAAAAAGTAATCATTACTGTGGAAGACAATGGAAAAGGTATGTCGCCGGCACATGCGGCACACGCATTCGACAGGTTTCATACAGGAGAGGACTCCAGTAATCTGGGCACAGGCTTAGGGCTGGCGCTTTCTGAAGAATTCGTGAAACTGCATCATGGCGACATCTCGGTGGTGAGCGAAGAGTGGAAAGGCACTAAATTCATCATTAGTTTGCCACTGGGTAAAGAGCACTTAACAGAAGACGAACTGCTGACAGATGCCGGCAAAAATGCCATTGAGCTGATACCAGGCGTGATGGATGCGGAGCAGCAGGTTGTAAGCTCTGAATCGGCTGAGGTAGTAGAAGATGCCCGTCTGAAAGAGCACACTATCCTGCTGATAGAAGACAACAAAGAGCTGCGGGAGTTCCTGAAAAGCCGGTTAGCGAAAGATTTTAACGTAGCAGAAGCTCCGAACGGCACAGTTGGTTTGCAGCAGGCTTTCGAGAAAGTACCTGATCTGGTGATCTGCGATGTGATGCTTCCAAAGCAGAATGGCCTGGAGATAACAGCTGCCTTAAAAAACGACCTCAGAACGTCTCATATTCCTGTTATTCTGCTCACGGCCAAAGATACAGTAGAGTACAAAATAGAAGGCATCCAATCCGGGGCCGACCTTTACGTCACAAAGCCTTTTAGCTACCTGTACCTGTTTGAAAGAGTGAAGGGCCTGCTAAAGAACCGGGCTCTCCTGAAGGAACATTACAGCAGCGAGATATCGGTAGAAACCAAAGTGGCCTCCCCGCCAAAACAGCTGGACAAGAAATTCATGAACGAGGTAATGGCCGTGGTGGAGAAGAACCTTTCGAACCCCGACCTCAACGCCAACAGCATTGCTGCCAGCTTGGGCATGTCTAAAGTGCAGGTATACCGAAAAATGAAGGCGCTGCTAGGCTATTCTGTGAATGACTATGTAAACAACATGCGGTTGAAGAGAGCCCGGCACCTGCTGCTGCACAGCGATAAGAATATTTCTGAAATAGCCTATGAGGTTGGCTTTTCTTCGCCAGCTTATTTCTCCACAGCCTTCAAAAACCACTTCGAGATGAGCCCTTCCGATTTCAAAACTACCCGTTCATCCCGTGAGGGCAGCAATGTGACCATGTAATAACCAAACCCTCGTCTGCCAAAGCCTTATTTTCCTCCGGAAGGCCTTTTTCATTAGAATAATTGCTTTAAATGGGTTCCTATACCTAATCGCACGGGTGTACGACAAAGTGCACAATTTTCAACTGAAAATAGTTTTAGAGAAGTTCTGCTTCCACAACATCAGAAGCAGAAAATGCCTCCGGAAGGGCATTTTCATTAGAATAATTGCTCCCAAACCAGTGAGGCAAAATTCAATAAGATTTAGTGCACTTTGTCGTACACCTAATCGCACAAGCCTCTTTCCCTACCTACATTTATTTTTCTGTCATCTTGCAAAGATCTTGTGGGCGAGAACCATACATGAAGCGAAAAGAGAAGATGATGAGCAAATGCCAAGGAAGAGCTTTCAAAAGAGCTGGTATAATTCATTCACTCACCTTCAAATTTCCAAATCAACCATTGAGCCATTCAACAATCAACAATCAGCAATCAAATTATTCTAATGAAAATGGCCTTCCGGAAGGTTTCGGCAGCGATTGGTGTCTAGGGGCCTGATCAGTCGCAAGGGCTGAGGCTATCGTTGGCTGAACCTTAATTTAAAGGATTTTCATGATTTACACGATTTAAGATTATTCTACATGAAACAGCTCTTCGTATAGCCCTCTTCTAAATCTTCACATTCCTAAATCAACCATTAAACCATTTAGCAATTATCTAATTAGTCTATCCCGGCATGTGCTGCGATCTTCGGTTTTTTCCGTTCCGCCAATATATAGGCAACAGCAGTATTTCATACGAATGTTCTTTAGCGAATAGATTTAGTAAAATAACACACGTTAGTAAGTGTTTTATGTCAAAAATTTGAAAGCGTGATACGATTTCGAAAGCCATCTGAAAAAAAAATTTACTTTATTATGCCTTAAAAAGACGTTTTAAGCACCTTTTTGGCCGTAAAATGAGCCGGATCAATTTCCTGAATTTATTGAATCAATTCTGAAACAAGAATCTTCTGATCGCAACTAGTTTTGATAAAAAAACAACACGTTGCGATGAATGAGAGAAGAATTTTATTTTGGTCGGTAACAGTAGCCTTGGGAGGTTTCCTGTTTGGGTTCGATACTGCTGTAATTTCCGGGGCGGAGCAGGCTATTCAGGAAGTATGGCAATTAGATGTATTTCAACATGGATTTACTGTATCTATTGCGCTTATAGGCACCGTGCTGGGCGCCTTGTTCGGAGGCATACCATCCGACAGGTTTGGCCGGAAGAACACGCTGTTCTGGATCGGCGTAATCTATCTTATATCTGCTGTGGGCTCGGCCCTGGCCACAGACTGGTATTCCTTTTTGTTTTTCCGGTTTATCGGAGGTTTAGGAGTGGGGGCCTCCTCTGTGGCGGCACCTATGTATATAAGCGAGGTTGCCCCGGCCAAAAAGAGAGGCAGCATGGTCGCCATGTTCCAGTTTAATGTAGTGCTGGGCATTCTTATCGCTTATTTATCTAATTACCTGTTACAAGATAGTGGCCCGAATGCCTGGCGCTGGATGCTAGGGGTGGAAGGCTTCCCGGCAGCCATATTTATAGGCCTGATGTTGCTGGTACCGGAGAGCCCAAGGTGGCTGATCGTGAAGCGAGGCGCTATAGAAAAAGCCCGGGGAGTGCTCATGCTGATTAACCCAGCTACGGCTGATGCTGAGACGAAAGCTATCATCGACTCGAAAACTTACGAACAGGCATCTCCTTCTAACAATAATCTTTTCTCAAAACAATACAGCGTTCCGGTAATGCTAGCCGTACTGTTTGCTGTTTTTAACCAGGTGTCGGGCATCAACGCTATTATCTACTATGCGCCCCGCATTTTCGAGATGACAGGCTTGGGCAAAGATGCCTCGCTGCTTTCTACCACTGGTATCGGGGTGGTGAACTTGATTTTTACACTGGTCGGGTTGAGTTTAATTGACCGTGTAGGGCGTAGAACACTGATGCTGTTTGGTTCTTTTGGCCTTATCGTAACTTTGGGATTGGTATCGTGGTCTTTTTACACTGAGCGGTTCAGCGGTATTATGGTGCCCATCTACCTGTTTGCCTACATTGCCTTCTTCGCCTTCTCGCAGGGAGCAGTTATCTGGGTGTTTATATCCGAGATTTTCCCGAACAGCGTCAGGGCCAGCGGACAGGCCTTGGGCAGCTTTACGCACTGGTTCATGGCAGCGGTCATCGCGTTTACCTTCCCCTACATTACTACAACGCTGGGCGGCGGAAACACTTTCCTCATCTTCACGATCATGATGGTACTGCAGCTATTATTTGTCTGGAAGATAATGCCGGAGACCAAAGGTGTAAGACTGGAAGATATCGGGCATCAAACAGTAAAAAAAGATATGGCCGATCTGGTGGAGACATCCAAACTATACTAACAGGAGCGCAGGAGGAGGAAAAGCTACCGCAACTGGCAGGAATTCAGAATAAAAAGAAAGTGCGATAATCAACCCAAATTTAACAAAGCATGACACAGCATATAATTTGTTTCGGAGAGACTTTATGGGATATACTCCCAACCGGCAAGATGCCTGGTGGCGCCCCCATGAATGTGGCCATCCACTTATCCTACAACGGTTTTACACCCAGCATTATCAGCCGGGTAGGAAACGACGACCTGGGGAAAGAACTGCTGACGTTCCTGAAGTCGAAACAGATCCCGACTAACCGGATACAACAGGGAGAAACGCACCTGACCGGCGTAGTGAAAGCCAATATTTCAGACAAGAACGAGGTTACCTACAAAATCGTGGAGCCTGTAGCCTGGGATTATATTCAGTACGACGAGCAGGTGGCAGAGCTAGTAAGGCAGAGCGATGTTTTTATTTTCGGCAGCCTGGCCGCCCGCAACACAGTAACCCGCGATACTCTGCTCCGGTACCTGCCCCTGGCCAAACTGAAAATTTTTGATGTGAACCTGCGCCCCCCGCATTACAACCAGGATTTATTGAAAACCTTGCTGCACCAGGCCGACATCGTGAAGATGAATCATCAGGAGCTGGAAGAGATCATTAGTTGGTATGATATAACAGGGGATGAACAGCAGCAGATGAGCTTTGTGAAAAAGGAGTTCAAGCTACAGTTACTGATCGTGACACGGGGCGAAAACGGGGCCGCAGTACTAACTGGCCAGGGCTATGCAGAACACCCCGGTTACATAGTTGAGGTACAAGACACTATTGGTAGCGGCGATGCTTTCCTGGCTACCTTCCTGACAAACTTTCTTAGACTGCTACCCATACCTAAGGCGTTGGAAAGAGCCTGCCTGTTGGGAGCCTTCGTAGCCACACAACATGGCGCCACACCCACATACGATCCACAGGAAGTGGAGGAGAAAATGGCAGACCTTTTCCATCTTGAGCCAAACCAAACTGCAACAGATTTGGAAAATAAAAGAGGAAGAGCCCTGGAATGAACGTCAGGCCAGGAATGGGAGCACTAAGAAGCAATAAATCAAAAGGGTTACATAAATAACTTAATCATGAAGAAACAACTATTAATACTATTCCTCTGCTTTGTAAGCTTACAATCATTTGTAAGCAAAGCCCAGCAGAGCACGGTTGGAGGAAAAGTAGTCGATTCCAAGACAAATGATCCTTTACCAGGTGTAAATATCGGGGTGAAGGGCACCTCCAGAGGAACGGCCACTGATATTGATGGCAATTTCAGCTTGCAGGCTGCTGCAGATGAGGTGCTGGTTATATCCTACCTCGGGTACATTTCTAAAGAAGTGCCGATAGGTAACCGGGCAACTATAACTGTTACACTGGAAGAAAACCGGTTGACTCTGGATGAGGTTGTGGTGACAGGCTACCAGACAGAACGCAAAAAAGACCTTACCGGCGCTGTGAGTGTAGTAGATGTGGAAGATATGAACCGACAGGCCGTTGCTAACCCCATAAAAGGCTTGCAGGGCAGAGTGGCTGGTATGTACATTACAGGTAATGGGTCTCCAAGTGCCCCTGCCACTGTCCGGATTCGCGGTATAGGTACACTTAACAATAACGATCCGCTCTACATCATCGATGGTGTACCTACCAAAGCCGGAATGCATGAACTCAACCCTGCCGACATAGAATCATTGCAGGTTTTGAAAGATGCCTCGGCTACCAGTATCTATGGTTCCAGAGCAGCCAACGGTGTAATTATCATTACAACCAGGCGCGGGAAAACAGGCAAAACCCAGGTAAATGCGAATGCCTATACTTCGGTATCCTCATTTACCACCCGTACCAGGATGCTCGATACCGAAGGGTACGGGAAAGCCTTATGGCAGTCAAACATCAACAATGGAACAGACCCTAACGCAAACAGCGTGCAATATATGTTCGACTGGGGCGTGGATCCTCAGACTGGGACCCCGGTGTTGAACAAAGTGCTGGTTCCGGAGTACCTGGATGCCAACAGAACCATGAAATCCTCTAATACAGATTGGTTCGATGAAATATCCCGGACCGGGGTTATTCAGAACTATGATGTTTCGCTGTCGAACGGTACAGAAAATGGCAGCTATCTCCTGTCAATAGGGTATTTCGATAACAAAGGCGTAATCAAAACTTCCGAGTTCAACCGTTTATCTGCACGCCTGAATTCAGATTACAAGTTCTTTAATGGCAAAGTAACAGTAGGGCAAAATCTGAGCCTGACTAAATCTGCGGAAGTTGGGGCAGGTCCTATGAATGAAGCAATGCAGGCTTTACCGATTCTTCCGGTTAGAACAGTGGATGGTGAAGGCTGGGGCGGCCCGGTTGGTGGTATGAACGACCGCCAGAACCCTGTTCGTTTGCTGGAAGATAATAAGCATAACAACTATGATTTTATGCGTGTGTTCGGTAACTTTTTTGCTGATGTGTCTCTCTATAAAGGATTGACCTTCCGCTCAAACTTTGGGGTGGACTATGGAAATTACACGCATAGAAGATATCGGAAAGCCTACCAGTCCGGATACCTGAACAACCCGGTAAACAGGCTGGAGTCTAACCAGAGCCACAGCGTAAAGACAACCTGGACGAACACCTTGAACTACAGCCTTGTATCTGGAAACCATCGCCTGGACGCTGTAGCCGGTACGGAACTCTACCGCGATAATTTAACGAGCTTCTGGGCCTCAAGAGAGAATTTTGTGCTCGAAGATGATGCTTTTATGTACCTCGACGCAGGCACAGGCATTAAAGACAACGGTGGCAGTGGCGCAAAACACATGCTGTTGTCTTATTTCGGAAAGGCCAATTATTCTTTCGCCGACAAATACCTGCTTTCTGCCACAATCCGATACGATGGCTCTTCCCGTTTCGGCCAGAATAACCGTTTTGGTACTTTTCCTGCCTTTTCTGCCGGTTGGAGATTAAGCGAAGAAGCCTTTATAAAGGACAATACCTCCTTTTTCAACGATCTGAAACTGCGCTTCGGCTGGGGCATGACAGGTAACCAGGAGATAGACAATAACGCCATTTACAACCTGTATGTAACTGATTATGCCGGAACTTCCTATGATATAAATGGTAATAAAAGTGGCGTTTTACCATCAGGATTTAAACTTATTCAGAATGCGAACCCGAACCTCCGCTGGGAAGCAAGCACCATGAGTAATTTAGGTCTGGATTTCGAAATCCTGAATCAGAGGCTATATGGTAGTGCTGAAGTCTATGTAAGAAAAACTTCTGATATCCTTTTATTGCCTCCTTATATCGGCACCTTAGGGGAAGGAGGTAACCAGTGGGTAAATGGTGCCTCCATGCAAAACAAAGGTTTTGAACTAACCTTAGGGCACCGCACGCAGATCAGTAACGACCTATCCATTGACCTGAATGCCAACTTTGATATGTACCGCAACAAAATAACCCACCTGCCTGCCGAAGTGGTAAATGCCTACGGTGGAGATGGCAGAGGTCAGAATATCCTGGGTCGCCCTATCAACTCCTTTTTTGGCTATGTAGCAGACGGGCTATTCCGCAGCGAAGCAGAAGTGGATGCACATGCCACTCAACCAGGTAAGGCCTTAGGCAGGATCAGGTATAAAGATTTAACGGGTGATGGAATAGTAGATGATTTTGACCGCACCTGGATCGGTACGCCGCACCCGGACTTCACCTACGGGTTCAATACCTCAGTCCGCTACAAAGCGTTTGACTTAAACCTGTTCTTACAAGGAGTTTCTGGAATAGATGTGGTAAACAATTTTAAATATGCCACAGACTTCTGGAGTGTATCAGAAACAGGATCGAACAAAGGCGCACGCTTACTGGATGCCTGGTCTCCGTCTAACCTTACTTCTGATATCCCGATGATCTCTCTGGTAGACAACAACTTTGAGTCGCGCTTCTCCACTTACTTTATCGAGAAAGGTTCTTATTTGAAGCTGCGCAACGCACAGTTGGGCTACACATTGCCAGCACAGCTCACAGGTAAAGTTGGCCTCCAGTCCTTGCGGGTATATGTTGGCGGAGACAACCTGGGAATCCTGCTGAAAAGCAAATCATTCACAGGTATAGATCCGGAAAACCCGGGCTTTGGCTATCCGAACCCGCTTGTACTGACCACAGGTGTTAATATCAGACTATAATTAGGAATTGTAACAGCGCATATATGAAAAAGATTATAGCAATTATGGTTGGAGCACTTTTGTTTGGCTCCTCCTGTTCCGATATGTTGGATGTAGATCCAAGAGGTGTGTTAAATGAAGATCAGATTCGTACGCCCCAGGATGCCGAAGGATTTGTGATCGCCGCTTACTCACAGTTAGGCAACGACGAAATAAACAGGGCATTCAGCCTGTGGCCGTATGGCAACGTGCGTGCCGACGATGCCTACAAAGGAGGCCGGGACCCGGGCGATGGACAGGGCTTCCATTTTATAGAAACTTTCGGCAACACCAGGCCAGATATGTGGGAACTGGATGGCATCTGGTTTCAGACTTATATTGGCGTGAGGAGGGCCAACGACGGTTTGCGCATCATGAATAATTTTACAGAGGAGCAATTTCCTCAGCTCAATGCCAGAAAAGCTGAATTAAGATTCCTGCGTGCCCACTTCTATTTTGTGCTGAAGATCCTTTTTAAGCGCATCCCTTACATGGACGAAAATGTGCTGGCAGAAGATTATAAGTTTGTCACGAACGTGGAGTTTACAAGCGATGAACTCTGGGAAAAAATAGCGCAGGATTTTGAATTTGCCGCCGCCAATCTTCCGCTAAGTCAGCAGCAGGTAGGTCGTGCCAACCAGGTAGCAGCCAATGCTTACCTGGCCAAGACGAGGTTATACCAGGCATACGAACAAAATGATCAGCACGCGGTTGTTACCATTAATACACAGCGCTTACAGCAGGTAATTGAAGCAGCAGACAAAGTAATTGCCTCTAATTATGATTTACAGCCCGATTTTGCCAATAATTTTCTGCCAGGCCCTTTTGAAAATGGCGTAGAGTCCATCTTTGCCGTGCAGTTCTCCACCAACGATGGTGTGGGCAGAGGACGCCTGAACCATGGCGACATGCTCACGGTGCCGCAGGGCCTGGGTTGCTGCGATTTTCAGAAGCCTTCCCAAAACCTCGTGAACGCTTACCAGACCACTTCGCAGGGGGTGCCCCTGTTTGATACCTTTAACGAATCGAACGTTGATTTTGCCCAGCATACCCTGGATCCCCGCTTAGACCACACCGTGGCCCGCCCGGGTAACCCCTGGAAATATGACACAGACCGGATCTTTACTGAAAGTTGGAGCCGTACGCCGCAGATCTATGGTTACTATAATTCCTTAAAAGAAAATGTGTCGCCAGATGATGAAGGCTTTGTGAATGTTGATCCGTTCTACGGGAACACAAAACCGAGAATTCTGCTACGTTATGCCGATGTGCTGCTGTTTAAGGCAGAAGCCTTGATAGAGTTGGGTCGCCAGGAAGAGGCACTTCCTCTGATTAATGAGATCCGTAACCGGGCAGCAGCCAGTACCAACAGGCTGAAGAATGAAGCAGGAGCTTTCCTGGCCAATTACGATGTAAGGCCTTATGAGCCTGGGGTAAACATTGCCTGGACGCAGGAGAATGCACGCAAAGCCCTGCGTTTTGAGCGTAGACTTGAGATGGCCCTGGAGGGTAGCCGGTTTTTTGACCTTGTTCGGTGGGGCATAGCCGACCAGGTAATGAATGCTTACCTGGACAAAGAGAAAACCCGCCGGGAGTTTCTACGCGACGGCCACTTTACAAAAGGTAAACACGAATACTTACCGATTCCCCAGAACCAGATATTCTGGAGCGAGCAGCGGTACGTGCAAAATCTAAATTATTAAAATATCCTTTGGTTATAAAAGGCGGAGCTTCGCCTTTTATAACCATGCACAATTGTGGTTTAACGTTATTTAAAACGGCACATGAAACGATCGGTTCCTCTAGTATGGCTTGCTTTTGCCTTTTTGCTTCCTGCGTCATGCCTGCAGGCCCAGTATAATGAGAAATACAGGCCGCAGTTTCATTTCAGCCCTAAAAAAGGGTGGATTGGCGACCCCGACGGCTTGGTCTTTACAGACGGCAAATACCATCTTTTCTGGTGGGGGCATGCCGTTTCAGAAGATTTGGTCCACTGGAAAGAATTGCCACATCCCATGAAAGGTGACGACGGCTCATTCTCTTATTTTTCGGGGTCAGTGGTGGTAGATAAGGAAAATACTGCCGGGTTTGGTGAGAAAAGCATGATCGCTGTGTATACCAAACATTTCAGAGGAGATTCACTGCCCGAGACGCAGGCACTTTCTGTAAGTAATGATGGCATTAACTTCTATTATTATGAGAATAACCCTGTCTTAGACATTGGTAAATTTTTTTTCAGGGACCCGCAGGTGTTTTGGTACGCGCCCGAACAAAAGTGGGTCATGGTTGTGTCTCTTCCCGACATCCAGAAAATCCACATCTACGAATCGAAGAATATGAAAGACTGGAAATACCTGAGCGAGTTTGGCTCTTTGGGTGCTCAGAATTCTTTCTGGGAGTGCCCGGATCTTTTTGAACTTCCGGTAGATGGTGATACTACTAACAAAAAGTGGGTCATGCTGATCGGACGCGGGCCAAACAGAGTACAGTATTTTATAGGCGATTTTGATGGAAAAGAGTTCAGGGCAGACGAAGCAACCGCCGCCTACCTGGTAGACGGAAAGGGGCTAAAGGGAAATTTGTTTGCCGGCTTTGATGAAACCAGCTATGGAAAATGGAAAAGCTCCGGAACTGCGTTTGGAAATGCACCTACAACGCCTGATTCTGTCGGTCATCATCTCAGGAGAGGGTATGCCAGCTCTTTACAGAAAACGAAGGCTAAAGGCACACTTACTTCTCCAACGTTCAAAATTACCCAGCGTGCCATTAACTTTTTAGTGGCAGGTGGTAATCATCCGGGCAAAACATGTATCAACTTACTGGTTGATGGCAAGGTGGTTAGAACAACTACCGGAGACAATAGCGCTGTTTTAAAATGGAACGGTTGGGATGTGCAGGACCTGAAAGGCAAAAAGGCGACAATTAAGATTATAGATGATGATGACGGAGATGATTGGGGATATATAGCTGTTGATCATCTCCTGTTTTCAGATGTTCTTCAAAACCAGGAGCTGGAGCATGCTTTGTGGCTGGATTACGGCCCCGATTTTTATGCAGCCAGAACATGGCGCGATGTGGATCAGGTAAGTGCCCGCACAACAATGCTCGGTTGGATGGGAAACTGGGATTATGCCAGAGATGTGCCTACCACATGGGGTAAAGGATTTGAATCAGTTCCAAGGGAAATTGCCATAAAGTCATTTGCGGAAGGTAACCGGATTGTTCAAAAACCTGTTCCTGAATTGCAGAAACTTCGGAAAGAAGTTTACCAGTTCTCAGACAAATCAATTACAGGAACAGAAAAGGTGTCAGCATTCAGCCCTGCTAAAAATGTGTATGAGTTAGATGTTGTTTTCGATACACGTTCATCAGCAACATTCGGACTTAATCTGCTGGCCGGGAATAACAGGAAGCTGATTGTTTCTTACGATCCTACAACCTCAAATCTGAGTGTGGATAGAACCCAGTGTACATACTTTACTTCAAACCCTGATTTTAATAAAGCTTTTGCCACTAAAATGCATGCTGTTGTTGAACCTGAAAACAACCAGCTCAGGCTGCATATTCTTGTAGACCAGTCTTCTGTTGAAATCTTTACAAACCAGGGAAAAGTTGTACTGAGCGCTTTGACCTTTCCGGGAGAACAGCAGACAGGCATAGAACTGTTTTCCAAAAACGGCAATGCCAGATTAGTGGAGTTTAAGGCTTGGGAGTTAACATCTATTTGGAAAGAGCATGAAAATTAGGAAACACGGCATTTGTACTAAATAACAGTCAGCATTGTTTGTCGAGTCTGAACCAAATTATTCTAATGAAAAAGGCCTTTCAGATACCATTTTGATCCTTTATGACTTTGGTTAAAACACGACAATCTATCATTTATGAAGCATTTATACTATTGAAAATAAAAAATATAAAAGGAGACTTGATTATGCAACGTAATTTTATTGTGAATGCCAGGAAGATCAGCTTCGGTCTTATCCTTACCATGCTGATGGCGATGTTCTCTTGCCAGGAAGCATTCGACAATCCGGATTTTATAGTGAATGTGCCGGTAAGCATAGAATCATTCAAAATTCATGAGGTGGAGGGTGTAATCAACCAGAATACCGGCGAGGTTCAGGTAACGCTTCCTTACGGCAGCAATATTTCGGCCGTAACACCTGCTATAACACTTCCTGAAGGAGCCAGTATTACACCGGCAGTTGGTACTGCTGATTTTAGACGTGTAGTGGAGTATACCGTTATTAACGGGAACCTGTACAAAAAATACAGAGTAAGGGCGCAGGTGTTGCAGCCGATTCTGCGGTTTGCGATCGATGGTGTAAATGGCTCCATTGATAACGCAAACAGAACGATTTCGCTGGCGCTGCCTGCTGAGGCTGATCTTACAGCCTTACAGCCAGAGATCGAATTATCTGCAGGCGTAACTATTAATCCGGCATCTGGAGAAACAGTAGATTTTTCGGAGCCAGTTGTTTTTACCGTTAGTGCAGGCAGCACGAGTGCAAATTATACCGTTACGGTTAGCAAACAAGCTGCGGGCCTTACCATTGCTTACCTGAGTACGGCAGCCAACAGGGCAGCCATAAGTAATGCTGATGAGAAAGAGGCGGCAGATTGGTTGTTCAATAAATTCTCGGATGTCTCTTTCGTTTCTTTTCAGGATGTGGCAGGCGGCAAGAGCCTGAGTGAGTATGCCGTTATCTGGTGGCACCATGATGCTGCAGCAGATCTTCCGGCCATGGCACTGGATGCCCGAGTTGTAAACGCATTGAAGGCATACCGTGCTGCAGGCGGGAATTTATTTCTCACAACCTTTGCTACACGTTATGTAGAGGCACTTGGCATCGTTCCGCAGGGCAAAGGACCAAACAATGTTTTCGGAGACTTTCTGCCCAACGGCTTTGTTGAGAGGGATAATTCCTGGGGTATATCCTTCCGGGGTAACGAAGGTCACCCGATATTCCAGGGATTAGAAACCTTCGAAACCGGCAAAGCCTATTTGCTGGAGAAGGGCACATTCAGGTTAAATCATACCGCCTGGTGGTTCGTAAATGAATGGGGAGGCTATGGCGACGGTGCCGGCTGGAGGCAACAAACAGGAGGAATAAACCTGGCAAGCGAATCCTGGGATGACCATCTGAATGGCCGTGTAGGAATTGCTGAGTTTCCTGGCAGTTCTACCGATGGTAATGCGGTTATTATAGCTTTCGGAGCTTACGATTGGTTTAATGAGCCGGATGCCAGCGGAAATCCAAGCCAGTCGAATGGCTATAAGCATAATATTGAGCGATTAACAGAAAACGCCATTCGGTATTTAGGTGAATAAGGAGCTTCGCCAAATTAGAAATGTTAAAACATGTGCTTTCATGATAGAAGCAATTTCCTCTGATTATAATTGGTAGTTGCTAATATTGCCGGGTTTGGAACAACAGCCATTAGGAGGCGAAAATACCTCTGGAAGGCCTTTTTCATTAGAATAATTTGTTCCTGACCCGGCACATACTGCTTTCTGTTACACTAAGTGCATTCCAGTAAGTTGTATCGAGTTGAAAAGCAATTATTTGAATGAAAATGCCCTTCAGAAGAATTTCTGCCAGAATGTTGCCAAGGGTGTACCCAATATATTTTATTGACATGTACTTAACATACAAAACATTACGGATACATGGTATCAGCATATTACTAAGATATAAAGATGATTAAATTGAAAAAGAGTTGGGCAGTAGTAGCTGCTTCTTTAGGGCTAATTGCCTGTAGTTGCAGTAAAGAAAATCCGGAAACAAATGGTCCTTCTATACCAGATTCTACAAATGATAAAGTAATAGGTATTTATCCGGCACCGCCATCTGGTTGGATGGGCACTACCAACCCGTACAATACAACAGGTTGGGTAGGCGACATCATGCCTTATTTTGATAATGGCAAATTTCACATTTTCTTTCTGCACGATGCTCAGAACAAACCTGCCGGGCAGGGTTTTCATGCCATCCATAAATTTGAGAGTTCCAACCTGGTAGATTTTACCTACGGTGGGGAGATGATCCCGTTTGGTACGGCTTCTCAACCTGATTTTGCCATCGGCACCGGCTCCACCATAAAAGTAGGCGATACCTACTACATGTATTATACCGGCCACAACGGCAATGCCTCCTTTCTGCAAAGTAACCCGCGTGAGAGCGTGCTCTATGCTACCAGTAAAGACCTGAAAACCTGGACCAAAAATAACTCTTTTATCTTAACGGCCCCTCCCGGGTATTATAACTTCGATTTCAGAGACCCGCATGTTTTCTTTAATAGTGAAAAAAATGAGTATTGGATGCTGCAAAGCACACAAACCGAGAGCCGGAAAGCAGTCGTGTTGCTTTTCACCTCAAAAAATCCGGCCTTAAACGATTGGGCGGTGCAGGGCCCTCTGTATACAACCACTGATGAGGAAAGCTACCTGATGATGGAGTGCGCCGATATATTTAAAATGGGAAACCACTGGTACATGTTTTTCTCCGAAAACTGGGGGATAAAGGGAACGCACTACCGCATAGCCGATTCCTCGGAAGGCCCCTGGCGAACTCCTGCTCATGATATGCTCGACGGGGAGTTTTTCTATGCCGCAAAAACAGCCACCGATGGTAACAAACGATATGCTTTCGGATGGACAGCCAGAAGGTTGCCTGAAAACGACAATGGTAACAAAGAATGGGCCGGCAATATGGTGATTCATGAACTTACGCAGGCGGCAGACGGCACGTTGGGTGTTAAAATTCCGGACGCTGTTACTGGTATCTTTAAAAAAGAGATAGCGCTTCAGATGCAAAATACTGCGGGTGCTGTAGCGGCAAATGGAAACTCGTATCAGCTTAATGGCAGTGGTTCAGAAGCTCTTTCTACGTTCAGACCAATCAATGGCTCAAGAATGATTCAGGCAAAACTAAAAACTGACAATAATACAGGTACCACTGGCTTTATTTTTAACGCTGATAATCCTGCTGAACAATCCTATAAAATTGTATTTGAACCACAGCATGCACGGGTGGCAGCCTATCATATAGCAGGTGGGAATCCCCGCGAAATAACCCGGGTACCATTTGATTTTAAGGCTAATACGGTCTATGATGTTAAAGTTGTTATGGATGGTACCCTCTGTGTGGTGTATATAGACGGCAAAGCAGCGCTGAGTAACCGCATTTATGGAATGCCCGGCAAGCAGTGGGGAATTTTTGCCAATGGAACGCAAAGTATATTCAGCGATTTAAGTTTGTCTGGTCCGGAGTAGTACGGCTATTTGCAAAAGAGCAGAAGGAGATTCGGAGTTGGAAGGAAAGAAATTAACAAAGTTAAAATACTCGAAACCATGAGAAAAAAATTGAACCTGGCAGTACTTGTTTTTTGCATAACAGCATTTGTTTATGAGCTAGCTCTGGCACAGGTCAAAAAAACTGCTGCACCTGCTTCAGTTAAGATTTCTGCTGAGAGGCTACAGCATATTGACCAGCTTCTACAGGCAAATATCGACAGCGGCTGGATTAAGCAGGCAACAGGTCTGATAGTGCATAACGGGAAAATTATCTATAATAAGTCCTTCAACCAGGCTCATAGTGGTTCTAAAGCAGCAGGCTCTAAAACAATCTTTCGCATCGCGTCGCAGACAAAACCCATTACCAGTGTGGCTGCCATGCAATTGGTCGAAGCCGGAAAGCTCTCCTTGCATGACCCCATCTCCAAATACCTTCCCGAATTTGCTGATGCTGTTGTGTTAAATCAGTTTAATGCAACAGACAGCTCTTACACAACAGTACCGGCAAAGCGCCCAATTACAATCCGCGACCTGCTGACGCATACAGCAGGCATAGAATATGCCGGTCCGGGAGACTCAAAGTTAAGCGCTGTGTATGCCAGGGCAGGGCTTCCTTCTGAACTGGTAACAGATCGGGCAGCTTTTAAAAGTAAAATACTCAACAAACTGGCCACATTGCCTCTGGCACATCAGCCGGGAGAAAAATTTACGTACGGGTTCAGCACCGATATACTGGGTTGTATTATAGAAGCAGTTTCCGGCAAAACACTTGATGCGTACTTTTCTGCATACATTTTCGAGCCGCTTGGCATGGACGACACCTATTTTTACCTGCCGGTTAATAAACAGGCACAATTGGCGGAAATTCAAACCGAAAACGCCCAACAGCTTTCCATAGACTGGAAGTACGATTCTTTTATTGCAGTAGATTTTCCGAAGGCAAGCGGAACATTCTATGCTGGCGGAGAAGGAATAAGCACTACCACTCATGATTATGCCAAATTCCTGCAGATGCTATTAAACGGCGGCACCTACAATGGCAAGCGCATCCTGTCAGGGAAAAGTGTTGAACTGATGACCCAGAACCAGATCGGTGATCTGGCACTGGATGGCGATAAATTCGGATTAGGCTTTATGGTCACCACATTACATGGGAAACAGCATCATTTTGGCCTACCGGAAGGGGCTTATACCTGGGGAGGTTTCTTTGGAACCAACTCCTGGGTTGATCCAAAAAACCAGCTCATTTCGGTGCTTTTCCTGCAACAATGGCCCATCAGTCACTCCGAAATTCACGATAAGTTCAAGGTACTGGTTTACCAGGCTTTGGAACACTAAGTACAATCAAGTAAACCTTGTCGGCAGTAAGCACCAAAACCCTCTGGAAGGGTGTTTTCATTAGAATAATTTGATTTGTTGATTGTTAGTTGTTGATTGTTAATTGTTTAATGGTTGGTTTGGAGATGTAGGTATTGACCTCACAGCGTTTTCCAGACCAGTGAATGTCTGGGCTTAGCAGAAAAACAACGAAAATCATGATCTGAAAAAAATCCTGCGTCTTGTGTCCTTTTACTTAAATTTTAATACGTAAATTAAATAATACCATGAAAATAAAACAAGTAGTAAACAGCTTTGCTGTACTGGTAGCTGCTACAGCATTTAGCTGTAACTCAGGCACTAGCACCACCGAAACTGCCGCTTCCGAAAATCCGCAACAAAAACAGCAATTCGACGAACAGCATCGGTCGCAATTCCATTTTACGCCTCCTGCCGGCTGGATGAACGACCCGAACGGCATGGTGTACCACAAAGGCGAGTACCACCTGTTCTACCAGCACAACCCCGATACCACCATTTGGGCACCTATGCATTGGGGGCATGCTGTGAGCAAAGACATGATCCATTGGGAGCACCTGCCTATTGCGCTTTACCCGGATAGCCTGGGCATGATTTTCTCAGGAAGTGCCGTAGTGGATGTGAACAATACCTCTGGCCTGGGCACAAAAGACAATCCTGCCCTGGTAGCTATTTATACCTACCACAACATGGAAGGGGAGAGGGCAGGCCGCACCGATTTCCAGACGCAGGGCTTGGCCTACAGCCTCGACAATGGCCGTTCCTGGCAAAAGCACCAAGCAAATCCTGTCCTTAAAAACCCAGGCATACGCGATTTCAGAGACCCGAAAGTAGCCTGGTACGAAGCAGGCAAAAAATGGATCATGACCCTGGCCGTAGCGGATCATATCAGTTTCTATTCCTCTAAAAATTTACTGGACTGGAAACTAGAAAGCGACTTTGGAAAAGGCATTGGTGCACATGGCGGTGTATGGGAGTGCCCCGATCTGTTTAAGCTTCCTGTTGAAGGCTCTGACCAGGAAAAGTGGGTGTTGCTAGTGAGCATTAACCCCGGCGGACCAAATGGAGGCTCGGCTACACAATACTTTATAGGCGATTTTGACGGCAGCAGGTTTGTGATGGACAGGCAGTTTGAAACGACCCTGAAAAGCAAACCTGTAGCAGAGGCAGGAAAAGGACACGAAGGCATCTGGCTCGACTATGGCCGCGACAACTACGCGGGCGTAACCTGGGCCAATGTGCCAGAGCAGGATGGCCGCCGCCTGTTTATGGGCTGGATGAGCAACTGGGATTATGCCAATGTAGTACCCTCCGAAAAATGGAGAAGCGCCATGACCATAGCCCGCACGCTGTCACTGGAAAATACGCCGGCAGGTTTACGTGTCGTATCCAAACCTGTAAAAGAACTGGAGTCTTACGTTGCTGCAACAAATACTCTGGATGCACAAACCATCTCAGACTCCCTTGTGCTGTCAGACAAGTTTTCTGCATTTGATCTGAGCCTGGAGCTGGAGCCTGCAGCAGCCGGACGAGATTTCGCTATAGAGCTGTCTAACGGCCGGAACCAGAAAGTGCTGGTAGGGTATAACGCCTCTCAAAACCAGTATTATATAGACAGAACAAACGCCGGAGACCACAGCTTTTCAGACAAATTTGGAGGAATCCAGTATGGCCCGCGTATAGTTACTGATAAGTCTTTTAATCTGCGCTTAGTAGTGGATGTGGCTTCGGTGGAGCTGTTCGCGGATGGCGGCAAAACAACCATGACCGCTATTTACTTCCCAGACGAACCGTTTACTACCGTGCGTCTGGTAGCGGCAAAAGGAGCTTATAAGCTCTCTTCAGGTAAAATAGTTGGTTTAAAGTCTATCTGGAACCCTGCTGTTTAACATTAAAATTAAGGATTTGTAAAGTACAAGGTTAGAAAATTAACTTTCAAAAGCTTCTGCAGGTTGGCTACTGGCACCTGCAGAAGCTTTTTTTGTAATCCTATTTTCCATGGGCTAAAATTTATTGCAGGATAGAGGAAGCTTCCCGTCCTTAGGCTACCTTTGCAAAAAAAAAGGCTTAGAGAGGCCGGTTAAAAGATTTGTACTGGTTGTTACCCTTGGAGCAAAAAGGTAAAAATTCCTTCTGAAGGCCTTTTTCATTAGCATAATTTATAGCGCTGTTACTGGTGTTTAGAGTAGCACCTGCATTTAGGATTTTAAGGAGTACTACAAAAGTAACTCCAGGCGACCAGAGGTTTTAGTGTAGTTGTTATTTGGAAGGCAGTTGGCGCAGTAATAATTTTTAAAGAGTTAAGTAGTACCGAATATCATCGTAAAACAGAAGGAAGACAAGTAACAGATGAACACCCTTCTACTGATAAAGCAAGTATATTTTGTCTTATAAAGAACACATCCTGATTCGTGGGTATGGTGCTGTTTCAGCTTTAGGCCATAACCAAACCACACTTGCCGACTCTTTCCAAAAGGCCGAACCTGCTTTTCAGGTGCGTGCATTTAACGGTGCCGAAACAGCTGTAGGAGCTTTGCAACCCGCAGCTGATGAACTTTTGGCACGTCTGGCGCATGAAAAAAAGGCTTATCAGTCGTTGGACCGGACCGTGCTACTGGCCATGTACGTAAGCCGGCAAGCTGTGAAGCAGGCAGGTTGGGAGCAGCAAAAAGATATCGCGGTTAATATTGGTTCCTCAAGGGGGGCTACCGGCTTATTCGAAAAGTATGTGCAGGAGTTTCAGCAGACAGGCGTGGTGCCAGTGCAGACTTCTCCGGTTACGACGCTGGGCAATATTTCGTCGTGGGTGGCGCAGGACCTGGGTAGTTCGGGTGCTACACTCAGCCACTCCGTTACCTGCAGCACCGGCATACAAGCCATTGCCAATGCGTTTGCCTGGCTTAAAGCGGGTATGGCAACCAGGTTCCTGGCCGGAGCAGCAGAAGCACCGCTCACACCGTTTACCATAGCCCAAATGAAAGCAATCGGCATTTACTCAACTACTACCGGGCACTACCCATGCCGCCCGCTCAATTCCGAGAAACAAAACACCTTTGTATTAGGCGAAGGAGCTGCCGTATTTGCCCTCGAAAAAGTGGCTGACCACCAAGTACATCAGGCTGCCCTGCCTGCCGCAGTTCTCGAATCGGTGGGGTTTGGGTTCGAAGCCATCACTAGCAAAACAGGAATATCCCGGGATGGTGCTAATTTTAAACAGGCAGTGCAGGAGGCAATCGAGAAATCTGGAAATACTGAACCCGTTGATCTGGTGATTATGCATGCACCCGGCACAGTAGCCGGCGATTCTGCTGAGTGGCAGGCCCTGGTGAGTCTGTTCGGAAAAGAGACAATGCCTGCTGTTACTTCAACCAAATGGCTCACGGGGCATACTTATGGTGCATCTGCCTGCCTAAGCCTGGCTTACGCCTTGCAGGTGCTACAGGAGCAGCGAGTGCCTGCGTTTCCGTACCCGACTCGGTTTAGCGGTGGCAAAGCTCCTTCTCATATAAAGCGAATTTTGATAACAGCAGCCGGTTTCGGAGGCAATGCCGCCGCCCTGCTTGTGCGTAAAATATAGCCTCAGTAAGTAGTGCCGGCAGATCCTCTTCAGTAATGGAATCTACGAACAAACATTTTTTAATGTAAATTTCTAACTGATGTTACGCACTAAATATATTGAAGAAAACTTGTATTTCCTGCCTCATTAATTACCGCTGCCGTTTGAGTAGCAGATGCTCGGAGCAAAACAATGGAACATGCAGGGCTAAGGGCACCGGATGAGCTGTTAACAAATGTATTAGAACCAACTTAAAGCTGCCATATACCTGAAGATGCGTAACATCAGTTTCTAAATTAACGCTCCAAGTACTGTAAGTTCAGCAGATACCTTTAACTTACTGTGCCGATGGCGGAGGTAGAACAGTCCATATTTTGAAATTGGTACCGCTGCCTGCACCCCTGATGTTACTTTACTTGTAGAATCGAATTTATAGCTTGTAAAAATGAATGCTGCCCCACACGCTGCTGCCTTTGCTGAATTTGCAGCAAAATTCGCTGGTGAGTTTTACTATGATAACTCTCCGCTGCACGAATCGCAAAAGCTAATTTATGCCACCGATGCCTCTGTTTACCAGGAAAAACCTATAGCAGTGGCCATTCCAAAGCACGAAGCCGACCTGAAAGCCTTGATTCTGTTGGCAGACAAACACCTGCTTTCGTTAATTCCGAGAGCAGCAGGTACCTCGCTGGCCGGGCAGGTGGTAGGTAATGGCGTGGTGGTAGACATTTCGAAGTACCTGAACAAGGTGCTGGAGGTAAATGTGCAGGAGCGATGGGTACGGGTGCAGCCCGGCGTTATTCGCGATGACCTGAATGCTTTTCTGCGGCCTCACGGGCTCATGTTCGGCCCGGAAACCTCTACAGCAAACCGTGCCATGATAGGAGGGATGATCGGGAACAACTCCTGTGGTCTTCACTCCATTGTGTGGGGCGATACGCGCGAGCACCTGCTAACGGCAAAAGTACTGTTAAGCGATGGCACCGAAACTGAGTTCGGACCGCTGTCGGCGGAACAGGTAGCCGCTAAGTGCAGAGAAACCACTGTGGAAGGCAACATTTACCGCGAAATCAGCGCCATTGTTAAAAATGACCATAACAGGGCGGTAATAGAAAAGAATTACCCAAAAGCTACGTTAACCCGCCGCAACACTGGTTACGCCCTCGATATTCTGGTAGCAGATGCCGTGGCAGCCGGAACCGATGCTCTGAACCTTTGCAACCTGCTGGCCGGCTCCGAAGGTACACTGGCCTTTATAACCGAAGCCAAACTGGACCTGATTCCTTTACCGCCTAAAGCGGAAGGCCTGGTGTGCGTGCACTGCAGTTCGCTGCCGGAGGCGCTGCTGGTAAACCTGGTGGCGCTGAAGCACCAGCCCATGGCGTCGGAACTCGTAGACGATTATATTATGGGTTTCACGAAAGGGCACCCGGTGTACCAGCACAACCGCTTTTTTATAGAAGGCGAACCGGCCGCGTTGCTCATGATCGAGTTTATGGCCGATACCCAGGAGGCTATTACCGCCATGGCAAATGCCTTGGTAACAGATCTGAAGGAAGCTGGCCTTGGCTACGCTTACCCGCTCATAAGAGGAGCACAAACAAAACTGGCCTGGGATGTGCGCAAAGCCGGCTTGGGCCTTATCCGGAATTTGCCCGGCGACTCGCAGCCTGTGAACCTGATAGAAGACTGTGCCGTGTCGCCGGAAGACTTGCCGGCGTACATAGAGGACCTGCAGGTAATCCTGAATAAATACAAGCTGAAAGCCTCGTATTATGCCCACGCCGGAGCCGGAGAGCTGCACGTGGAGCCGATGATTAACCTGAAGACCTCAGAAGGAAAAGAGCTATTCCGGTTGGTGCTGCACGACACGGCGCTGCTGGTAAAAAAATACAACGGCTCGCTGAGCGGCGAACACGGCGATGGCCGGTTACGAGGCGAGTTTATACCAACTGTTCTAGGTAAAGAAGTGTATGCGCTCCTGAAACAGGTAAAGCTGGCATTTGATCCGAAGAGTGTGTTTAACGCAAACAAAATTGTGAACACGCCGCCCATGAACGAGCAGCTCCGTTACGAACCCGACAAGCAAGTGATACCGGTGGAGACGCTGTTTGATTTTTCGGAGCAGGAAGGTATTTTAAGGCTGGCTGAAAAATGCTCCGGCTCCGGCGACTGCCGCAAAACGCACGTTACCGGTGGCACCATGTGCCCCAGCTACATGGCTACCCGGCAGGAAAAAGACACCACCCGCGCCCGCGCCAACATTCTGCGCCAGTTCCTGACCAACTCCTCCAAAGAAAACCGCTTCGACCACCAGGAGATAAAAGAGGTGATGGACCTTTGCCTGAGCTGCAAAGCCTGCAAATCGGAGTGCCCCAGCAGTGTGGACGTTGCCAAAATGAAAGCCGAATTTCTGCAGCATTACTATGAGGCCAACGGGGTTCCCTTCCGGACCTGGATGGTGGGTAACTTCACCAAATCGCAGCAACTAGGTTCGCTTTTTCCGCAACTCTACAATTATGTCATCAACAACAGTGTTACCAGCAGTCTGGTTAAATCGGTCATAGGCTTTGCTGCCGACCGCTCTTTACCGAATGTTGGTACTACCACCTTACGCAGCTGGAAAAAAAAGTGGGACAAAAAACGAAGAGCAGCTGGAACAGCCCAGCCACAGCTCCGGCAGGTGAACCTGTTCTGCGATGAATTTACTAATTATAACGATGTAGAAATAGGGAAAACAACTATTAAACTGCTGACAGCGCTGGGCTACGAAGTGCATATGCCGGAGCACCTGGAGAGCGGCCGTACCTATCTGTCGAAAGGGCTGGTGAAGCAGGCAAAGGAAATAGCGAACAAAAATGTGCAGCTGCTGGCCCAGGTGGTGCAGCCGGAGGTACCCTTACTCGGCATCGAACCCTCCGCCATTCTGACTTTCCGGGACGAGTACCTGGATCTGGTTTCGCCGGAGTTACGGCAAAAGGCCCGGCATCTGGCAAACCATACTTTTTTGCTGGAGGAGTTTCTGGTGCAGGAGGTAGCGCAAGGGCATATTCGTGCAGAGCAGTTTACCGATAAGCCGCAGCTCATTAAGTTGCATGGCCATTGCTACCAGAAAGCCCTTAATGCGCTGGCTCCAACACACAGCATACTGTCGTTGCCGCTAAACTATGTGGTGGAGCAGATACCATCGGGTTGCTGTGGTATGGCGGGTTCGTTCGGGTATGAGAAAGAGCATTACGACGTTTCGATGAAAATCGGAAGCCTCGTACTTTTCCCGGCAGTAGAAGCCCAGGCTCATGACACCCTTATTGCAGCCGCCGGCACCAGCTGCCGCCATCAGATAAAAGACGGCACCAAACGGCAGGCGCAACACCCCGTCGAGATTCTCTGGCAGGCATTGAAAGTACAGCCGGTGTAGGCTTAAAATTGCAGGATGAACCCTTGGATAAAATTGAGGAAAATCTCTTTGGAAGGCCTATTTCATTAGCATAATTTCTCTTGTGCAAAAAGTGGAGGTTTATGTTCCGAGGCTTCCCCGCGAGAACTTAAAGAGATAATTGACAATAAAACTCTCCAGCTTCCTGCTGAGTGGCGGCAGTGCTGCCAGTTACCCTGTACGGCACTCCGAAGCCATTGCAGCAACCTGCCCGGAACAGAGTTCCTCCTGATGCCTCGAAAAGAAGGATTTACCTCCGGAAGACAATTAAGCAGCAATAATAAGTTTTCATACCTACTGAGCTTCACCACTTTTTGCACAGGAAATATTTATACCAGCTACTAAACAAGACTACCACCTGAAGCAATGGCACTGGCACATAAAATAAAAGGAGCTAGTGCATTTACTATGTTAACTAAGTTTGTAACCATAGTTGCTGAATTCGACCACAGGCTCCTGAAGAGATACTAGCGAAGCCACAATTATCACCATACTTAAATAGAGCGCCATAGCTTACCGGAATCTGTGTCACCATTTATATAAATTATAAAAAAATGTTTATTGTGATTTGTGTGTCGTTTTTCTCAACGCGATACAATCTCTGGAACCAGTAATTAAGAGGAAGTATATATAATTGCCGCGCAACTTAAATGTTTCTAATCAAAATGGCCTTCCAAAGCTTTTTGGCCAAAAATACGCCAAGGGTATAAGTCTGTTGCTTCTATTTTAGTTGATGCCAAAGTGTTGATTCACAACCTTAAAGCTCCTTTTCTGCACCACTTCATTATAATTTAATATCAATTTTCTGATAGTTTAAGAAGGATAATTCTGTATTTTTTACTAACTAAGATTCGTAAACTGATTTCTGAAACTTCATTAAAGTAAAAGATGCATAAAAAACTCAGACTCGGCATGGTAGGCGGCGGACAAGGTGCTTTTATTGGCGCTGTTCACCGCATAGCTGCCCAACTCGATAATGCTTATGAACTGGTGTGCGGCGCCTTCAGCAGTAACCCCGAAAAATCGAAGGCCAGCGGCGAAATGCTGGGCCTGTCGCCGGAGCGGGTATATGCCACTTACCAGGAGCTATATGAAAAAGAAAAGCAGCTTCCGGAAGACCAGCGGGTACAGGTCATCAGTATCGTTACGCCGAACCATGTGCACTTCGAGCCGGCCAAACTCGCCCTTGAAAGCGGTTTCCATGTTATCTTGGACAAACCAATGACGTATTCGCTGGAAGAGGCGCTGGAACTGCAGGAGGTGGCAGACCGTACGGGCAAGCTGTTCTGCCTCACCCACACCTACACAGGCTACCCCATGGTGAAAGAAGCAAGGCAAGTGGTGGCTTCGGGCAAGCTGGGCAAGATCAGGAAAGTATATGTAGAGTACCCACAAGGCTGGCTCAGCACCTTTGAGGAAGGCGGCGAAAACAAGCAGGCATCATGGAGAACAAACCCCGAGCAAAGTGGTAAAGCCGGCGGCATGGGCGACATCGGCACGCACGCCTTTAACCTGGCTGAATATGTAACGGGGCTGGAGGTGACGCAACTCTGTGCCGATATTAACATTGTGGTGGAAGGCAGAAAACTCGACGATGACGGAGCTGCTTTTCTGAGGTTTAACAATGGTGCCAGCGGAGTTCTAATGGCCACGCAAATTGCAGCAGGAGAGGAGAACAATGTGAAAATTAGGGTGTACGGCGAGAAAGGCGGTCTGGAGTGGCAACAGGAAATAGCCAACACCTTGCAGGTTAAGTGGCTCGACAAACCAACTGAGGTTTACCGCACCGGCGGAGGCTACACCAGCTCATTTGCCCAACACAATACCCGTACCCCAGCCGGTCACCCCGAAGGCTACCTGGAGGCTTTTGCTAACCTATACCGCAACTTTGCCCTCTGCGTTACCGCCACGCTTGCAGGCGAAGCACCGGAGCCGGAGTGGCAGGATTACCCGGGCATAAAAGAAGGCGTGCGTGGCATGGCTTTTATAGAGCATGTAATCGCCTCCGGTAAATCAGATAAGAAATGGATTGATTTCACAATTTAAACCGCACCTATGAAACAAATAAAAGGACCTGCCATTTTTCTGGCGCAGTTTTTAGGCGATACCCCACCCTTTAACAACTTAGAATCGATATGCCGCTGGGCCAAAAGCATTGGTTTTGAGGGGGTGCAGCTCCCTACCTGGAACAGCCATTACTTCGACCTGCAAAAAGCAGCCGAGAGCAAGGGCTATGCAGAAGATATAAAAGGGCTGGTAGATAGCCAGGGCCTGCAAATTACGGAACTTTCTACGCACCTGCAGGGGCAATTGGTGGCCGTAAACCCGGCCTACGATCAGCTGTTCGACGGATTCGCTCCCGAAAATTACAGGAACAACCCCAAAGCCAGAACGGAGTGGGCCGTGCAGCAGCTGAAGTATGCCGCCAAAGCTTCTCAAAATTTAGGGTTAACGGCGCATGCAACCTTTAGCGGTGCGCTGCTGTGGCACACGGTTTACCCCTGGCCGCAGCGCCCCGCCGGTTTGGTCGAAGATGGCTTTACGGAACTGGCCAACCGTTGGCTGCCCATCCTGAATGCTTTCGATGAAGCTGGTGTGGATGTTTGCTATGAAATTCATCCGGGCGAAGACCTCCACGATGGCATCAGTTACGAGATGTTCCTGGAGAAGGTAAATAACCATGCCCGTGCCTGCCTGCTTTACGACCCATCGCATTTCGTGCTGCAATGCCTCGATTACCTGGCTTACATCGACCATTACCACGAGCGCATCCGGATGTTCCATGTAAAAGATGCCGAGTTTAATCCTACCGGAAAGCAGGGTGTGTACGGCGGTTACCAGGGGTGGGTAAACCGTGCCGGCCGCTTCCGCTCCTTAGGCGATGGGCAGGTAGATTTTAAATCGATTTTCAGCAAACTAACGGCCTATGGCTTCGATGGCTGGGCTGTAATGGAGTGGGAGTGTGCCCTGAAGCACCCTGAAGACGGAGCTGTGGAAGGAGCAGCCTTTATAAAAGACCACATTATCCGGATAACAGAAAAAGCCTTCGATGACTTTGCCGCATCAGGAATAGATAAAACATTAAACAAGAAAATATTAGGTTTAGGCGATACGCCGGCGCTTTAGGCATATAAATTGTGCTACCAAAAAGATGAAACAGAACCACTACGAATCACCTGTTTCTGCTACGCTACATACTATGGAACAAGAAGGCAGCTGGAGAAAAGACGAAGAAGGTTACATGGATTTTAATCCGCCACAGCTTCAGCGGTTATACGAGGCGGTAACTGACCAATACCACCAGGTTTACAACCAATACCTGGAGGAATTTGATGATGACGACGAAGCCTATTACAAGGCATTGGACGATGGCTACGAAATGACTACGGATTATAAACTCATTGATGAGCAGGAGCAGTTTACCACCACCTACATTACGCCTTCTTTTGAAATAGATATCTGGTACGAAGTGGATGAGCTGACAAACAAACGCGTTTACGATAAAGGTTTTATAAGAGTCAGAAGAAGATAAGGTAGTAGTAAAGCTGCAAGCCTATTTAGTTACATCTCCTTGTCTTTTTATCTTTTTAAGTAACATGACACAAGACTTTTCCTGAGTCACTATGTTGATTATCCAGAATGTGAGTCATTCATAATTAGATGAAATCGGATTTTTAATTTGGTCCTGGTCTTTATCAGTTTCTGCATAGCAATCGAAAATATGAACTTTGCAGACGCTGTAGCTTTACCACTTAGCACTTATTACCAGTCCTTGGGTTGAGCATCTTGCTTCGAAGCCAGCAGATGCCCTACAAGGAACATACCCTTTACCCCTGTAGTGCGTAACATCGAATTATTCCAATGAAAATAACCTCCGTAAGCATTTTGAGTGCTTAACCCATCAAGGGTATAGCACCTCATTCTTAAAATAAAAAAGAGAGACCTGTATGGCCTCTCTTTTTTATTTATGCGGCATTATGATGTTACCACTGTTCTAAGCAGTTCTTGTAAGAGCTGCCTGCTGTTCTACTCAAACAGCCAGTCTATGTCTTTGGTACTTCCAGCTAAACCAGCATCGTAGATCCTTACTTCCTGGTTACCATCTATAAAGCCTAGCAGCAGGAGGGCTCCTTTTGGCAGGTGAAGCGTGTGGTTACCTGCACCAAAGGAGTAAGAATGCACATTTACAGGAGGCATGTCTCCGGCTACCACTGCATTCGAAATCTTTATTTCTCCCTGCCCGTAGTCGTTGGCGGTGGCATCTGTTTCGAGTTCAGGGGATCTGGCAAAGTTTGGGCTTTGCTCACTGCCGTAGGCCACCGGTTTGTTAAAATACCCTACCAGCAATTTAACTGGTCTAGAAGCCGTAAACCGGAGGGTTGTTCCTTCTGCTACCTGTTTGGCTTTGGCAAAACGCATTCCTTTCAGCCCACGAAGTTCGGGCGCAACATCTTTTATGAGAACCGTGGTGTCGGCAAAGAGTTTCTGGCTTTTACCCAAGGTATAGGAGCCTTCGGTTCTGGATTGCAGAATGACATGCGCGTTTTTGTAAGGCGTAATTTTAGCAGCTGTGGCAACTCTCTTCGTCTTCAGCGAATCGATACGTTGCTTAAAGGTTGCCAACTCTTCCTCATACACTGGTAGCACTTCTTCCCATAGTTTAAACGCTCCGTCAGCAGCCCGAATCGGTATTTTTCGCTGAGGGGTTTGCATACTGTTGGCGTACAGATAGGTGTCTTTGGTCAGGTTTACCAGTTCCCGGTAATGCTCCACGCTCTTCTGGAGGTGTGGCAGCGCCTTCTCCAGGTCGGCCACATCTTCGGAGTATTTGTAACGCACTACGGCAATAGCGGCTTTAATTTTTTCGGAGTAGTGGTTGGCCATGGCATTGTAGCAGTAAATGTCGTTTTTTAGCCGGCTGAATTCAGCACTGTTCTCAGTTGCGGCACCTGCTACTCTGTCTATGGCTGCCACTGCTTTGCGGCCGTGCTCCACAATTTCGTTTGCCACCTGTAAAGGCGTTTCACCAACATGCGGCTCTTTTTTCCATTCTTTCTCGCCATACTCTATAATCATTTCTCCTTCAGGTGCCTCCGACTCATAGAGCATAGTGAAGAGGCTGTAGCGGAAGGGGTTGATGAACTGTGTCATCAGCATGCCCAGCGTCATGGTTTGACGGTTGCCGTCTGTAATGCCTACGCGGCGCAGTATTTTCGGGGATATTTCACCAACCTCCTCGTGTGCTTCCAGAACATCTTTGGCTTTATCGGCAGGCATCCCGAATTTCTGTGCTAAGCGCTCAGACCAGTAGGCTATTTCTTCGTTGCGATCTCTCTTGGCTTTCCAGGCATAGCGGGCCCAGGCTTCGTACCACATCCAGTCACGTTCTACCTGCAGCAGTCGCTCACTTGTTTTATCGGCGGAGTAAGGCCAGTCCCAGTAAGAGGCCTGCGGGTAAAGGTGCAGAGCATTCGATTCGTATACATCGTGCATGGCAATCACACATTTCTGAATAAAGTCGGGCGAGCTGTAACGGAATGGTTCCAGGTTGGCCAGAATATGTACATTTTGAACATGCACCGTACCGATGCGGCTCAGGCTGCGGTGCAGTTCTGCCCATTTCCCGCGGGGGGTGTAGGTGGTGAGGGCCTCGCCGTTGTACTTAGCCATGGTGTAGAGGTTCTTGTAAATCGGCAGCGCGGCTTTCATAACGGCGGGTGCATCGGTGTCGTGGGCACGCAGTACAATAGGAGGTTCTACGGTTTGACCGGTTGCCTTCAGGCCATCCTGCACGCCTGGTATAATTGTTTTTGTGAACCAGTCCACATCATCCTGGCCAACACCTTCCATGGCTTCTCCGAGTGTTATCAGCAAGCCCACATTCGGGTACTTCTCTACAAAAGCCGCAATAGATTTGCGGGTGTAGTCTGACAAAAGCGGAGTAATGGGCCGGTTACGATCCTGTGTTTTGATCCCGTGTTTTTCCGCAAAAGGCTTTGAAACGATGATGTTGTAGAACATCTGTATTACCCAAATGCCGCGTTTCTCTGCCTCTTCTGTTAAAAAGCGGAACATTTCTTCATTTTTGGCGAAAGTTTCCTCATCCACCTCCAGCGCATAGGGGTAGTCAGGCAGTTTAACAAGTGAGGCGAAGGGGTGGCCGTTCCAGAGGTAAAGAGAGTTGTAGCGGTTCTCTACCATCATGTCGAGGTACTGAATCCATTGCTCTTTGTCGTAGAGCCACGGAAATTCCTCTTCGGTGTAGGGGTATTCGTACACCGTGCGTCCCGGCAGGTAATATGGTTTCTGAACACCGATGGCCGTTCCGCGCAACACCATCTCCGGCTGATCTGTCAGTTGCAGGCTGGCTGGTAGCTCTCCTTGCTTCTTTACCTGGTCGGCCAGCTCCAGGCAGCCATACAGCGCACCAGAGGCATCGGTACCTGTAATGGTGGTAATCTGTTCGGCGGTAGCAATTGTAAAGCCCTCTTTGCCAGCGGCGTTTGTGTTGCCCGGGGCATCAGCAGCGGGAGTAGGCAAGAATGTAGCGGTATATCTAACCCGTATTTGCCGACCCTTTTTCGGCTGCTTGTCCTGTGTTACCAGTTTAACCGGGTAACCGGCAGTTTCCAGTGCCTTTTGTAATTTTTCGGCTCCGAAACTAACCCGCGATGGGGCTTCCTGTGGTATCACCACGGTAATTGTTTCTCGTTTAGAAGAGTTGATGTCGCTTTGCCTGCAGGAGCTGAATAGCAGGAACAGCAGGGGCACCAGAAGTAAAATCCGCTTCATGTGGTCTGTATGTGTATGGTCGTTAAAATAATGGATTATGGCCCAAGGCACCTGCTACTGCCTCCATGAGTACAGAACAAGTGTTCATTCGTTCAAAAGTAAGCATTCGGCACAAAGTAATCAAGCTGTATATTTATTAGTGAAAGAATTATGTATATAAGAATAATTATTCCTCGCCAGGCTGCAGCAGATTTAATTCAAAACCTTGAATTCTGGAAGTAAATAGATTTCGTAACCTTGACTAAAAACTAGCAAAAAAGCTTTAGAAGGCCATTTTCATTTGAATAATTTATATTTGTGACAAGGTAATGGCAGGCTTTTAGAAAAATTAAGGAATAGGAAAATTGTTCTCCATTTCATCAGCAGGATAGCTAGCTTTATAGCGTATTAGCACTAAACTAACTAAATTAATTTAAGAAGACCCTTGGCAAGTTTTTAATGGAAAGTCTTTCGGAGGCTGTTTTCATTCGAATAATTCAGAATTTTAAATGCAGAAATAGGGTGTTTTAAATAAAACTTACTTGCTAATATTTAGAATTGCTTCAGGTTAATTGTTATTTAAAGGAGGTGAGGTTTTCTGATAAAAAATTTAAACTATGACAAAGGCAAAAACTCGAATCGGAATTGCAGGTATAGGTGGTGTTGGCGGATTTGTAGGGGCTCCACTGGCTGCTTACTACGCCCATAACCCGGATCTGGAAGTTGTGTTTATTTGTAAAGGACAAACGCTGAAAGCTATTGAGGAAAAGGGACTTATATTCAGAAGTGAAGGACAGGAGAGGGTGGTAAAACCTGACCTGACAAGTGATGACCCTGCCACCATCGGAGTGTTAGATGCCCTCTTTTTAACAACTAAATCGTATGCGCTGGCCGAGGTGCTGCACACTTACAGCGACTGTATAGGGGAAAATACGCTGTTGGTGCCTCTGCAGAACATGGTGCATGCGCAGGAGATAATCCGGAACGTGCTCCCAACGAAAGGAAAGGTGCTGGAAGGCTGTATATATGTGGTATCTAATAAGGTGGCACCTGGCGTGGTGGAGCACAGAGGCGGACCCGGTAAAATTGTTATCGGAGGCGATGCTGCCGCCGCTGGCTGGCTGGTGCAGGCAGTAACAGCGGCTGGCGTGGACCTTAGCTTCAGCGAGCATATACAGCAGGTGCTCTGGCAGAAATTCCTGTTTTTGTCGCCGGTTGCTGCGCTAACCACAGCTTATCAGAAAAACTTTGGAGAACTGGCTACAGCTGAAGAGCTACTGGAGGAACTGGAGCAAATGATGCTGGAAGTTAAGGAATTAGCTGCAACAAAAGGCGTAACTTTAACTGATGAAAATATAGCAACGGCGAAGGCGTTGCTCCAGAAGTTTCCGGCAGATGCTAAAACCTCGCTGCAACTGGATTTTGAGCAGCACAACCGCAACGAAAAGGCTTTTCTGATAGATTATGTGCTCCATAAAGCAGCAGAAGCAGGCATAGCTGTACCTGCCTACGAGCAGGTTAATAAAAGAATTTCCGAACTATACCCTGTTCTGAGTTAGGTACTGCCCCTGCTTCAGGCAGTATTTGCTAAAATAAAAGCAACGGGTGTAATATGTAATAAGCCACAAGTTTCACGACACTAAACTTTTTTAAGTTATTGTTTTGAGATCAATGCTTGGTGTGAAATATTTTGAAATGACTTTGTATAAATAACCGAGGCTACGCACGAAGGATATTCACTTAAATTTTATAATCCCAAGCCAACGAATTAATTTGCTGGCGCTGTAGCTGAGGCTCGTAGCGCAAATCCCAGTTCTTGGGTTAAGCGCCTTTGCAGGTTCCGGTGCCGCGGCAGCCCGCTTGCGGACAGGAAAGATGCAGCAGCGCGATGCCCAAGAACGGGGCCCCTCTAATATAGGGCCCCTTTCCCAGCCGCGAGCGCTAAGACTTTTCCTATAGAACGAAATAGATTGAGGGCACCGGATAAAGCTGTTACCAAATGTACTTAGAACTAACTTTAAGGTGCCACATACCAGCAGGTGCGTAACATCAGTAAACAATTTTGTTCAGGTATTCCTTAAAATTAAACAAGTATCATGTTCACCATCAGAATAGCAGAGGCAAACGATAGTGCTGGTATCGCTGCCTTGACGCAGGAATTAGGCTACCAGGCTTCTGCAGCAGACATAGCTGTAAGGTTGCGTAACTTATCGCAGAGCCAGCAGGATGTGGTGCTGGTGGCGGCCACACCAGGGCAAGTGGTTGCCTGGCTTCATGCTTTTGTCTCTGTTAGAGTTACATCGGCTCCCTTCGTCGAAGTTGGCGGATTAGTGGTGCAGGAGGAGTCCAGAGGCCAAGGCATCGCTACAAAACTACTGCAGGAGGTAAGCACCTGGAGCCGCCGACAGGGCATCAGCAAACTAAGAGTAAGGTGCAACGTGAACCGGGAAGAAACCCACCGATTTTACCATAGCAGAGGCTTCAGCGAAACCAAAGAGCAGAAGGTATTCGATCTGCACCTTTAGCGTGCCAAGACACAATAGAAGAATAGCAGCCTGGTCAGGCTAAAGCACCTTTCTTATAATGGAGAAAGTACCTAGAACCAATCTAATAAACGTGCGGTTTTTAGTTTTTCACCTGTATCTGCCTTTAATCTGCAAATTTATCAGCAAGAAGCTCGATCCTTTAAATATAAATTATTACTTTACATGTGAATTTTGGGTTTGCGCAAAAACCTGCAGCTTACTAAAGGTGTTTTCCTGTGAACAAACATAAAATTTAGCAGGTTTAGGCAGTTCAGCAGTTTACTGGCTTAGATGTACAGCAGGAGCAACCCTTGGCGCATATTAACCAGAAAAGCTTTGGGAGGGTAAATTCATTTAAATAATTACGCTATTTTTTTAAGCTTACATGTAACAAACGGTAGTTCAAGGGTGGTTTACATATAGTTACTTGAAGCACCCTAAACAGAATAAACATAAACCCAAAACCATAAATCAAAACTCATTAAACGAACTGCCCTGGGGGCAACAGCATACGCTATGGAAAGAATAACAGCCACTTATTTTATCGAAACGCCCTATGAACTGGAAAAAGCGGCAGCCGTGCTGGCCGGTGAACAATCTTCTGGAACTTTTGTGGCTGTGCCCGGAGAAACCGAAGAACTAAAGCAACGCTTTGCCGCTCGCGTAGAAGCCATAACCCCGCTCGAAACAGTAAATGAACCGGCCATACCTGGTGCCGTGTCTGCAAAAGGGCAATACCACCGGGCTATGATAAATGTCTCCTGGTCTATCGAGAACTTTGGCTATAACCTGCCAACCATGGTCTCGACGCTACAAGGCAATTTATATGAGATAACCCAGTTCACGGGCCTGAAACTGATGGACCTGGAAGTGCCTGCCTCGTTTGCTGCCCACTACAAAGGCCCCAGGTTCGGCATAGATGGCTGCCGCAAGTTAACGGGTGTAGAAGGTCGTCCGCTTATCGGCACCATTATTAAACCAAGTATTGGCATGACACCCGAGCAAACCGCAGCCTTGGTTAAGACACTGGCAGAGGCTGGCATCGATTTTATTAAAGATGATGAGTTGCTTTCTGCTTCCGCTAATTCCTCTTTCGAAAACAGGGTAGATGCCGTGATGCGTGTCATAAACGACCACGCTGATAAAACAGGGAAAAAAGTGATGTATGCCTTTAATATTAGCGATGAAATCGATTCTATGTTAGCGCGTTATGATAAAATAGTGGCAGCAGGAGGCACCTGCGCTATGGTGAGCCTGAACAGTGTGGGGCTGGCCGGTGCAAAAAAAATATGTGACCAGGGCCAGCTTGCCATCCACGGTCACCGGAACGGGTGGGGCATGCTGAACCGGCACCCTCTGCTCGGTATCGAGTTCCCGGCTTACCAGAAGCTATGGAGGCTGGCAGGCGTAGACCAGATCCATGTTAACGGCATCGAGAACAAATTCTGGGAGTCTGACGATTCGGTGGTGAAGTCGATTGATGCATGCCTGAAACCGATGCTGGGTGGCTACTCCGTACTACCAGTGGTGTCATCGGGGCAGTGGGGAGGTCAGGCACCTGAGACTTACCGCCGCACCCAAACCACCGATCTGCTTTACATGGCGGGTGGCGGCATTATGGCGCATCCCGATGGCCCTACAGGCGGTGTGGTAGCACTAAACCAGGCTTGGGAGGCAGCAGTTAATGGCCTTTCTGTAGAAGAAGCGGCTGCGCAATACCCTGAGTTTTCTAAATCGGTTGAAAAATTTGGCTCAAAGAAATAATGGCAAAACCCGCTAAACTTTTGCTGGCCTACTACGGCGACGACTTTACCGGCTCTACCGATGCGTTGGAGTTTCTGAGCAGGGCAGGCGTAAAAACGGCGCTGTTCATTCAGCCGCCTACGCCGGAACAACTCGCGCGCTACGAAGGTTTGCAGGCAATTGGTGTTGCAGGCATGACCCGTGCCATGGCGCCTGCCGAAATGGAACAGGAACTGAAGCCGGCCTTTGCAGCTTTGCGTACCTTAGGTGCTGCCCATGTGCACTACAAAGTCTGCTCCACCTTCGATTCTTCTCCTGCTATTGGCAGCATCGGTAAAGCCATAGAGGTTGCCACCGAGATATTTCAGGCCCGCTTTGTGCCACTTTTAGTAGCAGCACCTGCACTGGGTAGGTACTGCGCTTTCGGAAACCTATTTGCGCGCATGGGCATCGGGAGCAAGGGCACGATTCACCGCCTCGACCGGCACCCCTCCATGAGCAAACACCCCACCACACCTGCCGATGAGAGCGACCTGCGCCTGCACCTCTCTCGGCAAACAAGCAAAAAGATCGGCCTGCTGGATATTTTGCAGGTGGTGTTGCCAGAAGCCGAAGCGAGAAAAGCCTTAGAGAATACGTTAGCCGAAGGTGCCGAAGTTGTTTTGTTTGATGCTATTTATGAAAACCAGATGGCCGGTATCGGGAAATTAATAGATGCTTTCGCCACACCTGAGAAACCGCTTTTTTCGGTGGGTTCATCCGGCATCGAAATGGCATTGGGTAACTACTGGCAGGAGGCGGGGCGGTTGCAGGCACCGCAGTACTGGCCCGATCTGGGGGTGGCGGAGCCGTTACTGGTTGTATCGGGAAGTTGTTCTCCGGTAACCTCGGGCCAGATTGAATGGGCTGTATCGGAGGGAGGCTTTACTCAAATAGCGCTCGACACCGCTGCCATTGCCCGACAAACTGAAGCTGCCCACGTTATTGCGGCTTGTGCTGCCGAGGCCATTGCTACCATAAACAAAGGCCGGAGTGTAATTGTGCACACCAATTGTGGCGGAAATGATACTCGGCTAAAAGAAACTAAGCAAATACTGGCTAAAACTGGTGACAAATCGCAGACGGCTCAGCTGTATGGCACTGCTCTTGGACAGATAGCCCGGGAAGTGGCTGCTCACACAGTCGTAAGGCGCGTGGTGATAGCCGGTGGCGACACTTCGAGTTTCGCGGCCAGAGCCATGGGCATAGAATCTGTAGAAATGGTGGCACCGCTCTCGCCTGGTGCGCCCATCTGCAAGGCTTTTGCACCAGGCTCACCGATTGATGGCCTCGAAGTTAACTTTAAAGGTGGACAAGTTGGCTCCCCTGATTATTTTGGCTTAGCCTCACAAGGTAAAGCTCTCAGAACAAATCAGCAACTCACAAATTATTAAACAGATGGAAAATGCTTCTAGATGGGCCACTGCAGCACCTTTTCCACTATTTCTAATTTTGAATTTTGAATTTTTATTTTGGTGAAGCTCCAAGGCAAATCTACCCTTAACATTCTAAATACCTAAACCAGATGAAAAAGAAAACATTAGGCCTGATTCATACATCAGCCACTTTAGTACCTGTATTTCAGCAACTCTGCCAAGAATCGTTGCCCGATGTAAATGTGTTTAACATCGTGGATGACAGCCTTATAAAAGATGTAATTGCAAAAGGCGAATTAACAGCGGCTACATCGCGAAGAGTGGTAGATTATGTTGGCTCTGCAGAGGCGGCCGGTGCCGACTACATTATGGTAACTTGTTCCTCGATAGGAGCTGCCGTAGAAGCTGCAGCAGCACTCACAAGCGTGCCAGTATTGCGCGTAGATCAGCCTATGGCAGACCTTGCCGTGCAAACCGGAAGCCGCATTGGCGTTATAGCTACATTGCCAACAACCCTTGGCCCCACCAGCGACCTGGTAAAACGCAGGGCAGCAGCGGCAGGCAAAGAGATAGAACTAACCTCTAAACTCTGTGAAGGTGCTTTTGAGGCGCTTATGAGTGGCGATGCTGACAAACACGATGCCATGGTGGCGGCGGCATTAAAGGATCTGTCAGGCCAGGTAGACGTTATTTTACTGGCCCAGGCATCTATGGCCCGTGTGGTAAATGGTCTGGACGAAGAAACGAAACGTGTGCCGATTATTGCCAGTCCGCCACAGGCAATCAAACATCTGGCCACCGTGCTATAAATGAAGCAGCCTATGATCACTTTGCGCAAAATCTGCCTGGGCATTGCCGGGCTTTCGCTCCTTCTGTTGCTGGTGGGCCTGCTGCTGGGAGATTTGGCTATCTGGCAACCAGCCGCGGTGAGCGCTGCAGTTGCTATCGCTATCGGTATTGGGGCTATTCCTGCCTTAAAAGGATATCAGTATACCGCCTGGATTCTGACCGCCGTTGTGGCTGGCATGATCTACCCGGCCGCTTTCCTGAGCTGGGGCGATTTCGATTTGCGTAATAAGTGGTTGATCCTGATTGTGGTGCAGCTGGTTATGTTTGGAATGGGCATCCAGATGAGCCTGCGCGATTTCTCAGGTCTGGCTACATCAGGTCGTGGGGTGCTTATCGGGTTGGTGTCCCAGTTTACCATCATGCCCTTAATTGGTTTTCTGTTAACCAAAATATTCCACTTTGATCCAGAGATTGCTGCGGGCATTATTCTGCTGGGGGCCTGCTCCAGTGGTTTAGCCTCTAACGTGATGGTATACATAGCGCGCGCCAACCTGGTCTTGTCTGTAACGGTTACCGCCATCGCCACGCTCATTGCCCCCTTTATGACACCTTTCATGACAAAGCTCTTTGCCGGCACCATGATCGAGATAAAGTTCATTAACATGATGATGGAGATCATCAAGATCGTGATCGTGCCCATAGGTGCTGCCTTGCTGCATGACTACCTGAAAAAAGCGTCTCCGAAAGGCTGGCGAACAGTACAACTTATCGCTTTTGGATG
>NZ_VRTY01000035.1 GCF_008017455.1 Pontibacter qinzhouensis | reverse complement strand
TTCTGTCTGCGCAAAGGTAGCAGAGGCCGATAACAGGCATAGCATACCAGTTACCAACATAGTGGCCCGCAAGTTTTTTAGCATATCAAGTTATTGGATACAACAATTAATGTGTCTAACGCTAAACAAGCGCCGATTTGTACATCTTTTTGCGTAAGTCCTTAATAAATTCATCGTTCAGGTAGGCCTCGTAGCTCATGCGCCTGTCTATAATACCGCCAGGCGTAAGTTCTATAATACGGTTTGCTATCGTGTCTACAAACTGTAAGTCGTGCGAGGAGAAGAGAACGGTGCCGTCAAAATCACGGAGCGAGTTGTTCAGCGCCGTAATAGACTCCAGGTCAAGGTGGTTCGTTGGTTCGTCCAGTACCAGCACATTGCCTGACTGCAACATCATTTTAGAGAACATACAACGCACTTTCTCGCCTCCCGATAGCACGTTGGCTTTCTTGAGCGACTCTTCACCGGAAAACAGCATACGCCCCAGGAAACCCCGGATAAAGCTTTCATCTTTTTCGGTAGAATATTGGCGCAGCCAGTCTACGAGGTTCAGGTCTGTTTCGAAAAAGGCCGTATTGTCTTTCGGGAAAAAGGCGGTGTTGGTGGTAGTTCCCCATTTGTACTCACCAGCATCTGGTTCAGCTTCTCCGGCTATTATCTCAAAGAAAGTAGAGGCAGAAAGATCATTGCGGCCCAAAATGGCTATTTTATCGCCTTTATCGACCATAAAAGTCACATCGCTGAAGAGGGTGGTGCCATCTATGGTTTTCCGCAGGTTCTCCACATTCAGGAGCTGGTTGCCTGCTTCGCGCTCTGGTTTAAAGGCAATGTAAGGGTATTTTCTGGTAGAAGGCTTGATGTCTTCTATGGTCAGTTTGTTCAGTAACTTCTGACGCGAAGTAGCTTGCTTCGATTTGGAGGCGTTGGCGCTGAAGCGGCGGATAAACTCTTCGAGTTCTTTTCGCTTGTCATCTGTCTTTTTATTTGCGTCGGATCGTTGCTTAGAGGCCAGCTGGCTCGACTCGTACCAGAAAGAGTAGTTACCGGCATACAGCTGAATTTTGCCGTAATCGATGTCAGCTACGTGCGTACACACCGCATCTAAAAAGTGGCGGTCGTGCGATACTACAATTACAGTGTTCTGGAAGTTGTCGAGGAAGTTCTCCAGCCACATAATCGACTCTGCATCCAAGTGGTTGGTAGGTTCGTCGAGCAGCAGAATGCCGGGGTTACCGAACAGTGCCTGCGAGAGCAGTACCCGTACCTTTTCGCTACCGCTCAGGTCTCTCATAAGCGAGTAGTGCAGGTTTTCAGTAATACCTAAACCGCTTAAGAGTTCAGCAGCCTCATATTCAGCATTCCAGCCTTCCAGATCGGCAAATTCACCTTCGAGCTCGGCTGCGCGAATACCATCCTCATCAGAGAAATCGGGTTTGGCGTAAATGGCATCTTTTTCCTGCATAATGTCGAACAGGCGCTTATGGCCCATAATCACCGTTTGCAGCACCGGATACTCATCGAACTCGAAGTGGTTCTGCTTCAGTACGGCCAGGCGCATGTTGGCAGGAATATCGACGGAGCCAGTGTTTGGATCAATTTCTCCGGATAATATTTTTAAGAAAGTAGACTTGCCGGCACCGTTAGCGCCAATAAGGCCATAACAGTTGCCTGGAAGAAACTTGATGGTGACATCTTCAAATAATGTTCGCTTGCCATAAGACAAGCTGACATTGCTAGTGCTGATCATATTAAAATCTGATAATTAAGTAAAGGCTATGCTGCAAAGCTACGAAAATTATTTGTTGAGTGGCGGTAAAGGTGCTATAAACCAATTGTGTAACAGCTTTAAACCAAACGCGTAAGTTGTTTTGTATGAACCTGTTCTGGCACCAGCCTTAAAAATAAATTGATTTAAGCACAACACCTGCCTAACGAAACTAGTATATAATTTTAGTTATATAGAGCCACATCAAGCTGAAGCAGCACCATACCTTGCGTATGGCCTGTAGAGCTAACCAATTATGTGGTTAATCTGTTCATTTTTAAAAGTTTGAATGTAAATTTATAAACAACCATTATGATGGCATCTGAAAACATTTCTTACCAGAAAGTTTCTATTAAATATGGAATTTTTGTTGGCCTGGCCCATATCGTTTATTTCCTGCTTATGCGGGTTTTAGGGCTGCAGCACATTGTGGAGCTCTCTTTTCTGAGTGGTATTTTTCTTGTAATAGGCATTTGCGTGGCTATCGCAAATTTTAAGCGGGCACGTAACGGAGACATTAATTATTTTCAGGGGCTGGCCATTGGTGCCACTACCGGCGTGGTGTCTTCTACTATTTTAGGCTTGTTTCTGGTCGCCTATATAAGTATGGCCGATGCCAGTTACCTGTCTAACCTGCAGGCTAGTTCCCTGTTCCCCGAGAGCTTATCTATTCTTGCTCTGTTTGTCTTAACTATTATTTATGGCTCCTGGCCGGGTTTCTGGCTGGCGTTTATAGCTATGCAGTGGTTCAAGACAGCTGACCATACCATGCCAGAACGAATTTAGTATTTTTCAACCCTTTATTTTATGCACCTTATTACATTGAACTATGGAGAAAACAGGAATTAAATATGGCGTTTTAACCGCTGTTGCCCTTATTGCTTATTTCCTTTTAATGAAATTGCTGGGCTTAGCCCATATCATTGAACTGCGATTCTTGAATGGCCTTATTCTGGCAGCGGGAATAGTAATGGCTATTAAAAACTATAAAGAAAGCGTAGATGGCCTTATCCGGTATTTTAAAGGACTTGGCGTAGGTACTCTTACTGCCATTACGGCTACCGTTCTTTTCGCCGTTTTTATGATTCTTTACATTAAGATTTTTGATACCTCTATGCTGGAGGTGCTGTCGGCAGAACGCTACTTCGGTGAGCGCATGTCGGTAACGCCAGGCATAGTGGTTTTTATGGTCCTGATGGTGGAAGGCGTAATTTCAGGTTTCCTGATCTCGTTTATAGCGATGCAGTACTTTAAGCGCCAGGATCATAAAGTGCCAGGAGCGCCTTGATCTAAATGCTCACTTTAAAACCTGAAGCGGGCCTTGCTGTTTTTACAGCAAGGCCCGCTTTTTTACAGGCTCTTGCAGCAGTTGTTGCATCAGGTACTTGTAGCTCTAAAAATATTTAGTCTAGAGCAAGGGAAACATCGTTTTCAAACTTTTGTATTCAGGAAAGTTAATCCCTATTATAAATTCTGGCTGTGTGGCAGTTATAAAATGTTGGTTTAGGCTGCTTCAAATACCTGTTTTTCCCTCCGAAGTTGTGAGGACCACCCTTGGATGAAAAATGGCAAAAATGCTTAGGAAGGGGCAATTCATTTAAATAATCGCTACACAAAACTAAAATGTGCGGTAGTAGCGATTTGCAGACTGGTTCTCCTTTATTATACTTATAAAATCTATCTGAGGAGGATACTCTGGTTTACCTGCCGCATACTAGTTGGCCTAGGAGTAAGCGCACAACTTGGTAAACTAAAACAAAAAGGGGAGGAGAGATAAGAGAAGCAGGTAAGTAGATGACTTATAAAAAGGAAAGGTAACTTAAAACTGCCGTTACAACAGGAATTTAGATTAATTTATTATTATATACTAATTTAACTATATATTTGAGTTTGTGTAGCTTATAAGATGCGCAGAAAATTTGTTTATGAAAGGCTAACTTGTCGTCTGTTGTTACGTTCTAAGTAAGGTAAAGATAATAATACAATACGCGTAGACGATCAGATATAAAATGAAAAAGAATATATTAGTAGGCATTTTGGCGCTCATCTCTTTCTCCGGATTTGGGCAGCAACTTAAAGTTACCGATGACAGACTTGATAAAGCCGTTTTAAGCGTGACATTAGAAGGCTATCAAATGGCATCTATTGAAATGAAGCAAGAGCTTAATTTAACGCAGGAGCAGTATGCTAAAGTGGAGCAGCTAAATAAAGAGCGCTACCAGCAGCTAAAAGAGGCACAGCTCGTGCAGGCCGAAAAACCTGAGGAAGTGCAGAAAACAGTTTCCAAAATAAATTCTTCAGTAGATAATGCCCTGACTGTTATTTTGTCAGAAGACCAGTTACAGAATTACCTGGAGTTAGAAGGCCGGAAAAAGAACCTGTACATGACTGATGCCATAGAATAAAAGCATCTGCTGAAAACAATAATAGAAACCCGCTTTAGGCGGGTTTTTTATTTTGGAATGGGGCGGAGGTAAGTTACTTCACTCACTTTGTTTAAGGCGTTTAACCGAACCTCTGCTCTGTTAGCTTCCGACAAATTATTTTTTTGTTTGCATTGGCTACCCGGTTCCAGATAATAATAAAAGATGCGTTGCCCACGCGCCATCAATTGTTCCCCATCCGGCCTTCCAAGAATCGAAATAATTTCGGCTTCCCCTTTAGTATACAGCTCCTGGCGCACCTGCTCAAACTCCTGCTGCATTTTTTCTCTGGTACCAGCACACCCCAGCCGATCCGCTTTCCAGCCTGTGCTGTCGAACCCTTCGATTTGGGCCGGCTCAGAACATGCAACCAACAGCAGGCTCAGGAGAAAGGGTACCCATAATGTTTTACGTAACATGGCCTTAAAATTTCTTAAAGTTGCAGGATGCGCCCCTGCTTTACAAGCTTTACTTTAAAAAATCATCAACAGAAGTTGTAAACAGACCTTGCTAAGCAATTGGAGCGTTCGTTTTAGATGTAACTTCTTACTGATACCCATACTGTTACCCTTCCTGTTGACGTCAGTGGGGGCTAAGCATTACCTTATCAGCAGAAGAAAACCATGGATAGCTGTTTCAACTAAAAAAATCCTAAATAAAATATTTTAGCTGCACCTACTATTATGGCAATACTGTCGTTCTGTAAAAGGCGCTGCTTCAGTTACATGTCAGTTTCTTTTGCTAAACAATAGGAGGTAATTCACGAAAGAATGCGTAGATTTAAAATCTGGAAATTGAACTTTTTATCTATCCGGGGAACAATAACGACTATAAACCCTGTTGTTTTTTTGTCGCCTAACTTACTGAACTTGTTTCTATGCTCAAAATAGCCCTTACATCATTTGCATTATGCTTATTTTCGGTAAGCACGCCGATTGCTAACAACAATACAGGCAAACTAATGCCAGCAATAGAGTTAGATGCAGCCGCAGCCAGCAACAACACTGCCGCCATGAGTTTTGCAGAAAAACAGATAATATTTGATGATTATGTACTGCAGGTATACGATGAAGCTAAACTGAACAAAACCGGCCTTTCGCTGGAGGTTTTCAAAAAGGCTATTATCGGTTATCAGAACTTTAAGCAGCACAATATGCTGGCTCCTGCTAAGTCTATAATAACGGTTATAGATTTTACTAAAAACAGCAGCGATAAGCGCCTCTGGATTATTGACCTGAAATCAAAAAAAGTATTGTTTAATACGCTGGTAGCGCATGGTAGGAACTCCGGCGAACAGAAAGCAATGCAGTTTTCGAACGAATTTAACTCGTTTAAGAGCAGCATGGGTTTCTACATTACCGACCAGACTTACTTTGGTAAGCACGGCCTGTCGCTTCGTTTATCTGGCATGGATGAGAACTTTAACACCAATGCGAAAGAACGCGCTATTGTAGTGCACGGAGCCGATTACGTAAGTGAATCGTTTATAAAACAGTACGGCCGCTTAGGCAGAAGCCTGGGTTGCCCTGCGCTGCCTACTGCCGTTACCAAAGAGGTGGTGGAGCTGATTAAAGACAATACCTGCCTGTATATTCATGCAGCAGATGCCAAGTATACGTCTACCTACCTCGACCCCACCATTGCAGTAGAGATGTACGCACTCGAAATGCCGCTGCTCGACCTGCAGGCCAGTAACTGAAGTGCGCACGCGTAGCTTAAGCAGCCTCTAACATACAAAAGCCTCTTTGTCTGAACCGACAAAGAGGCTTTTGTATGTAAAGCTGTATGAAGTTACGTCTGGTCTTTAGTTGTTTTTACAAGTCCGATACCGGAAAAGAAAAAAATGAGCCCCACCAGAAAAGGAACCAGGGCTGTGTATTTCCCGATTGCCCCTCCGTCTCCTCCCATTACAAAGGCATAAGCGCCCCATATGATGCCGATGATTCCTAACACCGTAAGAATAGCACCGAATGCTCGTTTCATGTTCATGGTATTATAGTTATTGATTCGTCTTAGTTGAAATATAGCTGTAGTACGAGATTAACATAAATTAGTCTGGCCTTCCTGCTATGGATTTTTAAGTGTTTTAGCAGTGTGAAAATCTACTTATACCTTAGTTTTTGCAGCCCCACCACAACTAGAAGATATGCCTGCCCATGCCGCAACCACTTGCCTGATCTTCACGTTCTCTCAGTGCCACATCCTGCTCCCTCTACGTAAGTAGTCTTCAGGAGGTGGGGCTGCTGTAACGTGGGTTTAGCAGCCTGCAGTATTGATATTTACTTTTGTTTTTGATTCGAAAACCTGAAGCATATGAGAGGATTAATGAAATTTATTATTGCCCTTCTGATTGCCGGTGTGTCTTTGGTGACCTACTGGTGTAACAGGCAGGAAAATGAGTTTACCGGCGAGACTCAGCACGTAGACATGACCGTGGAGCAGGAAATTGCACTTGGCTTACAGGCGGCCCCTCAAATGGCCTCGCAATATGGTGGCCTGCATGCCGACAGAGAGGCAGCCGCTGAGATAAAACGCATCGGGCAGCAGCTTGTAAACAGCTCCGGTGCAGGAAACACACCTTACCAGTTCGACTTCCATTTACTTGCCGACGAAAATACTGTAAATGCCTTTGCCTTGCCCGGAGGCCAGATCTTTATTACCGCCGGTTTGCTCAAAAGGCTGTCGTCGGAGGCGCAGGTTGCCGGGGTGCTTGGGCATGAGATAGGGCATGTAGTGGCCAGACACTCAGCGCAGCAACTGGCCAAGGCTAAGCTTACACAGGGCCTGACAGGGGCCGCAGCCATCGCTATTTATGACCCCGAAAACCCCGCCAGCCAGTCTGGTGCCGTAGCCGCCGCCATGGTGGGTAAACTCCTGAATATGCGCTATGGCCGCAACGATGAATTGGAATCTGATAGGTTGGCGGTCCGGCTAACAGGCAAGTCTGGTTACGACCCACGCGCCATGACGGAGGTAATGCGTGTGCTGGAACAGGCAAGTGGTGGTGCCAGTGGGCCTGAGTTCACGCAAACGCATCCAAACCCTGGCAACCGGATTGCCGAAATAGAACGGGCCATACAGCAGGAATACCCTAATGGCCTACCAGCCGGTTTAATAGAATAGTGTGTCAATGCCTACTCTAAAACTTTATACAACTTATAGGAGACTTCATTTAAATGGATAGAAAACCTTCTTCGGCTGCCAAATATCGTAAAACAGGGTGAGTAGCAAAAATTTAAGTTAGTACGTAAAGTGGTAAACAGCCTGTTGGCCTGCAATAATGGAAAAAACAAAAGAGGAGCAATTTTATTTGTTCGTGATTAATCCGATAGCCGGAGATATTGAAAAGGAGGACCTGGAGGAAGACATAGCAACAATTTGTGAGGAGAAAGGGATAGCGTTTGAATTCTTTAAAACAACCGGAGAAGACGACAAGCAAAAGCTGCAGGACAAGATCAAGTCGCGGAAAGTAGACGCTATTTTCGCGGTAGGAGGTGATGGTACTGTGAACCTGGTGGCGTCGCTCCTGATAAAGCAGCAGATTCCGTTAGGTATCATTCCGCTTGGCTCTGGCAACGGCTTGTCAAAAGATCTGGATATTCCGCAGGATACGGAGGCGGCACTGCAACTCATTCACACACACCAGGTCATCCCGATAGATACGCTTGAAATAAATGGAATACCCTCCATCCACTTAAGCGACTTAGGATTTAATGCTTTGGTTGTAAAGCGTTTTTGTGAAGGCGAAACCAGAGGCCCAGGATCTTATGCCTGGATTGCGCTGCAGGAGTACCTGTCTTACGAACCTAAGCATTACCGTATAGAGACAGATGTAGAGAATTTTGAAGGACCTGCCTTTATGGTTACTATTGCCAATGCAAATGCCTTTGGCAGCAACGCCAGTATTAACCCCAACGGTGTGCTCAACGATGGCCGTTTTGAAATTTGTCTGATAGAGCCTTTCCCGAAGGCAGCAGGTATCGGTATTTTATACAAGCTCTACACCGATAGCATCGATAGCTCTGTGTTCTCGAGGCGCATAAGCTGCCGAAAAGCTACTATTTACAATACGCAAGGCGAAGTGTTGCATATAGATGGCGAACCGGTGGCAACAGATAAAGTTATTGACGTGAAGATGCACAAAGAAAGCCTCCTGATGATACTGCCACTGCCTGAAGAGCAGTAAGCTTCTGTTCCTGGTTACTACATCATGCAGCCGCTACTGCACTACTTGTTGCGGTGCTGCCTGCAACACGCTTTGCAGCTCTTTCCTGAAAACAACAGGATCGGCGTTCGGGTCTTCTGCACTCGTGACTGCCCGCACTTCCATCCATACTTGCCCGTTTTTGTAATAATTTAGCACCACCAGCCCAAGTTCCTCCAGGGTAAAGGTAGCTTTGCCGCCTTTTTTAACAAAGGCCGTTTTGCTGCCCGATCCGCTCACAATATAATGGTTCTGCCTTACCTCGAAATGCTGCAGGTTATGGTCGTGGCCAGCGGCATATATAATGTTGCTGTACCTGTTAAAAATGCGCAGCAACCGCTTACGCATGCGCTTATACCGCCCATGCGACATATCTTCGTAAGCACCGAACAACTGACGGTAGAAGGGGTAGAGCGAGCCAAAGATTGGCAGCGGAATGTAAAATCGTTTGTGTGCGGCCGTAAGCGGAAAAATATGCTGCTTCAACGTAAACTTGCCACCGTGCAGGGCATTGCTGTATAACGGATGATGCGCAGCGACAATAATACGTTGGTGCTTGTTCTGGCGCAAAACAGCCTTAAGCTCCTGAAAAAACTCGTCGATATGCTCATAAGGGCAGCCGTCTTTGGCTCCAAGAGGCTTTTCGCCACGTTGCACCCACCATTGGGTATTTATAATGAGCAGTAGCAGGCCTTCTGCCAGCTGTTTGGTAACAGGCCCTGGGCAACCATTTCGCGGCAGGTAGGCTTCTTCGTTCTGTAGATACTCCACTACATGTTGCTCCTGGCGAAGTAGCTGCTTATAGCCACCTTTCCTGCCTTTGTTCCAGTCGTGGTTACCGCTTAAGAAGATGCTTTGGCCTTCAAAATGCTTAAAGGTATCAAGTAAGGTGTTTAGCCGGAGCAGAGACGTGTTGTAGAGCATGTTGCCTTCTGGTGGCAAGCCTACAGGATATACTATATCGCCGAGTAACAATGCTGTACCGCGCTGACCGGCCTCCAGTTTCCATTGCTCCACCAGCTTGAGCACCGGGTCAGTGCCGTCGGTGGCGACAGCACCGGGGTCGCCGAGTAGCGCAACGGAGTGCACCAAGTCGTCGGGTGGGGGTAAAGTACATTTCTTCCAGCCAATATCAGCTAGTTTGTAGAACGGCTTTCGGCGATACTTACGCTCCTGCCAATAGCTGAAAGCTAGATAAATAATGGCGAGTGTGGGGAAAATAATCAGAAAATATGTCAGCATAAATTAGAGTCTCCTGGCATGGCCTACAGTTCTGGTGGAGTCAGGTTTTTAAAGTGCCCGTTCATTTTTACCCGTTCTTTAAGCCGCTCAGTTTCGTGCACAACCGGTACAATAGCCCGCAGGTGCTGCAAAATAAAGTCTTGCCGGTCGGCCTCGCTTTTGGTCTGAAGCAGCAGGTACTCCTGTTCCAGCGAGAGGCCCAGGTGATGCGCAACGTCAAACGATTTAAAATCGGCTGGCAGCGAGAGTAGTAAGCTTGTAATGTGCAGCGCCTCGTACAGCTGCCGCAGCAGCTTTTCAATCTCGACTCTAAAAAAAACATCGCCGGAGAGGTCTGTTTCCTGGGGCTGCACCTCACCACCCGGGTAAAGCCGGCCAGGTGCTTGTTTATCTAATTTTATAACCCTGAATATGCCTAACGCCTGCGTTTTTATGTCCATTTCACCATTGTCGTACTTCTTTTCTACACGAAGCACTTTTAGCTCTGTGCCATACTCGCCGATGCCGTTCTCCAGAAAAGACGGGATGCCAAACGTCGTTTTGTTTGTGATGCATTCTTGTATGAGCTGTTTGTACCGTGGCTCAAAAATATGCAGGTTCAGCTTCTCTCCCGGATACACAACAATGCCTAATGGGAAAAGCGGGAGGTACTTTGTCATCTCTTTAATATGTGTTTTAGTGAGTTTAACCCTTGACTACTTCGAGGCAATTTTTTGTTGGAAGGCCTTTTTCATTAGAATAATCTGATAAGGACCCTCTGCTACAGGTACTAAGGCTGGCTACATACTGTCTGAACCTGGAGTAGCTCGGCTTCCTGCTATCTTTTCAATAACCGCCTTATTTGTTTTATGTTTACTTGCGCCGGTAAAGGCACTCATTTTCTTGGTACGGGGTATTGCGCCTTGTGTTGGACTTTAGCTTTTTTGCTGCCGCCTTAATGCCTTATAATAGAACAAAAACTTTACCTTTGCGATCTTTGACGAGAGCAAATTACATGAAGAAAAAGCGTTCTGGCGTAAAAAAAGGATTTGATCTGAAGCAAATTAAATGGCTGTTCCTGAAGCTGGTGTTGAGCCTGTTTTTGCTGAGTGTGGCATGGGTGCTGCTGTACCGCTGGGTAGCTCCTCCGGTTACCTTACACATGGTGCAGCGGCGGGCAGAGGGTGGAGCTGCCGCAAAACCGGAGCCGCAGATACAGTACAGATTTGTGACCTTAGAAGAAATGTCGCCACAACTGCCCTTAGCGGTGGTGGCCTCAGAAGATCAGCGTTTCCTGATGCACTCTGGTTTCGATTATGAAGCCATTCAGGCAGCTTTTAAGCGAAACCAGAGTGGTAAGAATATAAGAGGCGGCAGTACGATTACCCAGCAGGTAGCCAAAAACGTATTTCTGTGGCACGGCCGGAGCTACCTCCGAAAAGGGGTAGAGGCTTATTTTACGTTTTTGATGGAGGCACTGTGGGGGAAGAAGCGCATAATGGAGGTGTATTTGAATATTGCCGAAATGGGCGATGGTGTGTTTGGCGTAGAAGCTGCCTGCCAGAAATATTTTAAGAGGCCCGCCAAAGACGTTACCCGACAACAGGCTGCCTTGCTCGCTGCTGTGCTGCCTAACCCTATCCGATACTCGGCTGCACGCCCCACCGGTTTTGTGCTGCAAAGGCGCAGCCGCATTGCCAGGGCCATGGGCCGCTTAGGAGGAATAACCTATGTAAAAGCTATTCTGCCAGAAGATGAAAAGAAACCTTAGAGCGATACTTCTGGTTGCAGGAACATTGCTTTGGCAAGTTGCCTGCCAGCCGCCGCAACAAACAACAACTACAGGAAACGCTGTTGCAACCCACGCTGCGGAGGAGGTACTACAGGTATTACAGCAACAGTCTGACTGCTGGAGCAAGGGCGATCTGGAGTGCTACATGCAAGGCTATTGGCAGTCTGACTCGTTGGTGTTTATTGGCAAGCGTGGCCTTACTTATGGCTGGCAGCAAACGTTGTCGAATTACCAGAAGTCTTACCCTACCAGCGCCGCCATGGGTAAACTTAATTTCGATATTCTTGAGAACAAGGCGTTGGCTGCTGATACCAGGCTGGTAGTAGGGAAGTGGCTGTTAACCCGGGCCGAAGGTAATTTAGAAGGTCATTTCTCTGTTATCTTCAAACGTTTTCCTGCTGGTTGGAAAATTATTTCAGATCATTCCAGCTGAGGCTCCAGTGTTTGAGTCTTCTGCGAGTGGGGGAAGGTGTCTTCGATTTTGGAGCATCTTGATTTTCGTTGGTTCTTTTTGTAGCAAGGCAAAACGAACATGAAGGTAGGCAATAAGACAAATAGCTGCTGCTGTTACACTTAAACAAGCTATTATACGAACTTAAGCTTCCACACTACAAGTACCAATGCTTCTGGAACTTGCCCACAATATTCTTCCAAGATGACAGCGTGATAAGATGGAACAGAAATGGAAGGGTGCGAATACTAGTTGGTATAAGAGAGTCAATCTTTAATTTTAGCTTCTGGGCTAGGATCTAACTAAATACAACAATCCTGACAAATAAGGCCCGCTGTTTAAGCTTAGGTACCTCATTTGCCAGAATTGCTGCTATTAGTGAATATTCTTTGATACTATAAAATAGAATCGTCGTCGCCAGAGTCGTCTATTTCAGTTTCTTTCTTAATTTCGGGAAGGTCTTCGGTAAATATAAAACCATTGGCGGCTGCGTGTTCTGCTGCTTCCAGGGTGTCTTTAACAATCACCATTTCCACATTGCCGTCAGTTTTAAGTTCATCAGCAATAGAAACTACTTTTCGGGTATGTTTCTCTACATTAACATCTCTTATATAAATAACCAGGATGCGGCCAGGGAAATTACGCACCACTTCGCTGTAGATTTCAGCATCTTTCTGACCACTATCGCCAATTAAAATGAACTCCAGCTCCGGGTAAGAAATGAGCAGGTTTTCTATCTCTTTGTATTTATGGCTCATGTGGTCGGAGCTTAAGAACTTGGTTTCGTCTATGCCAAAGTCGCGGAGCAGGAGCGGGCCGGTAGGTATTTCATTTAGTTCCAGAAACTGGTATAACAGGTCGTACGTGTTCCAGGGGCTGCTCGAAACGTAAAAGAACGGGTTGTTGAGCTTGCCGTTACGCCCTTGTTGCAACGACTTATAGAAAGAGGAAACGCCATGAAACGGGATGCGCCGGTGTGCATTGTTCAGGAGCACATTTCGGCCCGTCTGCAGCAGGCTGGTGGCGCCGGTATAAACAATGGTGTCGTCTATATCGCTGATGATGCCATACTCAGCGTCTGGTGGTGGCACGAGTACATACGCTGTGGCGTGAACGTCTTCTTCAAACTTTATCGGCGAGTCCACCAGCTTCAACTCGATCGGGTGCCAGATGTCGTCTAACTGCAGGGGCGTTTTGGGTTCCATGTTCAGAACAAAGTAACCTTCCACGTCGGTAGTTACTTCATACTCCTCGCCTTGCAGTTTTAGCTGTACCCTGGCATTGGGTATCTCGTCGCTATGGAAGCGGCGGTACATGTTCAGGATATTCTGCCAGGTAGTGTCGGTGGTTTCAGACTGGGTAATGCCTTTGTCTACCAGCACGCGGCCTTTCACATAGAGGCGGTTCGGAGTTCCGTAACTTCGGTAAGGCACAATCTGGAGCGGGCCGAACAGGTTAAGTCGTCTGCGTAACTCAAAGGTGAGTACATCGAATTTCTCTTCGGCCTTCAGAACAGTTTTTTTCGCAATGTTAGTCAGTTTTTTCATAGCCAGATAAATAGAAAACTGCCCGCTTTACGGCAGGCAGTTTGGTTATGGTTAAAGGTTAAGGCTCTTTTTGAGCGCTGTAAAATCGGTATCGGCAGCGGAGGTGGTGCTGCAGCCTCTTTCCTGCGCGCGCTGCTGAATGTTGCCAACTCTGTTCTCAGGGTTAGGGTGCGTACTCAGGAACTCGGGCGTATTGCCCTGGGCTGCTTCTGCGTTGAGCTTCACAAAAAAACCAGCGGCACCATCGCAGGCGTAGTGCTGGGTACCAGCCAGGTAAATAACTGAAGTATCGTCTGCCTCTGTTTCGGCTTCGCGGCTAAACCGAAGGCCTGTAAGGGTGCCGGCAAGTTGTGCCGCAATTTGCTGCAATGCCCCCGGGTTATTGCCCAGCGCCACCGATAGCAGAATAGAGAGGCCATAGTCGCGTTGCAGCTGCCGCACACTGTGGCGCTTGTCGGCGTGTGCGATCTCATGGGCAAGCACGCCTGCAAAATGATCTTCGTCGTCGAGGTACTTAATAATGCCGGTGTACACATAAATATAGCCGCCAGGAGCAGCAAAGGCATTCAGGTTTTCGTTGTCACGAATAATCTTTACGGTCCACGGAAACTCATTCCGGTATTTTACTTCTCCGGAGTTCAGCACCCGGTTCACGATACGGTCGAGGTGAGTATAGGGGGTGGCATTGGCGCTGTTGCGCTCCAGCAGGGTGCCATTTGCCCGGTAAGTAGAATCTACTTCAGCAGCCACCTGTGCCCCCAGGTTAATGTCGTCTTTGGTAGAGAATATAACGCCATCGTTGCCGGAGCAGCTTCCCAGGAGTAGCAACGTGAAGAAAGCAAGAAGGGTAGTAGGTGTAAAAAATAATTTGTTCATTTAAAGTAGGTGTTCGGTTAAGTTAATAAAAGGCTTTTGGTAAAAAATAAGGAAAATAGTTCTAGCTTGTTTATACCTGGCTTTACGAACAAACAGGCGGAGTGTTAACGAAAGCCATACATCCACCCTTAAACGTAGTTTCTGCTGGCATAGGTATATCTGCAACTAAGGCCTGGCCTGGATGAACAGGAGACTATTTTAATAGTTGTTCAGAGCTTACTTTTTGCAACTAGCTCTTTCTAATTAGAAATTATGATGGCCCGAGCATCCTTACTCCTGCCTACTATTCCCTGGCCTCTGCCCGTTTTGAACCTGGAATGCACCGCCCACTTTGTTTTTAAAGTCAGGTCAGGACCATAATTTCTAATGTTTAATTGGGCAAAGCCAGCCAATTATTCTAATGAAAAAGGCCTTCCAAAGAGTATAGGCAGGTTTTGCTTCAAGGGTGGGCTTTACATAATGCTTTAGTGCAGAGAATTATTAGCATCAGCAAAGAAGGTGGCTGTTATAGTCAGCACTACGAGTGCGGTAACAAACATAGTTGCAATAATTAAAAAGGCAATGCTTTTTTGCCGGACAGCCTGCGTGTCGTGCGTTTGTAGCAGTTCGGTCAGTTTCAGGAAGGCGGCACTGGCACGCCAGGCGAAAATACCTGCCAGCAAAACTGCTTCCAAGGCTCCAACATACAAGGCCCAAGTCTGGCTAAGGTTCAGAAAGTGACCTGCTGTGAGGGCAATAAGGCCAAACGTACCACCCGAAACAAGCGCCGTTTTGGCCTTCCAGCCTAAGACCAAAACAGACAACAGGCCGCAGCCGATCAGGAAGAGGCCAAAGAAAGCGTACAGGTAGGAGAGGTGTTGGTGCATGAGAACAAATGTGTGGTGCCGGGCGCAAAGATAAGGATGTTTGTTAAAATCTGCTGCCAGGCTTGCAGGCCTACAACTTTTGTCGTAAAACTCGGTATGTGTACAGCAGGAGGTAAAAACTAATGCCTCAGGAGATGGCGAAGAAGAACGAATTACACGAATTGCACGCAGACCCGGCTAAATCGGCCGCATGGGCTGGGCTACGATATACCACAGACGAGAAACCCGGCATTACCCGCCGCAAAGCCGGCAAGAGCATGATCTACGAAACTGCCAAAGGCGAACGTATTACGGACGAGAAAGTGCTGGAGCGGATAAGTAAACTGGTGATACCACCTGCCTGGACTGATGTCTGGATTTCGCCGAATGCCAAAGGCCACTTACAGGTTACCGGCCGCGACGAAAAAGGCCGGAAGCAGTATGTGTACCACCCCGATTGGCAGAAGGTGCGAAGCGTAACCAAGTTCGGCCGTATGATTATGTTCGGTAAAACACTGCCTAAGCTCCGTGAGAAAATAGAAACCGACATTGCCTCCAGTAAACTGGACAAGCGCCGGGTAACAGCCCTGGTGCTCTCGCTGCTCGACAATGCCCTCATCCGGATCGGTAACAGGCACTATGCCAAATCAAACAAATCGTATGGGCTTACGACGCTCCGCGACCGGCATGTGCAGATTTCTGGCAGCCAGCTAAAGTTCACCTTCAGAGGCAAAAAAGGAGTGGAGCACGAAATAGACCTGAAAGACCGGCGGTTGGCCCAACTGGTTAAAAAGTGCAAAGACATACCTGGGTACGACCTGTTTCAGTATTACGACGAAGAGGGGCAGCGGCAGACCCTGGAGTCGGGCGATGTGAACGCTTACCTGCGCGAAGCCACCGAACACGACTTCAGCGCCAAAGACTTCAGGACCTGGGGCGGCACCGTGCGCATGGTAGAGTGCCTGGAGCTGGTGCTGGAAGAGAACCCCGAACTAGGTAAGGAAAAGAGCATAAAGGAGTCGGTGAAGATGGTGGCCAGGAGTCTGGGCAACACACCCACTGTCTGTTCTAAATATTACATTCATCCGGAAGTGGTAAATCTTTTCAGAGAAGATAAATTATTGCAATATCTGAAACGGCACGATGCCAGCAAACCTGTTACTAAAAATCTAAGCGGTACCGAAGAACTCGTACTCAAGATGCTGGAGAAGGTGGCCAGGGAGAAGAAAGCATCGGTATAAACACGTAAATACAGGAACACCCTTGGCCTGTTTCGATGCATTAGACCTTCTGAAGGCCGTTTTTATTTGAATAATTCAGGTTCTGGAAATTAAACCTTTGGTAGCTACCTCATTGTTTTAATTAAGTGGTTAGTTATAAGGTTATTATGATTTTTTTGTAGATAGGCTAAGATTTTTGCTAGTTCTACTTAAATATTCCTTTGAGCTTAGTTTGTTTTCAGAAATCATGCGTAAAAGACGTAAAAATTTGCGGCAAAGTCTTAGAAACTTCTAGGGCTGGGCTTGTCGCGTTAAAAACCTGAAAACGACTCTTTTATGAATAAAGAATGGATACCAAGTTCAGAGCAGTTGCCTGAGCTCCGACAAAATATCTTAGCTACCATTGATGAGCATGGGCACCCTACCGTGGTAGCCTGCTGGTATGTAGGAGATAACCGCATTAAAATGGATTCTTCGCCCAACGCCAAAACCTATGATTTTTCAATTGTAAAAGCCTGGATTCCTTTCCCAAAACCCTACATGGAACTCGAGCCAAAGTAATGCCTGAAAGTTCCTGCTATTCGCTTAACGCGTATTTGCCTGCTCTTGCGGTAAATACGCGTTTTTTACTGTTCAGGAGTTTGATAAGGTGCTTTACCGCCAGGAAGCTTTACTTTTTTGCCTGGGCAGCAGGTACAGAGGAGCGGCTCAGTTTCCTTCGCGGTCGTAGGCATGAACGCGTACATCGCGGGTGGTGCGGTCGCGGCCTTCAGACCCAAAAATAATGCTGTTACCGCGTTCTGTGTCGAAGATACTTGTTTTCTTTTTCCAGGATTTCACACTCGATCTTTCTGATATCTTATCCTCGCCCAAACCGCCATAAATTTCTATCGGGATAGCGTTATTCACGAATCCTTCAACCACAAACTCATCGTCTCCGGCAAGTCCATACAGGCGAATTATTTTGGTTTCATCCGCAGAAAAAACACGATTGTACAGCTGCTGCTCCGGCGACATAATGGAGGTACGGCGAAATATACGCACCTGCGTCTTGCCATCCGGATGCCGGTTAACAATAAACTGCTCTTCCTGATCGGTACCTGGTATGGTTACTTCTTTGGCCAAAATCGAATACATAATTTCAGCGGCCTCGGGTAGGTTGTTGCGTCGTGTCTGCAGGCTGGCCTCCAGTTCTTTTCCGATCTTTTTTCTGATGGGTTCCGGCAGTTGCCGCACGGCAGCTGCTATAACCTGGTCGGTAAGGGCAGCCTGAGCCTGCCCGGCAAGTTGTAGCCAGGCCTCTTTTGACAGCTCGTGTAGCAGCCGCTCATCTATAAACCGTGCATTAATAAGCAGTGCCTGCACATCGCCGAACTTCTCCGAAAAAGAGTAAAATTTCCGGACCATTATTTTGCTGCTGGCTATAAAAGGAATCAGGCCATCGTTCATTTTAAGAAAAACCTGGTCCCGGTCTTTCGGTATAGGCCTGAAATAAGTTTCTTCTCCTTTCTTGCTTACTGCCCAGTCCCATTGCCCTTTATGCCGGTCCCAGTCTCCGAGGAGCAGGTCGAGTAAGCGGGCTTTGGCAAACTCGCGCTGTTCAAAGTGGTACCGGTTCGATGAAAAGCGAAGGCGGAAGGCCTCGTCAGAATCCAGGAAGCCAATTGTATTATTTTCATTGGCAGGTATATCAGCGGGAGTCTTGAATTTTTCTTCCAGCATAAATACTTTGCCTTGTACAAGTGGCGCAAACTCTCCAAAGCTGGTGTCGTTGCTGCTTACATAATATAACCTGGGGTTGCTGTGCCAGATACGAAGTGCCTCGGCAAGAGGCGGCACTACCAGTGCCGCAAATGGGTTGGCAGCCGAGGTCTGGTCGCGTACTACATTCGTTACAAAAGTTTTTTGCCAGAAGTCAGAGAGTACGTGCACAGGGTCCTTATCGAGTGTACGAAAGGCGTAGAGGCGGCCATCACCATCCTGCAACTGAAAACTGGTAGACTGGTAACCACCGCCGCGCTTTACAACTTTTAAACCACCAGCCACTTTATGAAGCCTGAAAACCGGCACCTTTACGGGTGTTGCCCAGAGCTGCCGGTTATGTTTCCCCCAGAAGATGTAATAAAAGGCGTTGCGGTTGTAATGGCCTCCAACTGTTACCCAAACACTGTCGGTTGCAGGTGTAATAGCGGGTGTTGTGCCAGATTGAACCAAGGCATCTTCCTGAAAAAATGTATTATCTGCGCAGCCCGAAAGCACCAGTGAAAACAGGAAGATACATGCCGCACGAAAAGAAATCATTTGTAGGGGTAGGTGTTCAATTCTACAGTACGCAGTGGCGCAGAAAGGTTTTAAAATACTGTAGTTGCCGGCAGGCTAACGGAAAAAAATAGCCTGCAAAAGAAGCCGGCGCGGAGTTTATGGCTCCGACTCAGTTTCTTTTGCAGGCTTGTGAAGCAGGGAATAACTCGATTACAGATGAACCTGCTGCTATAATCTTAGCTTCAAACTTTTATTACCCCCGGTTTTCGTTATAAAATTGAATAAGCCCGTTGGTAGAGCTGTCGTGGTTTCCGGTTGTTTTACCCATCAGCTCATCCTCTATGGCGCCTGCAAGTTGTTTGCCCAGTTCCACTCCCCACTGGTCGAAACTATACACATTCCAGAGCACACCCTGCACAAAAACTTTTTGCTCATACATCGAGATGAGGCTGCCAAGGGTGTAAGGTGTCAGTTTTTTAAACATGATGGAGGTAGTAGGCTTGTTGCCTGCAAACACCTTATGCGGCACCAGTTCCTCTACTTCCTGCTCCGATTTATCTCCTTTTTTCTGTAACTCAGCTCTGGCTTCTTCTGCCGTTTTGCCTTTCATCAGGGCCTCTGTCTGGGCAAAGTAGTTAGAGAGCAACATGGTGTGGTGGTTGCCGATCTGGTTCAGGCTTTGTGCCGGCGCTATAAAATCTGACGGAATAAGCACCGAGCCCTGATGAATGAGCTGGAAGAAGGAGTGCTGGCTGTTTGTGCCGGCCGCTCCCCAAATAACGGGTTGGGTTTCGTAGTCTACAAAGGTGCCGGTGCGGTCTGCGCTTTTGCCGTTGCTCTCCATGAGACCCTGCTGCAGGTATTCGGGCAACAGGCGCAGGTACTGGTCGTAAGGCAGCACAGCATGCGACTGGGCACCAAAAAAGTTCGTGTACCAAAGCCCGAGCAAGCCCATCAGTACAGGTGCGTTCTGGCGCAGTGGCGCGCTTCTAAAGTGTTTGTCCATAGCTTCAGCGCCACGCAGTAACTCCTCGAACTTATCGTAACCCAGTGCACAGGCAATAGAAAGCCCGATGGCAGACCATAACGAAAAGCGTCCGCCTACCCAGTCCCAGAACCGGAACGTGTTTTCGGGTGCAATGCCAAAGGCCTCCACTGCCGCTGTGTTGGTAGAGAGTGCCACAAAATGCTTTTTAATATGCTCTTTGTCGGTAGCATGTTTCAGAAACCAGTCGCGCGCGGTATGGGCGTTGGCAATGGTCTCTTTGGTTGTGAAGGTTTTGGAAGCAATAATAAACAGCGTCTGTTCCGGGTTCAGCTTTTTCAGTACTTCTGCCGCATCGGTTCCGTCTACGTTCGATATAAAATCGATGGACATGCCCGGTTGCTGATAAAACTTAAGGGCTTCGCACACCATTTTAGGACCCAGGTCGGAGCCGCCAATGCCAATGTTCACCACATGGTTTATTGGTTTACCGGTGTAGCCAAGCCATTGGCCGCTATGCAGTTTGTCGCAGAATGCTTTCATCTGCTGCTGCACGTCGCGCACTTCAGCCAGAATATTTTCCCCATCCAGCAGCAACTCTTCATCCGTAAAGTTCCGAAGGGCTGTATGAAGCACAGCGCGTCCTTCGGTTGCATTTATGGTTTCACCTTTGAACATGCTCTCAATGGCTTCCTTCATGCCTGTTTCTTCGGCAAGTTCGGTCAGCAGGTCGAGTGTTTCTTCAGTAATCCGGTTTTTAGAAAAGTCGTAAAGCGTATCGTCTACGGTTAAGGACAGTTTGCTGAATCGTTCCGGGTCTTGCTCGAACAGCTCGCGAAGGTGTTTCGACTGAATAGCTTCGTAATGCGTCTGGAGCTTCTGCCAGGCCTTTGTGGTGGTAGGATTGATATTTTTCATCATACAGGTTATGTAAAAATACAGTATATAAACGAGGTGCTGCTTCTGAAATAAAGTTAAAAGGAAAACGTAAATAAACTAAACGAATTGAATTCTCCTTGGTTATATAGTATATTTAAAATATGGATTGCCGGCAGGCATCATTTACGCAGTTGCTGCGTAACAAGAATGCTGTACATGGTTGCTAAAGTATAAAAAGGTGCTAACTAATCATAGTGCTGCCAGGTGGGTTCTGCCGTACCTGTTTAGCAGCGAGCACTTTTGCCCGTTAGCGCAAGGCATTTCGCAAGGGCAGGTGCAAATACGGTTCAGAATCTTTTCGGCAGTCCTTAAAACTTATACTGCTTCTGAGTATGAAATTCTGAGATAAAAACGCTAATATAGCTTCTGTAGCGTATACGAAGAGGGGACAGCGGCTGGCACTTATCTTTCCGGCCATCGCACCAAGTCCTGCTACCTGCTGGCAGGAGCACCTACATAGGAACCGCTGTTGCATGCAGTAGCAGCACCATAAAGTCAGAACAGTAGATTTATCATAAAATATAAGTTACACTACTATATGAGCAACCTGAATACTCTTGTAAAGGAGAAAAACATCAAAGCCCTTATACTCGACATGGACGGTGTTATTACCAACACAGCCGTTGTGCATGCCGAAGCCTGGAAAAAAATGACAGATTTGTTCCTGAAAAAGCGTGGGGAGAAAGACGGCAAATCGTACAAACCGTTTGATGTAGTGGAGGATTACCGGTCTTACGTAGACGGTATGCCTCGCTACGATGGCGTGCGTAATTTCCTGGAATCCAGAGGCATCACCATTCCAGAGGGAGAGGCAGCCGACGACGATGGAAAAGAAACAATTATTGGGCTGGGCAACCTGAAAAACCTATACTTTCAGGAGCTGCTGAAACAGAATGGCGTAGTAGTGTTTGAAGATACGCTGGCCTGGGTTAAAGCCTATAAAAAGAATGGTTTAAAGACAGCCGTTATCTCCTCTAGTAAAAACTGCTTCGACATAATTCGCAGAGGTGGGCTGGAGCAACTTTTCGAAGCGCGTGTAGATGGCCTGGTTTCAGGAGAACTAAAACTGAAAGGCAAACCTGAGCCTGATATTTTCCTGGAAGCAGCTAAACGGTTAGGTGTAAAACCCGAAGAAACAGCCATTTTTGAAGATGCCTGGGCTGGCGTGGCAGCCGGTAAAGCCGGTAATTTCGCTTTGGTGGTAGGCATTAACCGCGGCAATGCCGGCCAAACGCTCGAAGAAAACGGTGCCGATATTGTTATTTCTAAATTTCCTAAGCCAGAATAAAATCATTTTCTATGATAACATCCGGAGATAAACATATTACCAGGAAGGAAGCTGCCGAGCTTCCTTCTGCTTTCGATAAAATGGAGGAGCTGCGTGAAAAGCTTCAAGGTAAGAAACCAGCTGTTTTCCTTGATTATGACGGCTGCCTGAGTCCTATTGTAAAAGACCCAGACAAGGCCATTCTGACAGACGAGATGCGGCAGGTACTGCAACAATTGGCTGAAACCTGCACCGTGTCGGTGGTGAGTGGCCGCGACAGGCAAAATGTGAAGAACCTGGTGCAGTTGGAGTCGCTTTATTATGCGGGTTCGCACGGTTTCGACATTACAGGCCCTAACGGCATGCAGGCCGAACCCGGCGATGCACACGAAGCACTGGTAGCCCTCGACACAGCAGAAGAAGAGCTGAAAGAACGCCTGACAGATGTTGAAGGCGCTCTGGTTGAACGCAAGCGCTATGCCATTGCTGTACACTACCGAAACGTGGAAGATGCGCTGGTCGATATTGTTCAGAAAGCAGTAGATGATATTGTGAACGCACATGATGGCCTGAAAAAAGGCTTCGGGAAAAAGGTGCTGGAGCTAAAGCCGAACCTAGACTGGCACAAAGGCAAGGCAGTATTATGGCTGATGAAGGAGCTGGGCCTGGACCTGGATACAACAGTTCCAATTTACATCGGTGACGATATCACCGATGAAGATGCCTTTGCAGCCTTACAAGGTATAGGCATTAGTGTGCTGGTAGGGGAGCACGACGAAAAAACAGCAGCTGCTTATTCTCTGGAAGATGTTGACGAAGTAAAGCAGTTTCTTTCCGATCTTTCGAAACTCTAAAAATGTGCGAATGGCTGAATGGAAAATAGCATACGACTCCTGGAAACCTGAAGAACAACCCCTGCGCGAAGCACTCTGCACCCTTGGTAACGGAAACTTTGCCACACGTGGTGCCGCCGAGGAAAGCAGCGCCGACGAAAAAATAAATTACCCCGGAACCTACCTGGCCGGAGGCTTTAACCGGCTCGTTTCGAAGGTGTCTGGTAAAGACATTGAGAACGAAGATCTGGTGAACTGGCCGAACTGGCTGCCATTAACTTTTCGGCATACAGGCGAAGAAGGCTGGTTTGAACTGAGCCAGGTAGAGGTGACACATTACCGGCAGGAACTGGATATGTACCAGGGCCTGCTGACGCGCCAAATTCAGTTCCGCGACTCCCAAAACCGGGAAACGCACATCACCAGCAGGCGCTTTTTAAGCATGGCCAACCCGCATGTGGCAGCCCTGGAGTGGGAGTTAACGCCTCAAAACTGGTCTGGTGAAATAGAGGTGCGCTCTGCCCTCGATGGTCGGGTTAAGAATAGTGGCGTGGCCCGTTACCGCTCACTTGCCAGCCAGCACCTGGTGCCATTAGAGACCGGCCAGCACAACGATGAAACCATTTTTCTGCTGACCCAGACAACACAGTCTCACATCAGAATGGCGCAGGTCGCGCGTACCCGTGTTTTTGTTGAACCACCCTCAGAAAACTACAAGCGCGAAACTAAAACAGGAGACAAAGCCTATACAGAGCAACTGCTCCGTCTGTCTTGCAAAAAGCAGCACCCGCTCCGCATCGAGAAAGTGGTCATGCTGTATACCTCCCGCGACTTTGCTGTTTCTGAAATAAAGCAGGAGGCCTGCACCAACGTATCGCGCCTGGGTAGTTTTTCGCAACTGCTGCATGAGCACTGCCGAACCTGGCGCCACATCTGGGACCGGTGCGACCTGGAGATTGCCAGTAACCACAATGCCCAACGTATTCTGCGGCTCCACATTTTCCATCTGCTGCAGACAGTTTCGGGCAATACCGTAGATCTGGATGTGGGAGTGCCGGCAAGGGGGCTGCATGGTGAGGCTTATCGCGGGCATATTTTCTGGGATGAGCTGTTTATTTTCCCGTTTCTGAACCTGCGCCTGCCCGAGCTTACCCGTGAGCTGCTCATGTACCGTTACCGCCGCTTGCCCGAGGCCCGGTACGCAGCCAGCCAGGCGGGCTACAGAGGCGCCATGTTTCCGTGGCAGAGTGGCAGCAACGGCCGCGAAGAAAGCCAGGTCATACACCTGAACCCAGAGTCAGGGAACTGGTTGCCCGACAACACGTTTTTGCAACGGCACATCAATGCGGCAATTGCCTACAATGTGTGGCAATATTACCAGTCTACTACCGACCTGGAGTTCCTGAGTTTTTATGGGGCAGAAATGATTTTTGACATTGCCCAGTTCTGGTCTACTATTGCCACCTACAACGAACAGAAGGGGCGTTTCGAGATTCTTCATGTTGTTGGCCCCGATGAGTACCATACCGAGTATCCTGATTCTGAGGAGCCCGGCCTGCGCAATAATGCCTATACTAACGTAATGGCGGCCTGGGTCATTAGGTGTGCTTTGGGCATTGCCAAGGTGCTGGATAATACCCGCCTGGAAGAACTGTATGAGAAACTCCATATTTCTGCCGATGACCGTAGTCGCTGGGAAGACATCAGTCATAAAATGTTTGTGCCTTTTATAGAAGATGGCTCCATTATAGCGCAGTTCGAAGGGTATGAACAGCTACAGGAGTTCGACTGGGAAAAGTATAAAAAGAAACATGGCGAATCGATGCGGCTCGACAGGATACTGGAGAGCGAAGGCGACAACGTAAACAAGTATAAAGCCAGCAAGCAGGCTGACGTTATCATGCTGTTTTACCTTTTCTCGTCAGAAGAATTGTTGGCGCTTTTCCAGAGCCTCGGCTATGAACTGACCGAAAAAGACATTTCTGCCAACATCGATTATTATGAAAACCGCACCTCGCATGGTTCTACCCTCAGCAAAATTGTGCACTCCTGGGTTCTGGCCCGTTCAGATCGCAAACGTTCGTGGTCTAACTTTTTAGAGGCGCTGATGAGCGATGTAAGCGATGTGCAAGGCGGAACTACACAAGAAGGAATTCATTTGGGAGCTATGGCCGGCACAGTAGATCTGCTGCAGCGCGGATATGTCGGTCTCGATATAAGGGAGAATGTGCTGTGGCTGAACCCGGCGCTGCCAGTAGAGGTAAGTTACATTAAGCTGCAGCTCCGTTACCGCGGGCACTGGCTTACCTTACTGCTTACGCACCAGAAGCTGCTGATAAGTGTAGACAAGGGGTTCACGAAAAAAGTAAAAATTGGCTTGAAAGGACAGGTGCATACCCTACAGACGGGCGACAAAAAGGAATTTGAAATAAGCTAATATAGCCTTCATCAGAGCGAATTGCCTTTACCCTTGACATGAAATTAGTTGATTTACCTTCTGAAGGGCATTTTGATTAGAATAATTGATTGTTAATTGTCGATTGCTAATTGTAGAATGGCGAAACTGCTAAATGGTTTTATTGAGTATTTTTGAATGATAGAATTACAAACTTTTAACTCCTGACTTTTAACGTTCAACCTGTAAAGGAGCTGGCTAATTTAGTGTTAATGCTCGTGTCTTTTTCATTAGCATCTAACCTCTAGAAACTAATACCTAACAAGAACTTACATGAAAAAGATTGTAACCATAACTTTAAACCCTGCCTTAGATAAAAGTACCACCGCTAACAGAGTAGTGCACGAAAAGAAAATCCGTTGCGATGCGCCCCTCTACGAGCCTGGAGGCGGAGGCATAAATGTATCGAGGGCCATTAAGAAACTGGGTGGCGAATCGTGTGCCTGGTTTTTGTCGGGTGGGCCTTCGGGTGAGCGCCTGGAGGAGCTGCTTCATGAAGAAGGGGTGAATTTCTGGGCAGCCAAAGCAAAAAACTGGACCCGCGAAAACCTGATGGTGTACGAGAAAGCTACCGGTGAACAGTATCGTTTCGGAATGCCTGGCCCCGAGGTATATGAACCGGAATGGAAGCAATTTATTGATAAGCTGGAGCAGGCAGAGGAAATACCGGAATATGTGGTCGCCAGTGGCAGCCTGCCTCCCGGCGTGCCCGAAGATTTTTATTACCAGCTTGCGGTAGTGGCGCACAAGCGCGGTTTTAAGCTTGTGGTAGATACCTCGGGCGAGGCCCTGATGAAAGCGGCAGGGGAGGGCCTGTACCTGATTAAGCCGAACCTGGGAGAACTGGCCGCACTTGCCGGAAAAGAAAGTATTACAGCCATGGAGCAGGAGGATATCGCCAAAAAGGTGCTGGCCGACGGAAAGTGTAAAGTGCTGGTCGTGTCGTTGGGGGCAAGAGGCGCTATGCTGGCCACGAAAGACGGTATACACTATGTCGGTTCGCCTACGGTAAAGCAACTAAGTGCGGTTGGAGCCGGCGATAGTATGGTGGGGGGCATGATCCTGAGTTTGTTAAAGGGGTGGAGCATGCTGGATGTCGTGCGCTACGGTGTGGCTGCCGGCACCGCCTGTACCATGACTCCAGGCTCTGAACTGTGTCGCAAAGAGGACACCGAACAAATATATAAGTGGATACTGGAGCATAGTTAATATCAGGCCGCAAATGCTCCGGAGTTCTGTTTTCATTCAAATAATTGTTGGTTGCTGATTGTTAATTGCTAAATGGTTAAACTGTTAAATGGTTGATTTGGAAATATTTGATTTGTCATCCTTACAGCATCTTGTGGGCGAAAAGCACCTATTCAGCAATAATGTATTCATGCAAATTCCGATTCAGACAAAAATAAGTCTAGTATCTAGCATCTGAAATCTAGCATCTTTTTTGCCTCTGGAAGGCCGTTTTAATTTGAATAATTGGTATTGAGAGATGATTTTAAACACAAAAGGTGAAGCTGATCGGCTTCACCTTTTGTGTTTAAGGTATGCAAGACATTAAGCGTTTCTGTTGTTGGCATTCAGATCAGTAAATGCTTCTTTCAGACGCGTGATAAATGTTTTTTCGCCTTCACGTAGCCAAACACGCGGATCGTAGAACTTCTTGTTCGGAACATCTTCGCCCTCAGGGTTACCAATCTGGGCCTGCAGGTAGTCTTTCTTCAAAGACATATAATCTCTGATGCCTTCGGTAAATGCCCATTGCATATCGGTATCGATGTTCATTTTAATGGCACCATACTCGATAGCTTCTGTGATCTGGCTTTTTTCAGAACCGGAGCCACCATGGAACACGAAGTGCACCGGGTTTTCGCCAGTCCCATATTTTTTCTGGATGAAATCTTGTGAATTTTTCAGGATATCGGGGCGCAGCTCTACGTTACCTGGTTTGTAAACACCGTGCACGTTGCCAAAAGCAGCTGCAATGGTGAAGCGGGAGCTAACCTTGTTTAGCTCTTCATAAGCGTAAGCTACTTCTTCTGGCTGCGTATAAAGTCTTGAGCTGTCAACGCCGGTATTGTCTACGCCGTCTTCCTCGCCACCGGTCACGCCAAGTTCTATCTCTACCGTCATACCAAGCTTATCCATGCGCTTCAGGTAGCTGGCGCAGGTCTCTATGTTTTCGTGTATCTCTTCTTCAGAAAGGTCCAGCATGTGTGAACTGAATAATGGCTTTCCGTGATCAGCGAAATATTTCTCACCAGCATCTAAAAGGCCATCTATCCACGGCAGGAGTTTTTTTGCAGCATGGTCGGTGTGCAGGATTACAGGAACTCCGTAGGCTTCTGCCATAATGTGCACGTGGTGCGCACCGGAAATAGCACCTGCAATAGCAGATTTCTGTGCATCGTTTGCCAGACCTTTGCCTGCGTAAAACTGAGCGCCGCTATGAGAAAACTGAATGATGACAGGAGAATTAACGGCCTTGGCTGTTTCCAGTACGGCGTTTACAGAATTTGTGCTGATCACGTTTACAGCCGGAAGTGCAAAGTTGTTTTCATTAGCGTACTTGAAGAGTTCTGTTACTTCGTCGCCAAACAGTACACCTGGTCGGAATTTGGTAGTGGTTTCGCTCACTGTTGTAATTTTAAGAGTTATAGATTTGGGTTCAATACTTGCTTGAAGATAGCAATAAATAAAATAATCTTCTTAAAATATTTCAGAATGTTTTCCTATCTGTTTTACAATTTATCTGCTGAGAAGATAATGCTTAATGGTTTAAGCAATTATTTGTATGTTTTGATCCGGAATTTTTGGTATGATGTGTTTGGGGTACTTGAGAGGGAAGGAGCTTCTTATACGGGGGCACCCGCGAGGGGTGCCCGACTTATTTTGGGGAGTTTCGTTTAACGAGGGGTGAATTTTATAATTTATGGGTTATAATCCTGTCATTCATCATAGAAGGTCTATTCGGCTGAAAGGGTATGATTATGCACAGGAAGGAATGTATTTCATTACCATTTGCACCCACCAACGGGCGCATCTGTTTGGCGAAGTCAGAAATGGAGAAATGACTTTATCAGATTTCGGAAAAATAGAAGCTGAAACCAGGCAAAGCCTGCCTGCTATACATCAAAACTAACCGGCCGGGCAAAATCTGGCATCGAAACTTCTACGAGCACATTATCCGGAACGAAAGAGCATTTTCAGCATATATCAGATTATTTTTGCACCAATCCTGCAAAATGGGCGCAGAATATCTTTAGCAAGCCGGAAGGATAAATGAGCAAAAAAGACCTCATCCAATAGCCAACATGTTTCGGTAACCAACCTACCACTTCTGCCGGAGCAGTAAATGAACGAAGGCGCCTGGTTCGACAGTAACATTGTATCTTACAACTACCTGGAGCGTGTGCAGCCGCAGTACGATTTTATTGTGATAGACGAGGTGCAGGATATCACCATTGTGCAGTTGGAAGTTATCCGGAGAGCGCTGCATAAACCCACTGATTTTATTCTCTGCGGCGACTCCAACCAGATTGTACATCCAAATTTCTTTTCCTGGTCACAGATAAAAACGGTTTTTTACCAGGAAGAGCTTTCCGGCAACATCGTCCGGATTCTGGCTACCAACTACCGCAATACCCCCGAAGTAACCAACATTGCGAACAAGCTGCTGCTGGTGAAGAATGCCCGCTTCGGCTCCATCGATAAAGAAAGCACCTACCTGGTAAAGCCAAACTCAAAACACCACGGGGCAGTAGAGTTTTTCGAGAACAAGCCTAAAGTCAGGGAAACACTGAACCAGCGAACCCGACACTCCGCTAGAATTGCCGTGCTGGTCATGCGCAACGAAGACAAAGCAGAGGCCGCCAAACACTTCGACACACCACTGCTTTTTTCGGTGAAGGAGGCAAAGGGCTGGAGTACGAAAGCATTATACTGTTCGACATGATCTCCGGCTACCAGAAAGAGTTCCTTATCTAAAAACGAAGTATACCGCGCCGATAAGTACAACAAGCAGCTGTTTCTGAGAACAAGGCTCGGGCAATATGTGCCTAACCCCACCATGGAAGTGCAGGTAGAAAGCGAGTGGGTGAGCCTGTATGAACTGATTCAGCTGGATGAGGTCATGAACAACGCCCAGTTCAAGACCTATGTGTTCAGTAGCATCAAAGCGTACCAGCAGGAGGCGGGCTTTAGTTAATTAAGTAGCATCACGGAGCAAAAACCTTCCGGAAGGCCGATTTCATTAGAATAGTTTGGAGGCTGGTTGCTAAATTGCTGCTGCCTTAATCAAATACAATCACTTTGTCTTTGTGCTTGCTACGGATATGCCCCCGTATAATCTGCTGAATATCTTTGTTGTCTTTGTAGCGGGTAACGGCGCCTTTAAAGTCTTCGAGGCTTTGTGCCGAAAATGTCTCATCTACAAATCCGAAGCCCAGGTAAATCCCATTGTCTACCACCACTACCGATTTTTCATTTTCATGCCTTCCTCTGCCGATGATCACGAAGCTGTTGTGTTCGTAGGTAAAAGATTCAATGGCTTCGTCAACACGTGCATTGTACGACTCAGGACTCTCCTGACCGATGCAGGCGCCCTGGCACTGGTGCACCTGGTAATCGAAGCAGGCGCCGTTGGTCTTGTACAGGTCACAGAGTTTCTGGCAAAGGTTGTATTTCGATACTTTATGAAAGAGGAACCCTTTGGCTTTAAATGGATTAGATAAGGCTATAATTGGCGTCAGGCTCACGTTCTCGGCTTTGTTCACGCTGCCGAACGTAAGGCGTTTATACCCGTTGCTGTCTTCGTACATAAAAATGCCAGTGTTAAAAACACTTCGCCGCTGCTGTCGGTTATAGAAAGGTTTCATGCGCTTTATCTCCGCCGATTCGAACAGCAAGGCCACAAGCTCATTGCCCATCAGCTCAAAGGAAATGTCGGCGATGCTATTTTTAAAATCGAGCGATTTCCGGCTTTTATAATCTATGTTGAAGTGCTGGATAATTCTTTTGCGGATGTTGATGCTCTTGCCTACATAGATGACCTCGCCCTGCTCGTTGTAAAAATAGTAGACACCGGGTGCTAAGGGAAGTGCATCTACCTGTTCCTTTTTAATATGGGGCGGCAGGAGCGATGTCTTGATTTCTTTGGCTAGTTCCTTGGCAGGTTCTGCTGTGTGCAAGGCCCCATCAACGGCGGTACGGTTTATTTTGAGCAGCTTATCGAACAGCTCGGCGGTTGCCTCTGCATCGCCTATAGCCCGGTGCCGTTGCTGCAACTCAATATCGATGCTTTTGCACAGTTTGCCCAGGCTATAAGAAGGCAGGCCCGGAATAAGGGAGCGGCTAAGGCGAACGGTGCAAAGCGTTTTGCGCTGAAAGGTATAGCCCAGGTCGGCAAACTCTTTTTTAAGAAAGGAATAATCGAAGCGCACGTTGTGGGCCACAAAAATTTTGCCTTCTGTGAACTGCACAATCTCTTTGGCTACTTCATAAAATTTTGGCGCCTCCTGCACCATCTCATCGGTAATGCCGGTCAGGTTGGAGATAAAATAAGGGATGGGGCGCTGAGGGTTTATCAGGGTGGTATATTTATCCACTATCTGCTGACCATCATGTATAAAGATCGCAATTTCAGTGATCTTATCCTGAAAGGGCTGACCTCCGGTGGCTTCGATATCTACTATAGCGTACAAGCTGCTCTTTGTCTTAAGGTTATGATGCAGGTTACCAGCTGCTACCTTGTAAACCAATATTTTTAGTAATACGTTTCAAAACAGCCTTTCAGGTGTGTGTTTGCAAATGGTATTAGCAATTTACAGCGCAAAGGTTAAAGATGCTCTAAGCTAAAACTTAGGCACCAATTAAGATTATTCTAATGAAAATAGCCTTCCGAAGAGATTCTGGTTGTTTTTAGTCAAGGGTCATTGCATTAGCGATGAGTTAAATCGCACCGTTCGTTCAGTTCCTGATTCCTTCCGGCAAACTCTCTCCTTCATCTTCAAATTTCTAAATCAACCATTTCACAGTTTAACCATTTAACAATCAACCACCGGCAATTATTCCAATGAAAAAGCCCTTCCAAAGCTTTTTCTGCTTTAAATAGTCAAGGGTTGCTCCAGTGTTTAAGCGCTTAGGGGTTTCGTTTTCCCCGGCCTATACCGTTCCATATCTGGCTGAACCAGCTACTGACTTTGCCTTTTTTTCGTGGTTTGTTTTCGTCTATATCAGCCAACAGAAAGGCAAAGGGCGAGAGTGGCGGGTAAGCATCGAACAACACTTTGAGCGTAGCAATTACCGGAATGGACAGGATCATGCCGGCTGCTCCCCATATCTCACCACCAATCAGTAAGGCCACAATGGCAGCAAACGGGTTAATGCTTACTTTGGAGCCAACCACCAGAGGGGTAATAAAATTGCCTTCCAGGAACTGCACAAATACGAACACCGCCACCACCAGTACCGCATCTATCAAATGACCTGTAGTAGCCAGCGTAAACAAGGCTGGCAGCATAGCTCCGATCAAAATGCCTATATATGGAATTATGGTTAGAATAGAAGCGAAAATGCCGAAGAAGATAGCGTACTTTACATCGAGCAGCAGGAGCCCGGCAGAGTTAAGCAGAGCCACGATCATGATCACGATCATCAGCCCTGAAATATAGCTCTGAATTACCTGCTGAATATTAACGATGGTGGTATTGAGGTTGCTGCGGCTGTCTTTGGCCACGAACTTAAACATAAACTGCTCCAGGTGGTCGCGGTAGTAGAGAAAGCAAAAAACGAAAATCGGCACAATTGTAAAGGCAGCCAGCGCCCCGGTTGTCATAGAAATGGTGCTGCCCACAAAGGCGGTCGAGAATTCGCGGAGACTGCCAATAGCGTTTTTTATGAAGTCGCTCTTGTTGGCCGGGGCAATGTCGAAGTTTTTGTACAGGTAATCCTGTACGCGCATGAGCAGCATGTCGAAGTTGTTGCCGATAGTTTCGAGCTCTGAAGTAAGACTCACGATCTGCATCGACAGAAACCAAATGACCAGCCCCAGTATGACGATCACCAGCACAATGCTACATAGAATAGCAAAAGGCCGCGGAATTCTTAGTTTTTCGAGGTCGCGGGTCATGGGTAGGAGCAGGAGGGCAAAGAGCAAAGCAAACGCCATCGGCATCAGCACTGATTTAAACATTTGCAGCAGCCAAATCAGTAAAATGATACCCAGCATCACGAGGATGTATTTAAAGTACCGCGGTAATTTTATTTCCATTGATGTTAAATTCTGTTATCTTCCACCCCGCATCTGCAGGAATTTTTTTTCTAAAATTACTAAATTGCCCACTTCAGAGTATTATAAAATAGCTATATAATTTGCTAAAATTATTAGTTTTTCCTTCTCTGTAAAATTCATTCTTTCATGAACTACCCTCGTTCTTTTGCTGTTGTACTACAAACAGAGCAGAAAAAGCTTTAATTTGGATTTCAGATAAACTAAAATATTTAGTAATTTTATCTTTCCTTTAATAGAGTAGCCTGTTCGGGGATAGGAGGCAAGGCACCTGCAAAATTTTATTTTACCTATATTTCGGATTGATTTTACTTAAACAAATATACTTACGCTTACAATATGGCAGAGTTAGAACATAATTACAACGAAGACAGCATACGGTCGCTGGAGCCCCGGGAGCATATCAGGTTACGCCCTGGTATGTATATCGGCAAGCTGGGCGATGGCTCTTCGGCAGACGATGGTATTTATATTTTAGTTAAAGAGGTAATCGATAACTCCATTGACGAGCATGTGATGGGGTTCGGCAAGACAATTGAAATAAAAATCTCTGACCATAAAGTTCAGGTGCGCGACTATGGCCGTGGTATTCCGCTGGGCAAGGTAATAGACTGCGTGAGCAAAATTAACACGGGTGGTAAATACGACTCCAAGGCATTCCAGAAATCGGTAGGTCTGAACGGGGTAGGTACTAAGGCTGTGAACGCCCTCTCCAGCCATTTCAGAATACAGTCGGTGCGCGATGGCAAATTGAAGGCAGCTGAGTTTGAGCGTGGCGTGCTGACGCTGGACCAGGACTTGCAGGAATCGAACCAACGCAACGGTACGCTAACCATTTTTACGCCAGACGATACCATTTTCAAGAATTACCAGTTTAACCCCGATTACCTTGAGAACCAGATCTGGAATTATGCCTACCTGAACGCCGGCCTGACGATCAATTTTAACGGCAAGAAATTCTACTCCGAAAACGGGCTGCTGGACCTGCTCCGCAACAAAGCCGATGAGGAGAGCGTGCGCTATCCAATTATACATCTTAAAGGCCCAGACATTGAAATTGCCCTGACACACGGCAACGACTATGGCGAGGAATATTATTCTTTCGTGAACGGCCAGTTTACGACCATGGGCGGTACACACCTGACAGCTTTTAGAACGGCAGTGGTAAAAACAGTGCGCGAAGTGTTCGGAAAAGACTACGATGCTTCTGACATCCGGGCTTCTATTATCGGGGCTATATCGGTTCGTGTACAGGAGCCGGTGTTTGAGTCGCAGACTAAAACCAAGCTGGGCTCTATCGATATGGGCCCAGACGGACCTACGGTTAACGCCTTTATTACCGACTTCATAAAAGAGCACCTCGACAATTACCTCAGGATGTACCCTGAAACAAAAGAGGCGCTGAAAAAACGCATTGAGCAGAGTGAGCGGGAACGTAAGGATATGGCCGGCGTAAAGAAACTGGCTAACCAACGGGCCAAAAAGGCCAACCTGCACAACCGCAAACTCCGTGACTGCCGCCTGCACTTTAACGAAGACAAAGGCGAAAAACCGTTGCTCTCCACGCTGTTCATTACAGAGGGTGACTCAGCGAGTGGTTCCATTACGAAATCGAGAAATGTAGACATTGAGGCTGTTTTCAGTTTGCGTGGTAAGCCGCTTAACTGCTTTGGCCTAAAGAAAAAGGTGGTGTACGAAAACGAGGAGTTTAACCTGCTGCAGCACGCTCTCAACATTGAAGAAGGCCTTGAAGGACTGCGCTACAACCGCGTAGTAATTGCCACCGATGCCGATGTAGATGGCATGCACATCCGCTTGCTGCTGCTCACTTTCTTTCTGCAGTTTTTCCCGGACCTGGTACGGAACGGACACGTGTTCATCCTGGAAACGCCGCTCTTCAGGGTGCGCAACAAAAAAGACACCATTTACTGCTACAACGAAACCGAAAAACAGGAAGCCATCCGGAAGTTGGGTAAGAAGCCGGAGATAACCCGCTTTAAAGGGCTGGGTGAAATATCTCCTGATGAGTTCGGTAAATTCATTGGCGAGAACATAAAGCTAAAGCCGGTGATTCTGCAGAAGGATACCACCATTCAGAAAATCCTGAGCTACTACATGGGCAAAAACACGCCGGAGCGCCAGAACTTTATAATTGATAACCTGAAGATAGAGAAAGACATAGTAGAAGAAGTTTATGCATAACGACGAGTTGAATAACGAAGACATAGAAAGGGAAGAAGAGCTGCACGTGGAGTTTACAGATGGAGAAGAAGAAACCATCCATAACGTTACTCCGGTATCGGGCCTTTATGAAAACTGGTTCCTCGAGTATGCCTCGTACGTAATTCTGGAGCGGGCGGTACCAGCCATTGAAGACGGACTAAAGCCAGTGCAGCGCCGTATTCTGCATGCCATGAAAGAGATGGACGATGGCCGCTTTAACAAAGTTGCCAACGTTATCGGGCAAACCATGCAGTATCACCCGCACGGCGATGCTTCCATTGGCGATGCCATGGTAGGCCTTGGTCAGAAAGACTTGCTCATAGAAACACAGGGTAACTGGGGCGACGTGCGCACCGGAGACAGTGCGGCTGCTTCGCGTTATATCGAGGCCAGACTTTCTAAGTTCGCCCTCGATGTGGTATTTAACCCGCAGACTACCATCTGGCAACTCTCCTACGATGGCCGTAAAAATGAGCCGGTAACGCTGCCCGTTAAGTTTCCGCTGCTGCTGGCCCAGGGCGTGGAAGGTATTGCGGTAGGTTTATCTACCAAAGTAATGCCGCACAACTTTAAGGAGCTGATAAAAGGCTCTATTGATGTGCTGAAAGGCCGCAAAACGCAGCTGTTGCCCGACTTCCTGACAGGCGGACAGGTAGACGTGACGAATTATAATGGTGGTGCCCGTGGCGGTAAAATACGTGTGCGAGCAACTATCGAGAAGATAGACAAGACGCTTCTTATTATCCGGGATGTACCATACGGCATCACCACCACCGGCTTAATGGAGACGATTGTAAAAGCCAGCGAAAACAATAAAATAAAGATTAAAAAGGTAGTCGATAATACGGCTGCTGAAGTGGAGATACATGTGCAACTGCCGCCAGGGGTGTCTCCTGACTTGACGATTGATGCACTCTACGCCTTCACTGATTGTGAAGTATCTATATCGCCTAATACCTGTGTGATTATAGATGACAAACCACATTTTATGAATGTGGACGATTTGTTGCGAATTTCTACTTTCAAAACAGTAGACCTGCTGAAGCGGGAACTGGAGATCCGGAAGGCAGAACTGGAAGACAAGTGGCACCACTCGTCGCTGGAGAAGATCTTTATCGAGAACCGTATTTACCGCGACATTGAAGAGTGCGAAACCTGGGAGGCAGTGCTGGAGGCGATAGACAAAGGCTTAGACCCATTCAAGCCATTGCTGCGCCGCGAAGTTACCCAGGATGATATTGTTCGCCTGACAGAGATCAAGATCAAACGCATCTCCAAGTACGACTCCTTTAAAGCCGACGAGTACATCCGCAGGCTGGAGGAGGAGATGGCCGAGGTAGACGATAACCTTGCCAACCTGATCCGGTATGCTATCGCTTACTTCGAGGGTCTGCTTAAAAAGTACGGACAGGGTAAAGACCGCCGCACTATCGTAAAAACCTTTGATGTGATTAATGCTCAGAACGTTGCGATAGCCAACCAGAAGCTGTACATGAACGCTAAAGACGGCTTTATAGGAACCAGCCTGCGCAAAGACGAGTTTGTGTGCGACTGCTCCGATATGGACGATATTATCGTTTTCCGAAAAGACGGTAAGTTCACGGTAACCAAAGTGGCCGAAAAAGCTTTTGTGGGCAAAGACATTATACTGGCCGGCGTTTATAACAAGAACGACGAGCGTATGGTCTACAACATGATCTATGTAGACGGAAAGTCAGGTGTTTCCTACGCAAAACGATTCTCGGTTAAATCGATTACCCGCGACAAAGAGTACGACCTGACAAAAGGCGAGAAGAACTCTAAAGTCCATTACCTCACCGCGAACCCGAATTCTGAATCTGAAGTCGTGACGCTTACGCTGGCACCATCCGTTACGGCACGTAACAAAGTATTCGATTTCGATTTTGCAGAGCTCATGATCAAAGGCAAAGGCTCCAATGGCAATATCATAACCAAGTATCCCGTTAAAAAAGTGGTGCAGAAAAGCCTGGGCGACTCCACGCTGGGTGGTCGTGAAATATTTTACGATGAAGTAATAGGCAGGCTGAACACCGAAGGCAGAGGCCGCTATTTGGGCTCTTTCAACACCGACGACACTATTCTGGTTATCTACGAGGACGGCTCCTATGAAATGACATCGTTTGACCTTGCCAACCATTACACGGTAGAGAAGATAAAGGTGCTGCAGAAGTTTGAGACGGAACTGGTGGTGTCGTGCATCTACTACGAAGGCGAAAACAAAACCTATTATGTAAAACGCTTTAAAGTTGAGACCTCTACTATAGGCAAACGGTTCATCTTTATTTCGGAGAGCAAAGGTTCACGCCTGGAGGCTGTGTCTACGCATCCGCAGCCGCTGGCCGACATTAAGTTTAAACGCGACCGCAAAAGCGATAAAGAAGGAGAGAAATTGCTGCTCAGCGAGTTTATTGATGTAAAAGGCTGGAAGGCTATGGGCAACAAACTCAACTACTATAAAATACTGGAGGTAGAGGTGCCGAAGCAGGAGTTTCAGCATCAGGAAGATAAAACTGGCGCTAAAAAGGCTGTTGGTGCCAAGCGAGGGTCTATTGAGGTGCCGGCGGAGTTGCAGGAACTAGCTGTTGCAGCAGCAAAAGTTAGTGGAAACCAACCTGTTGAGCTGGAAACCGTAAGTAATGATACAGATAGTAAAAGTACAAAATTAACCTTAAAAGAAAAGAAACAGATCAATTTGTTCTAGAAAAAATCCTTTTATTGTTTTTGTCTTTTTGATTGTCTATCTTAACGAACGGTAATTAGCGTGAAATTGACACATGAAAAGATTTCTTACATTTATATTTCTTTTAACCATATTAGGAACAGCGCTGCCTGGCTTTCAGGCAGGCGCTATTTCTGGTTCCGACCATGAGCAACTGATGCAGCGTGCAGAGTTTCTTCTGAACAATTATAAGGAGACAGAGGCTTTGCGCATTTACGAAGAAGTGCTCTCAATGTCGGCTGACAACTATGAAGCTCTTTGCAAAGCAAGCTTACTCCATAACCGCATAGGCGACAGGTACAGCACCAACGATACCCGCCAGATGGAACACTTCAGTAAGGCCAGGCAACTGGCTGCCCATGCCCTTGCGCTTCATCCATCCGATGAAGAATCTAATTACTTAATGGCTCTCTCCTTAACTAACCTGGCCACTGTTCTGGGCCCGAGGCAAAGGCTCGAACTGACGACGCAGGTAAAAACTTACCTCGATGCCGCGTTGGAAAGCCAGGCAGAGCATGCAGGTGCCTGGCACCTGATGGGGCGCTGGCAGTACAAAATGGCCAATCTAAACTTTGCTGAGATAGCTGCCGCAAAAATGTTTTTCGGAGGTTTTTCTAATAGAGCTTCAAATCTGGATGCTATACATTCCATTCAGAAAGCCATTACTATCAGTCCGCAGAACATTCGGTATTACTATGACCTTGCCACCATTTACCAGGAGCTGAAAGATAAAGAAGCTTGCGTATCAGTGCTGAAGGAGGCGCTAACGGTGAATATGGAGACCAAAGAAGAGTATGAATTGAGCAGAAGGTGTAAAATAATGCTGGAAGAACAAGTCCAGTAACGGCCTGCCTGCCTGAACGGAAGAAGCCTGTTTCTGAAAAAGGAACAGGCTTCTTTTATTTTTATCTCTCCTCTTGCTACTGTACTTTTTCGTAAATTCAGGAAAATATCTATAATTTAGCAGCATTAATATGGGTGCAGCATTAGTTTTTAGTCGCAGATGAGGGCAGGCTCCTTTAATTTAATCGTAAGTTTACTGTTACTCATTAGCAGTGCCGCCTGTAGCTCAGAAGAAGGCAGAAAGGAGCAGATGGTAAACCTGCAGGTTATTACAGATAATCCGGAGGCCCAACTCACTAACCTGACTGCCGCCATTGAACGATCGAGGCACGATGGCAGCTTGTATGCCAGGAGAGCGATTGTTCTGCTACGGAAAGGGGAACTGGAGGAGGCACTCACCGATGCTGACCTCGCTGTTAAACTGTCGAAAAACAACCCGGCGGCTTTATTTGTGAAAGCACAGGTACTATATGCGCTTGGGCAACCAGATGAGGCTTTGCCACTGGCTTTACGCGCAGAACGAAACTCTTACCAGAGTGCATCGCTTTACGTGTTGCTAAGCGAGTTGTATCTGCAGCGAAAAGACTTCAGGCAGGCCAGAGCTTATGTGAACCGGGCACTGGAGATATCGCCAGCCGATGAGTATGCTTTTTACTACCGGGGCCGCATACAGGCTGAAACCTCTGATACGTCACGCGCCATCGGGAGCTATAAAGCAGCTCTGGAGCAGGCCCCTGATTTTATGGAGCCGCAACGTGAGCTGGCGGGGCTATACCTGGCGCGAAACGACGTCGCATCGGCTACACCTTATGTGGAGGCTGCCAGAAAACTTGCTCCTGACGATGCCCTGCTGTGGTTTTACCAGGGGCGGTTGTACCAGTTGCGCCAGAAACAAGATAGTGCCATGGTCTTTTTTGAGCAGGCACTGGCATTAAACGACTCGCTGCAGGTAGCTCATTTTCAGTATGGCCTGGGGCTGTACAAGCGAGGAGATAACGAAGGAGCTGTTCTGCATCTGGAGCAGGCTGCTAAAGAATACCGGATGCATCCACCATACATCACAACACTTGCCGGTGCCTATGAGCGCCTGGGCCTGTACCGTAATGCGCTGCAGCAGTATCAGCGGCTGGTTACCTTAGACCCCAGGTATTCGTTTGCGTACCAGAGCATCAGTCGTCTGAAATTTAAATTAGAAGGGCGAAGAACAAGCACAGACACAGCAACTGTAGAGAAACTTAAGATATTGGATTTTAATATCAACTAAAAAACATGATCAACATCACACTGCCAGATGGTTCCGTGCGCCAGTTTGAGCAAGGCGTAACCAGCCTGGAGGTAGCACAAAGTATAAGTGAAGGTTTAGCCCGCAATGTGCTGGCCGCTAAAGTGAACGACTCCGTTTGGGACCTTAGTCGCCCTATAACCGAAGATGCCAGAGTTCAGTTGCTTACATGGAACGACGACCTTGGCAAAAATACATTCTGGCACTCTTCTGCCCACATACTGGCCGAAGCCTTGGAGGCACTTTATCCGGGAATAAAATTCGGAATAGGTCCGCCTGTTGAAAACGGATTTTACTACGACGTGGACCTGGGCGAGCAGCATTTCTCACAAGACGACTTTGCGAAGGTAGAACAGAAGATGCTGGAGCTTGCCCGCAGCAAAAGTGAGTTTGAGCGCAGAGAAGTTTCTAAAGCGGAGGCAGTAGCCTATTTTGAAGAAAAAGGCGACCAATACAAGCTGGACCTGATTAAAGACCTGGAGGATGGAACCATCACGTTCTACACCCAGGGTAACTTCGTGGACCTGTGCCGTGGTCCGCATCTGCCGAATACAGGCTTTGTAAAGGCTGTTAAACTCATGAACGTGGCTGGTGCTTACTGGCGTGGCGACGAAAAAGGAAAACAACTGACCCGTATTTATGGTGTTACCTTCCCGAAGCAAAAGGAACTGACAGAGTACCTGGAGCGCCTGGAAGAAGCCAAGAAACGTGATCATCGTAAACTCGGGAAAGAGCTGGAGCTATTCACCTTCTCCGAAAAAGTAGGCATGGGGCTTCCGCTCTGGTTGCCGAAAGGTACGCTTTTGCGTGAGCGCCTGGAGCAGTTTCTGCGCAAGGCCCAGCAGCGCGCCGGCTATCAACCGGTGGTTACGCCGCATATTGGCAGCAAAGAGCTTTATATTACATCAGGTCACTACGAGAAATACGGAGCAGATTCTTTCCAGCCTATCAGGACGCCAAATGAAGGGGAGGAGTTCTTCCTGAAGCCCATGAACTGCCCGCACCACTGCGAGATCTATAAAACGCGGCCACGGTCTTATAAAGAACTGCCGGTGCGCCTGGCAGAATTTGGTACTGTTTACCGATACGAGCAAAGCGGTGAGCTACACGGCCTGACCAGGGTGAGAGGGTTTACTCAGGACGATGCTCATATTTTCTGTAGACCCGATCAGGTGAAAGACGAGTTCCTGAAGGTAATCGACCTGGTACTGTATGTATTTCATTCGCTTGGGTTCGAAGACTATACAGCTCAGATCTCACTGCGTGACCCGGAAAACAAGCAGAAGTATATCGGGACCGACGAAGCCTGGGAGAAAGCTGAAACCGCAATTATTGAGGCTGCTGCAGAGAAAGGCCTTAGCACTGTAACCGAATTAGGCGAGGCTGCGTTCTACGGACCTAAGCTAGACTTTATGGTAAAAGATGCCTTGGGTCGTAAATGGCAGCTGGGAACTATTCAAGTGGATTATAACTTACCAGAAAGGTTCCAGCTGGAATATATTGGTGCAGATAACCAGAAACACAGACCGGTAATGTTGCACCGGGCACCTTTTGGCTCGCTGGAGCGTTTTGTTGCTTTGGTAATTGAGCACTGTGGAGGTAACTTCCCGTTGTGGTTAAGCCCTGAGCAGTACGCTATTCTGCCCATTTCAGAGAAGTTCCACGATTTTGCACAGCAGGTAAAAGAACTGCTGGAGCAGGAAGATATTAGAGGTTATGTAGATAACCGCGACGAAAAAATTGGCCGTAAAATTCGTGATGCAGAAGTTCGAAAAGTGCCGTTTATGCTCATTGTTGGGGAAAAGGAACAGGAGAATAACGCTGTTTCGGTTCGTAAGCATGGCGAAGGCGACCTGGGTAGCATGACAGTGGGCGAATTTACAGGAATGTTTAAAGCTAAAATAGCTGAGGCTCTGAACAAATAGAGTAAATATTTTTTTCTTGATATAATATTTACGATATTTGCAGCCTGATTGAGAAAACTAAATCATTAAAGGAGGTAATACTATAGCTACTACTAGCAACAATAGGCGCTACATCCCACGAGGAAAGGTAGAAGAGCCGTACAAAGTCAATGATAAAATTACTGCCAGAGAGGTAAGGCTTGTTGGAGACAATGTAGAACAGGGCGTTTACCCTCTGCGCGTGGCTCAGCAAATGGCCAACGAGCAGAATCTGGATTTGGTTGAAATCTCGCCAACGGCTAACCCGCCGGTGTGCCGTGTTATCGACTACTCGAAATTTAAGTACGAGCAGAAGAAGAAAACACGCGAGATGAAAGCTAAGGCGCAAAAAGTAGTGATCAAGGAGATTCGGTTTGGTCCGAATACCGACGACCACGACTTTGAGTTTAAGCTGAAGCATGCCAAAGCCTTTCTCGAGAGCGGTTTTAAAATAAAGTCGTATGTCCACTTTGTGGGTAGAACGATTGTGTTCAAAGAAAGAGGAGAGATTCTCCTGCTAAAATTTGCACAGGCCCTCGAAGATTTAGCTAAGGTGGAGCAATTGCCGAAGCTGGAAGGTAAACGGATGTTCCTGATTCTGGCTCCGAAAGTAGCTGCTCCTAAAAAGTAATTCAATTAAATTAATTATATACCCATGCCAAAAGTTAAAACAAAATCTGGTGCAAAGAAGCGTTTCTCTTTGACAGGTACTGGCAAAATTAAGCGCAAGCACGCTTACAAAAGCCACATCCTGACCAAGAAGACGACAAAGCAGAAGCGTAATTTAACTCACACTGGCCTTGTTAGCAGCGCTGATATGGACAGAGTGAAACTGATGCTTCAGATCTAATCAGTAAAATTAGAAGGTTAATTAAACAGTACGAACCCGGTGCCTGGTTTTTTAAGATTACACTATAATCACCAGTCGCTAAAACTTTAAAGAAATGCCAAGATCGGTCAATGTCGTAGCAGCACGACACAGAAGAAAAAAAATGATGAAAATGGCCAAAGGTTACTTTGGCCGTCGTAAAAACGTTTGGACAGTTGCGAAAAACGCAATCGAAAAAGGTTTAGTTTACGCTTACCGCGATAGAAAAGCTAAGAAGAGAGACTTCAGAGCCCTGTGGATACAACGTATTAACGCTGGTGCACGTGAGCATGGTTTATCTTACTCAGCCCTGATGGGTGGCCTGAAAAAGGCTAACATCGACCTGAACCGCAAAGTACTTGCTGACCTGGCGATGAACCACCCAGAGGCTTTCAAGAGCATCGTTGAGAAAGTAAAGTAATTTACTGACCATACCCATATACCTAAAGGCCTGGCTTCTGCCGGGCCTTTTTTGTTGTTTATAATGGTGAAGGAACATTGGCAGATCTCTTGCTCGTGCAAAGCAAAGATTTAAATATTGCTCAGGATTATATGTTCTTCCTCGCCATAAATAGCTTGGGAACATTGGAAACGACACTTTCCCTAAAAATCAGCAGCCATGTCTGGAGGTTTGGAATGTAATACCAGGAGATGAATTTTATGAGTGAGGAGCAAAATATACCCTAGACGAATTTTTGTTCAAAAACCTTTTGAAAGCCAATTTGATTTGAATAATTAGGGTTATACGCTACGTTAGATTATCGACGAAATAGACCGGTTTAGCAGTTGCTGCTCTAAGGTGGCCTGCAAGGTTACGATCTGCTTTTTCAGAAGTGTAAGATAACTGGTGGTGGTAGCCATATCTTTCTCAACCAAAGCAAATTCCATTTTCTCGGTTAATGTCTTGAGCTGAGTTAGCTTAATCATAAGATCAGGGCTGTTGCTAATCTCGCTTAGCTGTTTGTAGGCTTGCTCCAGGAGTAATTTCTCTTTTCCTAGCTGTTGGTCTTTTAGCCGCAGTTCCAGGTGGGCCACTACCTGCTCCGATAAGGTGGCAAGAGCAAAACGTTGCTTCTCTGTCAGCTCACGTGGTTGCACATCAATAACGCATAAGGTGCCTAACTTATAGCCATCTTTGTTTACCAGTGGAGCACCGGCATAAAACCTTATCTTCGGATCTCCGGTTACATACGGGTTTTGAAAAAACCTGATATCGGATGTGGTATCACATACTTCCAATATATCATCTAGTGCAACGGCATACTGGCAAAAGGAAACCGATAGCGGCGTTTCCTTCACATCTATACCGATGCCGGCCTTGAACCATTGCTTATCGGAGGTAACAAGGCTAATGAGCGCAATCGGTGTTTCGCAGATGGTGGAGGCGAGCGCTACCAGAATGTTGAATTCCTCTTCGGCGGCAGTGTATAGTATGTCGTACTGATGAAGCGCCTGGAGCCTCAGCTCTTCATAACTTTCTGTTGTTACTAAAGATGTGCACATAGGAGGCGGCAGCTTGGTCATCAGGATTTCTTTTTAAGATTAAAAAGTGGCACAACTAGTATAGCAAAGCCAAAAGAAAGTAGCCTATACACCGGGTGCTAAAGCAAAAGGAAAGCGATAGTGTGATTTTTGTGCCTGAATCTTAGAACAAGCCTGATCTTTAGTGAAGTATTTAAAAAGTATAGCAGGTACGGGTGGTACTATGTGCACCAGATTTTAGTTATTTAGAAGCCAGCACCCCAACCCGGTAAGCCCAGCTAACCAGCTCCATAGAATTATTCATCTTCATTTTCCGGAGCATGTTGCGGCGGTGTGTCTGAACAGTGAGTTCTGTAATCTGTAGCTCTTCACTCATCATTCTGCTACTATACCCTTTGGCTATCAGGCCCAGAATCTCTTGTTCACGTTTACTTAAAGTCACATTTAATTTTTGCATAGAAAAATCCGTGAGTAGGTTATTTTATATAATCATTCAGATATTATTTTGTAAATATCTGATTTAAATTATTGATAAACAATACCTATATTTAGGTATTTGGAAAGAAATAGTAAGTTTTTTCTAAGTTTACTGGCTTTCAGGTATTTAAACGGGAGCAAAAATGGAGCTTCAGGAGGTCTAATTGCTCCATAAAGAATAAAGCAGTAGCATAGTGGGCATAAAAAAAGGAGGAGCTTCCTTTTTCAAGGGAAACTCCTCCAAATTTTCAACTTTTAGCCGAGTATGTATACGGGCCTAAGGTTGCGGCGGTTTCAATATTTTAAAAATATTTAATTTATTTTTTATGGAGTACCAAGAGAGGGTTTAAGGCGAAAGAAGTACTTCTAATTCCTGATTAAGCTGCTCCCCAAAATTAGATGCAGCTAGGTGTAAAGCAGAGGCAAAAAGAGTAGCAAAACTTAACAGATAATGAAGTAATTTCAGGTGACGCCATGATGTTATCGGCACTGAAAAATATTGGACCTGGGAAACGAATTATTTAAATGAAAATAGCCTCCAGAAGCTTATTTGCCGTTTTAGATCCAAGGGTATAACCTTTTATATATCCTAAAATGCTACGCTGTTCAAGCGTCCGTTGAGGAAGCTGACTGGCTTAGTGGTGGTGATGGTGGTGACCATGATCACCGGGTTTGCTTTTAAAATTTGCAAACGTGCCAGCGCTGAAAAATACGACCCAGCAAATATACAGATACCCGAAACTCTCCACTCTTTTATTTATTACCACCAGAATAATATGTGCCACAATCGTCATGATCAGGCCCGTGGCAGCCACAAATTGGTAGGAATTCATTTCCCGCGGATCGTATATTTTAGCAAAATTCATAATAAAACATGTTGATATGAAGCAGTAACAGAATAAATAGAAAAGAGGTGCCAACTGCAGGCAAATATAGCAGATACTTCTGAAGAGTTCCTACAATCTGGCCGCTTACCTATAGCTTCGCAACGAGGCGGCTAAGGTATTGTGCCATACTTTGAACAGGAACATGAAACGGGCAGGAGCGTATACAGTAAACGTACCAAAAGAAAATGAATTATGGCCATAAGAGATGAAGATAAAAAAAGCACCCCGGATAAACCTAAAAACGTGCACGATGATTTTAACAAACGGGTAACCATCGGCAACGAACCCGATCCGTCGGCTAAGCGAAATGTAGGAAGAGGTGGTGACCTGGAGCGTGACGATCAGAAAGACAAACTGGAAAACATGCACATCGGGGGTAACGAGGCCACAGGCTATGGCGCTAACGATCCAAAGAGCAAGGAGTCGTATGCGCAGGGACCAGGCTTTGAGTTTGAAGGTAGCGACACAGCCATGGACGACAGCGTGAATGGCATCAGAAATTCTGATCAGCCCTTTGAGGGAGAGGCTTCTGCCAACGACCAGGAGGGAGACCCGACCCGGGTATAATCAGTTTAAAAATAAAAGAGAGAGGCTCCCCGGAAGTTAATTCAGGAAGCCTCTTTCTTTTACCTGCCTGGGCAGTTAGTTATCGACTTTCAGTTATGGCCATTAAGCTGGTATTACCTTCTTTTTTATAATGAGAAAAAGAAGTTAGCTGCATCGGCGTTAAAAAAGAGGTCAGATCCTTCTCGAAATTCAGCTCTAGTTCGTTTAGTTTCTGTAAACGCGCTGCCTGATCGTTATTATATGCCGCATTTATTTCAGCAGTCTTCGCAAAGAGGCTTCTGTTTAGGGCTTTTAATTTTATGTATTCCGGCTCGTTTAACTGAAGCGAGTTAGTTAAGGCCCTTGTCATCTCTAGGCATTTCTTTTCTGCATCAGGTGTTAACGAAACATAGGAAGACTGTGCAAAAGAAGCAGAAGCAGTAGATAACGCAAATATGGATAATAGTAATATTTTTTTCATATGATCGAATTTAAGTGTTAAAACAAGGAGATGAGGATTGATAAACTTATAGATTTGTGTATATTGATAAAGTAATATTTGCTGTGTATGTTGATTTTACGAGAGAAGAGTAGTAGTGTTACTCAAACTGAAAAAAATATTTTAAATAACTAAAAAAGGCTGTTTTGAGATGGCAGGCGCTATTTTTTAAGTTTACTTCCAATAAGTTATAAGGAGTATTAGGTTTGAAAGGTGCTATTTCTTAATTGTTATTGATTATGTGTTGCAGGTGATGAAACTAATAGCTTGATAAAAATCAGGATTAAACTATATATAGAATTCTTTAATGAAAATGCAGAGCGCTTTTTATATTATTATGCAAAAAAGTAGATGCGCGTATATGGGGTGGTATATGTTAGCATACTCTTAAATGGTTACTTAATGAGCTTAAAAAACTTGAGCCTCATTAGCTAATAAATCGATTTACTTCTGTTAAGCTTTCAGATTTCGTAAATTAGGTGCACAAGAAAATGTTGAAAATGGCTGAAACGACTTTACATATCCGGAATATGGTTTGCCCCCGATGTATTAAAGTGGTAACCGACGAACTTACAAACCTGGGCCTTCCGGTGGTGGAGGTGAAGCTTGGAGAAGCAAAGCTTTCGGCAGTACCAGCACCTGATGCCTTAAACAAGGTTCGGGTGGTGCTGCTTGAGAACGGTTTTGAGCTCCTCGAAGACAAAAAATCTGAAGTTGTGGAGCAAATAAAAGTCGCTATAATTCAGTTAGTGCAGTCTGGCCGCATCGAAGATCTTACAACCAACATATCAACCTACCTGGAGTCGGAGCTGGGCCATGACTATAACTACCTGAGCAGTTTGTTCTCTGCAGAAGAGAATTTAACAATAGCCCGGTACGTGGTGCTGCAAAAGGTGGAGCGAGCCAAAGAGTTACTTACTTATAACGAGTTAAGTCTGAGCCAGATTTCCTTCCAGTTAGGCTACAGCAGTGTGGCACACCTATCGAATCAGTTTAAACAGATAACGGGCATTACACCTTCCGACTTCAAAAAAAGCAACGCAAGCTCACGCAAACCTCTCGACCAGGTTACCTGAAAACAAATAACCCGCCCACGTAGAATCTCGTGATAGGAGAAGGGGCCAGGGCAGTGTGCTTCGAAATTTCATCAGGTGGACCCTTGGATTAAAAACTTGAAAATAGCTTCCAGAGGCTGTTCTCATGTATATAATTTGAATTAGTACCCGTCAGAATTTTTTTAATAGGCTCGCACGGTTAAACTTAGCTATGAAGGTATTTATAACGGGGGCAACAGGCTATATAGGGGAGCAACTGGCATTGGCGCTGGCAGCCCGGCAATTCGAGGTGGTGGCGCTGGTGCGCTCACCTGAACAAGCCACAACTTTGCGCACTGCTGGCATCACTCTACTGCAAGGCGACCTCGATTCAGTAGCTGTTCTGGAGAAAGGCATGCAACAGTGCCAGGCAGTGTTGCATTTGGCTGCTTATGCCAGGTTGTGGCCCGAAAACGAGGCTATTTTCAGAAAGGTAAACATAGAAGGAACTTGCCATGTGGCCGATGCAGCACTTAAAAACAAGGTGCAGCGCCTTATCTTTACCTCTACTGCCGGGGTTTTCGGTCCGTCTGCCTCGGCTGCTGAGCCGGTTACCGAAGACACAAATAAATCAGTACCACACACAAGCGCTTACGAAGCCACCAAAGCAGAGGCCGAAAAACTCCTTAAAACCTATGTGCCCAAAGGCTTAGAGGTTATAATCTTGAACCCAACTCGCGTTTACGGGCCCGGCAAAGAGAGCGAAAGTAATGCCGTTAACAAACTTATCAGTTTGTATATGAAAGGAAAATGGCGATTTTTGCCAGGCAACGGTCAGAGCATCGGCAATTACTGCTTTACCGAAGACATCGTATCCGCTCATATAAATGCGATAGCTTTGGGCAAAAGCGGACATAATTATTTGCTGGGAGGGCACAATATCTCGTATAAAGAGTTGTTTGATTCGGTTGCACAGGTAACGGGACAGCACCACCGGCTTTACAAGGTACCTGCAAAACTGTTGCATGTGGTAAGTCAGCTGTTGGTAGCAGGGGCAAAGCTCACAAACTCCAAACCATTGCTTACACCAAAATGGCTTCAGAAGTACTTAAACAACTGGTGCGTTTCGAGCCAAAAGGCACAGAAAGAACTGCAATACACAATAACTCCACTAGCTGTGGGTTTAAAAAAGACAATAGATTATATTAAAGAATGATTGAAGCGAAGAGATACTCCTTAGTAACTGGTGCAAGTACAGGAATTGGCAAGGCAATTGCCGAAGAATGTGCCAAAAGAAAACAAAACCTGATACTCGTATCGCTTCCCGAATCTGGCCTGCACGAGGTAGGCAAAACCCTGCAACAACACTACGAAGTTGATGTAAGAACAGTAGAACTGAACCTTATTCAACCCCATGCTGTAAACGAACTCTACGATTGGTGCTGCCGGCAGGAACTTGCCATAGATGTGCTCATAAATAACGCCGGAATGGGCAACTACAGCCCGTTCTCCTCTACCGAGCCGGAAACATATTTGAACATTGTGCGCCTGAACGCAGAAGTGGTTGTTCTAATGACCAACATCTTTTTGCCAAAACTAAGAGAGCACCGCGAATCGTACGTTCTGAATGTGGGTAGCTTTGTTTCCTTCCTCCCGATTCCTTATAAAAGTGTTTATTCTGCCTCCAAAAGCTTTGTGCTCACCTTCTCAAAAGCCTTGCACAGCGAGCTCGACCAGTATGGGGTGCACGTAAGCTGCCTCTGTCCGGGGCCAACCTTGACCGAAACAGTTAAAAAGCGGAACCAGCTGCTCCTGAGCCAGAACAGCGATCTGCTCTCGCTGTCGCCGGAGGTAGTAGCTAAAGTGGCCATCGACGGACTTTTTAAACGGAAACGGGTTATTATACCTGGCTGGAAAAATAAGTTTATTTTGTCTCTAATTCCGCTGCTCCCTTTCAGGCTGAAAAGCTATATTCTAAAGGCTATCTTTAAAAACGGATTTGAGAAGGAGGAAAAAAGACCACTGAATAAAACAGATGAGCAGAAAGCATCAGTGCATTAAATCTAATTTTCTTGATGTTTGGGACAGAATTATTCAAATAAAAAAGCCCTTCAGAAGCTAAAATGGTTATTAGGTGCCAAGGGTATGTAATAAGTTGTGGTAACAAAAATGCCCGATGTTGTACAGCATCGGGCATTTTTATGTAACATGTTTTAGTTTAAGCAGAAATGAACTCTTCTTTAATAAAACCAAGGATTTCTGGTGAAAGAGGTTTAGAGAAAAAGTCTTTCACTTCGCTGTGGCTTTTGGCAGAAATAATATCTTTCCGATCTACAGCCGACGAGAGCATAAACAGGTTACATAGAGCAGTGGCCTCTGTGGGTAGTTTCCGGTATTCTTCAATAAATGACCAACCATCCATGCCGGGCATATTTATATCTAAAAAAATAAGCTCCGGAAAGCCGGCAGGATCTTTATCTGTTATTTCTTTTAAAAAAACCAGGGCATCTTCCGCCCACTCGAAGCTAATGACTTCGTCTGCAAAATTTTCATTTTTAATTATACTCTCACACACAAAGTTATTAACCTGATCATCGTCAATTAGTACCACTTTTTTCAAGGTTCCCATCAATTATGTATAATTTTTTAAAAACACGATAAAATTTGTTCCGGAACCGGCATTGCTCTCAACCTCTACGCCTCCTCCAAGTAACTCGGCCTGCGTTTTTACAAGATGAAGCCCTATGCCTTTCCCTTCGGTGTGTGGGTGGAAACGTTTATATAAGCCAAAAATCTTGTCTTTGTTCTTCTTTAAGTCTATCCCCAAGCCATTGTCAGTAATACTTAGGCAAATATAATTAGGAACTTTATAACTACGTAGTTGTAACAGCAATTTTCTATCAGGAGATTTATACTTGATGGCATTTGCCACCAGATTATACATTATGCTATATATAAAACTTCTGATTGTAAATACCTCTGGTACTTCGTCAAAATCGGCCTCTACCTGTACATCTTCGGCTGTTACTTCATCTGTTAAAATCGCCAGTATCTGCTCCAACAGTGCGGCAAAGGCAATTTTCTCCTGAACTTTGTTTATTTCACTTCTGATTGTGAGGATGTCGTTTAAGTCTCTGATGACGCTGTCGAGGGACCTGGCAGATTTTATGAGGTTATCTATTATTTTGGTATTCATCGGCGATTCGGGCAGCGACCTATTGTAAACAGACGTAAGACCCAAAATGTTTGCAATAGGTGCCCTTAAATTATGCGACACGATGTAGGCGAACTGCTGCAGGTTCTGGTTTTGCTTGAGTAACTGCTCGGTTAGCTCATTTCGCCGGGCCTCAGCGGCTTTGTACTGTGTCATGTCGGAGGCAGACCCATCAATGCGCAGGAGCTGGCCAGCTTCATCGAACAAGGGCGAAAGCCGGAGCAGGATCCATTTCTGCGCCATGTTTCTGCTGATAATCCGTACTTCGCAATGCTGGCGCTGGCCATCTTTGAGGTAGAGTAGCGTCTGGTCCAGCAGCATATCGCGGTCTTCTTCCAGTGTTATTTCGAGCCATTTGTGTGCGTGCTGCAGCAAATAGTTTTCTTTATAACCTGTTAGTTCCAGGCACTGCGGGCTTACGTAGGTCATTCTGAACTCGGCATCCGTCGAGAAAATAACTTCCGGAATGTTCTCGAGCGTAGACTGTAGCAGGTTGCGTGCTTCGGTGGCTTTCCGCTCGGTTTCCTTCCGTTCGGTTATATCCTGTACAGAGCCCGAAATTTTAACCGGCTCTTCGTCTTCGTCATACACTATTTCCGCAATCTCGATTACGTGGCGCTCCGTACCGTCCTGTCTTAAAATGCGGTGTTCCCCTGTCAGCATCGTTTTGCTAGTGATGGCCTCCTGTACCTGTGCCACCATCCAGCCCAGGTCATCGGGGTGTATTAGCTCGGAGAAGTTTTGGAGGGTAGGGCGGAACACATCCTTCTCCAGCCCGAATATGGCGTAAACGCCTTCGGAGCAGGAGAGCAGGTCGCGCTTCAGGTCGTACTCCCAGTTACCCAGGTGCGCCAGTTGTTGTGCCCGCGCCAACTGCTGCTCGCTGCGCTTAATTGTTTCTATGGCCTGCTTACGCTCCGAAATATCAAGTATACTAAAGGCAACCGCCAGTGTTTTATTCTCCGGACCTAATATAGGCCTGAAGGCTATTTCGTGCCAGAAATCGCCACGGCCGGTTTCATAAATAATGGTTGCGCCCTGCATGGCACGCTGGTGGTTTTCTACTATGGTGGTAGTAGCGCTTTCTTCTATATACTCTATTATGTTCTGGCCTGCCTTCAGGTCCTTGAGTAGGTGTGTTTTAACCTGTGCAGCAGCCACTTTGTTAAACGACAACACTTGCAGGTCGGCGTTGAGCAGGTAAATAGCCTGCGGAGAACTGTTTAACAGGGCACGCAGGTTGGCCTCGCTGTTCAACAGCTGTTCCTGTGCCTCTTTCTGCTTTGTAATGTCAATCAGAGTGCCATTCCAGGTTATAGGGCCGTTATTCTTTTGGCTCGGCAAACCATGCCCCCTAATCCAGCGCCATTTGTTCTGAACCGGCTCCCAAATGCGGTACTCCACCTCCCAGGGCTTTAGCTGCTGAAAAGAGCATAAGGTAATGCGTCGCATTCGGTACCGATCGTCGGGGTGTACAGGCACAAACAGTTTTTCGGGGTTATCGGTAAAAGAGGCCGATGCTATACCATATAACTCCTGTATGCCTTCGCTTAAAAACGAAATCCTGATCTGGTGCTGGTCGTTCATCTGAAATTGGAACACAGCACCCGGAATGCTGGAGCTGACCTCCCGCATCTGCTGTTCACTTCGTTCGAGCTGCCTTACGGCACGCTGCCGGTCTTCCACATTAATGGCAACTACCAGCCGTGGGTGCCTGTTCTCGGTCAGGGGCAAAGCATGCGAACGGGTTTCGGCTGTAAACAAGGTGCCGTCGTGGCGCTTGTGGTAGCCACTGTTAACTGTTATTCCCCATCGGTCTGCACTTGTCAATTCGTTCCTGAGCAGGCTGAATTCTTCTTCAGGCCGAATGTCAAAAATTGTTTTGGAAAGAAATTCGTCCCGCGTATACCCATACTCCCGTAGGGCCGCCTCGTTTACCTCCAGAAACTGAAACGACTCCTGGTCGAATACCCAAAGGGGAACCGGGTTGTAATCGAAGAGGTTCTTGTACTGGCGTTTATGTTCGGTAAGTGCCAGCTCCAGTTGCTGCCGTTCCTGTATTTCGTTGTTCAGCACCAGGTTGTCGCGCCTCAGCCTGTTTATGGTAATTAAAATCATGGAGCCTGCCCCGATCGCAATAAAAAAGGCTACCACCAGCAAAAAGTTAAAACTCCGGATGGTATCGGTAATGCTAGTAACGGCTTTTTCGGAGTTCTCGCGGGTAGTTTCCCTGATGCTGTGGTTTAGCTGGTGCAGCAGCCGCTGGTGCGTGCGCGACACAGGAGCCAGTGTATGGGCGCTTATAAGTTCGGACCTGGTGTAGCGTCCCTGTTTGCTCATTTCCAATATCTTCTCCACATGCAGGCTATAGGCCTCCCGCTCTTTTACAAACTCTTCTAAAATAATAAGGCGGCCATCGTTGTGCAGCAACTGGCGGAGTTGTTCTATGGTGGCTGCGTTTTTAATATTTCGCTCCCTGATCCGGTTTTCGTAAAGCGATTTCAGGTTAAGGTCCGGAGTCGAAATAAAGCCCAGTACAGAAGTGTACATGGCATCTTCGTTTTCATGCAGGTTATTCACCAGCTCCAGCTTCAGCATGGCATCCGAAACAATATTATTGTAATTTCCGCGCACCTGCCTCGCCCCGAAAAACGACAAGGCACTAACGGTGAGCAGTACAGCCAGTAAGAGCGAAAAAGCGATAACCACATACTTCACCGTCCGGCTACTATGGGTTAATATATTAAATCTATTATTTGTAAACTTCATACGAGAATACACTCCAGCCTAATTTCAGGCAAAATTAAAGTGGCGCAAATTTATATATAAATTATGGGCTGCAATTGCAAATTTGTTTAATTATATAAAAGAATTATCCTTTAACTGATTTAGTAAAACAGGCAACGACGCCAGCCAAAACCTATAAGTTACTGCGGCTTAAAGGTTTTTATGACCTTAAGCTGCTTTGCAGCTAGCTTCTAAAATAGTTATTCAGGAAATAGGTAAGAAGTTTGTTTTCTGGTAGGAGAGGGGGCAGGAGCAAGTAGGTACTCGATACCTGTTCCGAAAAATCTGCAAATGATAGCAGTAAAACTGTAACGAACCAGGCTTCAAAGTATTTTAATTTTGTACGATTCATAACAAAGACGAGATGGAAGCCAGAATAGATACAAAATTAGAAAAGAAAACTTTTCCGGTTGAGGGAATGACCTGCGCCTCCTGTGCCTCGAGTATAGAAAGTATGCTGCGGGCTACGGCAGGTGTGCAGGAAGCAAACGTGAATTTTGCCGGTAAAACGGTGCAGGTGGCCTATGAACCCACTATTATAAAACCGCTGCAGTTAAAGGAGACAGTACACGAAATAGGGTTCGAACTCCTGGTGGAGGAGCAAACTGAGCAGGAACTGGAGCAACGAGAAGTTGCCTCACTGCACCAGCTCAGGATTAAAACTGTTGTAGCTGGCATGCTGGCAGTGCCTGTTTTCATTTTGGGCATGTTCTTTCATGGTAGCTTTAGCTGGGGGAACTGGGCTATGCTGCTGCTAACCTTGCCTATAGTAGTATGGGCTGGCCGACATTTTTACACCGGTGCAGTAAAGCAGGCGAAACATTGGCGCGCCAACATGGATACCCTGGTGGCGCTGAGTACAGGTATTGCCTTTGCGTTCAGCTTGTTTAATACCATATACCCTTCTTTTTTCCTGAACCGTGGCCTAATGCCCCATGTTTATTATGAAGCAGTAGCCGTAATTATAGCTTTTATTCTGCTGGGAAAGTTTTTAGAGGAGCGGGCGAAAGGGAGAAGTGCGACAGCCATTAAAAAGCTGATGGGGCTACAGCCTAAGGTAGTGCGCATTATAAGAAATGAAGTGGAGCAGGAGGTGCCGCTGGAGCAAGTACAACCTGGCGACCTAGTGGTGCTTTTGCCCGGTGACCGTGTGCCTGTAGATGGCGAAGTAGTGGCAGGTGCCTCTTATATTGAGGAGAGCATGCTTAGTGGAGAGCCACTGCCGGTACAGAAACAAAAGGGCGATCAGGTTTTTGCCGGTACAATAAACCAGAAAGGCAGCCTGCAACTGCTGGCGCGCAGAACTGGCAGCGAGACTATATTGGCCCATATCATCAGGATGGTGCAGGAGGCCCAGGGAAGCAAGGCGCCGGTGCAAAAGCTGGTCGATAAAATTGCGGGCATTTTTGTGCCGGTGGTACTCCTGATTGCCGTTTTGACCTTAGTTGCCTGGCTGGTATTTGGTGGCCAAAGCTACTGGTCTGAAGGGTTGGTTTCTATGATCTCGGTACTGGTAATTGCCTGCCCCTGTGCGCTTGGGTTGGCAACCCCTACAGCGATTATGGTAGGTGTAGGAAGAGGGGCGGAGAATGGTATTCTGGTAAAAGACGCAGTGAGCCTGGAAAAAGCGCAGCATGTAAACGCGGTCCTGCTCGACAAGACAGGTACTATAACAGTAGGTAAGCCTGCCGTAACTGATGTAAGTTGGGCTGGCGGAGTAGGAGACAAACCTGCGCTGGAGCAGTTGTTCTTCTCGATGGAGGCGCAGTCGGAGCACCCGGTGGCGCAGGCCATTTATACGCATTACAAGGAGCAGGGGCTAAAGGCACAACAGCCAGACAGTTTTACCAGCATTACTGGCCACGGGGTGGAAGCCAGCTTTAACGGCAAAAACTATTTAACTCGAGTTGCGATTATAAAACTATGAAGCCATCCAGGTTTGTTAAGGGGTAAAGCTACCAAACTTTA
>NZ_VRTY01000034.1 GCF_008017455.1 Pontibacter qinzhouensis | reverse complement strand
GCGGGAACTCTCGATTATATACCAGATCGCAAAAAAGTCGCTGCTAAACAAGGTGCTGTTGCTAAGCCCGGCGGCCCTTCTGCTCGGGTTCTTCGCGCCATGGGCCATAAGCCCCATATTAATGGTAGGAGGTGCTTTTCTGTGCTTCGAGGGCTACGAAAAAGTACATTCCATGTTTAGCAAACATCACACAGATGACCCACACCAAGCAGGCGAAGAAGTAGAGGTAATTACACCGGATGAATTAGAGAAAACACGTGTAAAAGGAGCAGTCCGTACCGATCTGATTCTTTCTGCGGAAATTGTAGCCATTACTTACTCTACGGTAGCCGACAAAGAATTAACGACCCAAATAGCCGTTATGCTGGCTGTAGCCATATTTATTACCTTCGCCGTTTACGGGTTTGTTGGGCTCATTGTAAAAGCCGATGATATTGGCATGCACATGGCCAAAGAAAATAACCATCCGCAAGTCAGGAAGTTTGGCCAAGGCATGGTGAAGGTTATGCCTGGTTTCTTACAGGCACTCGGGTATATCGGAACGGTTGCCATGTTATGGGTAGGAGCAGAGATTATTGCACATGGCATTCCTTTTACAAGCCACGCGCTGCATAACCTGGAGCATGCCCTGGAAAATGTACCAATTCTGGCCTGGCTTGCCAAAGCACTGGCTTGTGCTATTGCAGGTTTGGTAATAGGTGCTGTTATTGCTAAAGTAGTGGCCCTGGCAAGTAGCCTGAAACCTAAAAAGCAAGCGGTAAGTTAACTGTTGGTATTACTGTAACAAAAAGCAAAGCAGCTTTGGTGCAGCAGGAGCTTCAGGCAGGCATCTGGTCTTTTAGCTTTCTTATTAGAGCAGGCTAAAAGACCAGATGCGACGTATTTGCAGCAAAACCAGCACTTACTAAGTACATTTCGCTAAAACATATCGGGTGGACCCTTGGCAGAATTCGGATGCAAAATCTTCTGGAGGCTGTTTTCATTAGAATAATTTAGTGGCCAATACTGAACCGGTTACTATATCCGACAGAACTCCTTGGCAGGTACTTGGTTCGCAAATAAGCTTAAAATGAAACTAATTCGTAGCTGCCATACTTCATCAATAAAAAACAAATCAACCTGAGCACTTTGGAATATTCAATGTTTGAAAGGCTTCCGTTGCGGAGCCAGACAGAATCTTTAGCGAAAGACGGCATTGTGCTGGGCCGGCGGCAATATAAGGAGTGGCAGGTAACGCTGTACTCGCTAAATGGTGTGTTTGTGGAGCTATGGGCGGGTAAAGCAGCACAGGTTATCAGCACATTCAAAAAATCTGCTAACGCTGTTGCCGTAGTTGACCCTTATATTGAGCAAGTTGATTTTCAGGATTTCCTCACTCCGGATTTCTAGCCAAAGGGTTTAAATTTGCTTCTCTTTTACGCGCATGTTCTGCCACTACTGTCATTGCCTCAACTGAAGGTCTTCATTGTTATCTCTAAACCTGGTGTAGTTAGTAACAACACCTACATATTATTCGGCTAGAACAAACAGAACAGCAGAAGTAGTAAGGTGAGTCATAAACTAAGCCTTAAAATTATACAAGTTGACTGCCTCCACGTCTAATGCAGGATTCGAATTATTCGAATGAAAATAGCCTTCAGAAGGTTTTCTGGGTTTTACGGTCAAGGGTGCAAGCTATTACTCTATTTATTTTGGTCCGAAACTTTCACTAAATCAGATTTTTATCTTTTTTGTTTGGGCAGGTGCATGAGCTGCGCATGCTATGGGGTTATTACTGACCTTTGCAGATGCTACTTCTTTAAGGCTGCGGCACATTATTTATTTATTCTTAGCATAAGTTAGACTTTAGCACTATATTAGAATAAATCCTTAAATAGTTCAGTAATTGAGTCTGTAGCCTTATGTTCGAAGAAAATTACAAATTTCAATATTACCTGTATCTCTTTCAGAAACATTTTCGGAAGGTGCTGCTTGGTCTCTTTCTGCTGATTTTGATACTCACCTCGGTGAAGACTATTGGCCCCGAAGAAGAAGGCGTGGTGCTCTATGTGGGCCAGTATAACCGAACCGTGGAGCCAGGGCTGAGTTTTATTCTTCCGTTTGGGATTGAAAGAATGTACAAAATACCGGTGCAACGGCAGCTGAAGCAGGAGTTCGGCTTCCGAACGGCTAATACGGGCAACAACACCCGATACTCAAGCGAGAATTTTGCAGACGAATCGCTGATGCTGACCGGCGACCTGAACCTGGCCAATGTAGAGTGGGTGGTGCAGTACCGCATCGTGAACTCGTACTATTACCTGTTCCGGGTACGAGATGCCGAAAAAGCTCTCCACGACATGTCGGAGTCTGCAATGCGCAAAATCGTAGGCGACCGCACCGTGAACGAGGTCCTGACGGTAGGCCGCCAGGAAGTGGCCACCAGTGTGGAAGTGCTGCTCCAGAAAATGTGCGAAGAATATGAGAACGGCATCCGGATAGACCAGGTCGTGCTGCAGGATGTGAATCCGCCTGAACCGGTAAAACCGTCGTTCAATGCCGTAAACCAGGCCCAGCAAGAGCGCGAAACACTCATTAACCAGGCCGAGGCCGATTATAACCGCATTATTCCGCGTGCGCGTGGCGAGGCCGATGAAACGGTTCAATTGGCAGAGGCCTATGCGCTTACCAGGATAAACGGAGCCACCGGCGAGGCCGATCGCTTCACCTCCCTGTACCAGGAATACGCCAAAGCGCCCGAGGTAACCAAAAAACGCATCTACCTCGAAACCATGGAAAGAATCCTGCCCAAAATAGGCACCAAAGTAATTGTGGACGAACGGGGCAACAACGTGCTCCCCTTATTAAACCTCGACCAACAGCAACCCAAAAGTAACCCATGAGAACTTCCAGAATCATATATCTTGTAGTAGCCCTTGTAGTGGTGACCTTAGCTTTCAGCAGTGTTTTTGTTTTGGATGAAACACAGCAGGCTATTGTAACGCAATTCGGCAAGCCTGTGGGCGAGCCTCGCACAAAGCCGGGTCTCAACTTCCGGGTACCGGTTGTGCAGAAGGTGCAGTTCTTCGATAAGCGCTTTTTAGAGTGGGACGGCGATGCCAACCAGGTACCAACCAAAGACAAGAAATTTATATTTGTAGACACCTACGCCCGCTGGCAGATCACCAATCCGCTGCAGTTTTTTATCCGCCTCCGCGATGAGCGCTCCGGCCAGTCCAGGCTCGACGATATTCTGGACGGTGAAACCAGAAACGCCATAGCCAGCCACGAACTGCTGGACATCGTGCGCTCTACTAACCGTGAGCCAGAGGTATCTGAAGATTACATGGAAGACCTTGAGGTACTGGAAAAAATAACGGTAGGCAGAGAAAAAATTGAGGCCCTGATCTTAAAAAGAGCCAATGAGCGAACAGCAGACCTGGGCATCAGGATTCTGGACTTCAGGTTTAAGCGCATGAATTATGTAGATGAGGTGCGCAACCGGGTATACGACCGCATGAAAAGTGAGCGCGACCGTATTGCAGACCAGTTCCGCTCCGAAGGCCAGGGCGAAGCCCGGAAAATACAAGGCAACAAAGAACGCGACCTGGCCAAGATCAAGTCGGAGGCGGTTCGGGAGTCTGAGCAGATCAGGGGTAAAGCAGATGCGGAGGCTACCTCTATTTATGCCGCAGCTTACAACCGCAATACCCAGACAAAAGAGCTCTATAATTTCCTGAAATCGATGGAAACGCTCGAAAAATCTTTCGACGAGAAGACCAGCATCGTCGTGTCTACCGACAGTGAGTTGTTCCGGTACCTGAAGCGGGCTAATTAAGGTTTTGTGGTAAAAAATATTTAAATCTGTGCCTTGATTTCATAGCTGACAAATAATCAATATTGCTAAATTTATAAACCTTATTCAAATAGCAAACTAAAGCTGTCGTAATAAATCAGCAACCCGCAAATGAAAAACGGGTAAAAATGTCTTAATAAGGGCTATGAAAGCACATTATCCAACATTTCTAATTTTTAATTTGGCGAAGCTCTAAAGGCACCATGACAAAGTATATCTCAGCCTTAATTCTGGCTTGTATCTGTTTTATAAGTTGCAACGACAAACCTGACATAGAGCCAATCACTTCTCATGTACTGCAGGTATTCCCGAATCCGGCTTTCTATACTACGCAGATTATAGTAGACAACAGCGAGAACAAGCCTTACGTGCTGCAGGTATTTGATACAAAGGGGAAGGTGATGCTGGAACGGAACATTACCACCGGATCTAACAACTTTCAACTTGACTTAAGTGATCAGCCAGTTGGGAAGTATCAGGTAATACTGAAAGCAGATAAAATAGTCGCCACGCGTGCTTTTTTGAAACTATGAAGCTGACATGCTACCTGACGCTGTTTTTGCTGCTGGCAATTTCAGCGCCTTCATTTTGTCAAAATTCTGATAAAGAGTATTTTATAACCTTAAACGGCAACTTATATCTGCCGGTTCAGAATCCTGACAAGGGTGTATTTCCCATTTTATGGTACGACAAAGAGACAGATCCTAAATTGCTGATTGGGGGCATGGGTGCTGGCTTTACAATATTTAAGCCAACCACAATCCGTAACCTGAAACTGAAAGGGCAGGCAAACCTCTCCAGGTATACCTACTGGGATGAGCCCATGATCTTAATAGATGAGAACAATAACCCGCGCGAACCGTTCCTGGCAAGTTCTTCAGACTTCACAATAGGGGCGACAGGTACTGCTCATTACGCTTTCGCAGAAAAATTCTCTGTAGGCACAGGCCTTGGAGCGCAAGTTATGCTTTTTTCCCTGTCACGCCTGCCCGAAACAGAACATTCGGATAAATCGATCAGGCGGAACCGGCATTATAAGCCACTTGTGCCTATACTACCACTAGAACTTTCTTACAAGGCTCAGGCAACGCTGTTTAATCTTAGGTATGAACACGGCCTTATAAATAGAATAAGAGGTGATTTGAAAAACTACCGGACAGATAATTATGGGCTGCTTATTTTTGAAATAGGAGTCAGAATGTAAACAATAGCTGGCGCTCAGTAAAGGTTAATCTGCCGGGTTCGGCACCAAAGCCATTTACACCTAATTTGGCTCCGGAAGGCTGTTTTTATTAGAATAATTGAGGGATTAACCTGGCAAATGATTCGTGATGTCATAACTAGCACGGCTTCTCAAAAATCAACCTCATATAGCCATTCCATCTGGCGTTGCGTCATTGCTTTTGGCGTGAGCCGGAACAGCGCATTGCGGCTGCGATAAAGCAACGGATTCTCCCACTGCGATACTTCCCCTAACAAGCGCGAAAGCCTGATAACCTTTGCTGTGCGTGCTACTCTGCGCTTTTGGTAATTTTTTTCTAAAGCAACCGCTACATCCTGCTCCTGCTGCAGGCACTGCCCCAGCACCACAGCATCTTCTATGGCCTGGCACGCACCCTGCCCCATGTTGGGTGTGGTAGCATGAGCAGCATCGCCAAGTAACACAATACGGCCGTATACAAACTGCTTCAGCGGCTTCAGGTCGGCAATATCTCCCCAGATGAGTTGCCCGGGTTTGGTGGCCGCCAGTATGGCGGGTACGGCGGGCGGCAAGTTATGGAAATGCTCTGCCAGCTGCTGCGGTGTCATCAGGCGCATGCGTTCATCCTGTGCAGGCGCATTAAGGCAGGCGTACCAGTAAATCGTATTGCCCTGCAGCGGCGCAATGCCTACCCGCCCTTGCGGTGCCCAGGTTTCGGCAGAGATCATGTTGTTTATCTGCACGCCAGGGTTCTCGACAATGCCGCGCCAGCAAGTGTAGCCGGCATAGCGCGGCTGGCTCTGTGGCAACAGTTGCCGCCGCACCACCGAGCTTATACCATCTGCTGCAATCAGCAGATCGGTGGTGGTTTGGGTGCCATCGGTGAAAGTTACGTGTACCTGCTCGCCCTGCTGCTTTATGTGCTGGCAGCGCTTGTTCAGGGAAAGCGTATCGGGCTGCAGGTGCTGGTGCAGCACATCGTGCAGGTCGGCGCGGTGTATTACAAAGTTGTTGATGCCGTATTTGCTGCTGAGCGGGCGCGTGTCCATATCGCTGATTACGTTGCCACGCTCGTCCAGAATAGTCAGTGCCTGTAGTTGCTTGCCGCGAGCCACCACTTTTTCTGCCACGCCTAGCCTGGTCAGCGCCTGTATGGCATTGGCAGCCAGGCCTACACCTGCACCAACTGGTTTCAGTTCAGGAGCAGCCTCGTAGACTGTTGCCTCTATGCCCATTTGTTGCAGCGCAATGCCAGTGCACAAACCACCTATTCCACCACCAACTATAGCTACTTTCATGCTTCGCTTTCTGAGTTTAGATATTTCAAAAATAGCCTTGGCTCTTTGCATCAAAAAAACCATTGGAAGGCCATTTTCATTAGAATAATTGCTGCTTAAATTAGTTTAATGGCTTACTTGTTAAATGGTTGGTTTATAAAGGAGCGCTAAGACCTCGTAGCGTGCGCAGCTCCTGCGAGTGTCTGGGCAAAGCAGATGAACTATCAACAATCTCTTTCTCAGACATGCCTGAGGTCTGGCATCTAATACAGTTAAAAAGCTTCCGGAAGGGCTATTTCATTAGAAAAATTTAACTGCCTCCCAGCCCCGATATAGCGCTTAGCGGCGCAGTTCCTTTTCCGCAGCCGGCCTTCCGAACACTTTTGCCACCCACCTTGGCAGGAACACAGAACCTAGCAGCAGGTATGGGTAGTATGTTATTAAACGGTAGAGCACCACTACAATAGTACTGAAGCTGCCCAGAAAGCTGCCGAAAAAACTCGGGAAAGCCATCTCTACAATGCCTGCGCCACCAGGAGTAATAGCCACCAGCATCACGATCCAGAAAATAAGGTTGCGCGATATAATCAGCATGTGCTCGCCGAAGGTAACATCGGTAAAGGCAGCTATCAGGCAGTTGAGCAGGAAATAACGGGCGCTCCACACAAATATCGTAGAGATAATGGCACGGGCCCAGTAGTTGAAATCTTTGCCTTTGAGTTGCTGCGATGCCCACATAATTTCGTTGCCATGCTGAAAAGCACCAACCCGCCACCTGCGCAGAAAACCCCAGGAAGTAACCTTTAACAGCAGCCATTTAAACGCTCGCGGCCTTACGAAAAGCGCATATATCATGAGAAACGTATACACAGCAATAAGCATGTAGCTTACATAAAACGCCACTTGCAGGTTAGCTACAAAAGAAGGATCCAGGTCGAAGGTGGGGAAAACCTGCCCTTGTGTAGCCAGTAGCACCAACGGGGCCGCCAGTATAAAAAACATATTATCGAGCACAGCCGTGAACATAACATAGGCCAGCGACTTGCCCAGCGGTATGCCTTCTTTGTTCAGGATAATGGTAGCTACGGCAGTACCACCCACCACCGAAGGCGTAATAGCCGATGCAAATTCCCAGAGCATAATTACATCGAGGCTGTTGCGCCAGGTCAGAAACTTATCGGTAAGGCTCCTGATGCGGTACATGTAGCCCAGGTCGCGGATAATAAGCACCAGTACAGCGGCAAATAGCCATCCCAGGTGAGCTTGGGTAATGCCTTTTAGCTCACTCAGGCGGTCGTCCTTTATAAAAAGCCAGGCCGTAGCTCCAAGCCCCAGCAGCACCGGGATCAGGACTTTTACAGGGCTAAAACTCTTCAGTATTGTCTTTTTATTCTGGTCCATGTAGGTGTTGTGGTCACCTGCCTCCAATAGCAGCTGTTTCGCAAGTGGCAGGCAAAGAAACTAAAAGATTCTGATAAGCTAAATACTGCTTCGCTGGCAGTTTACCTGTATAACGTGTTCCTACTAACGCAGTTCTGTTACCTGGTTAGCGTCTCCCTCTGCTACCCTTAACACAAAATCGTTAAAGCCATCGCCTACTTCAATATCTATCTGGTTGAGTTGCAGCATTTCCAGTATGGCCAGGAAGTTAAAAATCATCCCGATCTTGTCAGGGAAAGCCGAAATAACCTCCGAAAAAGTCATCCGATATTTTGCTTTAATGGCTTTCAGAATATACTCTTTCTGATCTTCGATGGTGTAGGGGTAGGTAATAACCGTGTGCCGGGGGTGGTTCTGCTCCTCTTCGAAGCGGCGCATTACCTTGTCGAACACGCGCATAATTTTGTAGAGGCTCAGGTCCTGCAACTCGTACTCGAAGTGGTTGGCGTTGGCGATTTGCTGGAGTTCCTGGTGTATGTTGCCGCGGTTCTCCTGTGCCAGCCGTTGCTCCTCCATAGTGCTGAGGTCAGGTATAATATCTTTAAACCGCTTGTACTCGAGCAGGTGCTGCACCAGTTCCTGGCGTGGGTCAATTTCGTTGCCTTCCTCGTCTTTCTCGGTGCGGGGCAGCAGCATCTTGGCTTTTATGCGCATAAGGGTGGCAGCCGTCAGGATAAAATCGCTGGCGACCTCGATGTTCAGTTTCTCCAGCTGCCGGATGTAACCCACAAACTCGTTTGTAATCTGGAAAATAGGAATGTCATGAATGTCTAGTTCATCGCGTTCAATAAAAAAGAGCAACAGGTCGAACGGCCCCTCAAACAACGGTAATTTAATCTCGAAACTCACCTATATAGCTATAATTTAAGCGTAACATGCTTCACTTCACACAAAAATAAGTATTTTCAGGATAAGGAAAGCACCCTCGCCCGGCAACAACAGCTGTTCTTTTAAAATTCAGTTTTAAACTATTTGACCCTAAGCCCTGTATACAAAAACATTTGTTAGCCTAAAACTATTGAATGGTACTATGTTGGCTGGCAAAGCGCAGGAGGAAAGATAGTTTTGGAGCGGTCATATAGTTAATTTTATTTAACTTTACATTTTGGCTATAAAGAGTACCCGAAATTAATGTTTCTGTTTATGTATAAATTCTTTCGGGCATTGAAATGAGACTTACGCAAAGCAAACTTTTGCTGCAATAAATTGTTAGAAGTCTATAAAGACAATTCTATGATTCTTAAACCAGGAGAGCTGCTTGCCTCCATAGACAAACCTGCCGACCTCCGGAAACTGAAGGAAGAGCAATTGTTGCAAGTGTGTCAGGAGCTGCGGCAATACATTATTGACGTAGTATCGATTCATGGCGGGCATTTTGGTGCCAGCCTGGGTGTGGTAGAACTCACAACAGCACTCCATTATGTTTTTAATACGCCTTACGACCAGCTGGTGTGGGATGTAGGCCACCAGGCTTACGGCCATAAAATATTAACCGGCCGAAGGGATATTTTTCATACCAACCGCAAATACGGCGGCCTTTCCGGTTTTCCGAAACGCAAAGAAAGTGACTACGATGCTTTTGGTGTAGGACACTCCAGCACCTCTATTTCAGCTGCCTTAGGCATGGCAGTAGCCTCGCAGTACAAAAAAGAAAATAAGCGACAGCACATTGCCGTGATAGGCGATGGTGCCATGACGGGTGGAATGGCTTTTGAAGCTCTGAACCATGCCGGCGTTGCCAATGCCAACCTGCTGGTCGTGCTCAACGACAACTGCATGAGCATAGACCCGAATGTAGGTGCCCTCCGCGAGTACCTGACCGATATTACCACCTCCCGCACTTATAACAAGATGCGCGATGAGATCTGGAACTTATTAGGCAAAATCAGCAAGTTTGGCCCCAATGCCCAGCAAATATTATCTAAAGTAGAAAGTGGCGTAAAAGCGGCTCTCATGAAACAAAGTAACCTGTTTGAGGGCATGAATTTCCGCTATTTCGGCCCGATAGACGGTCATGACATTCATCATATGACGTCGGTGCTGAATGATCTGAAACATATTCCGGGTCCAAAAATACTGCACGTTCTGACCACCAAAGGCAAAGGATTTGCACAGGCCGAGAAAGAGCAGACCAAATGGCACGCGCCTGGCCTGTTCGATAAAATTACCGGCGAAATCTATAAAAAGCATTACGACACGCCGCAGGCACCTAAGTACCAGGATGTGTTTGGGCATACGCTGGTGGAGCTGGCTGAGCAGAACGCAAAAATAATGGGCGTAACTCCTGCCATGCCATCTGGTTGCTCGCTTAATATTATGATGAAGGCCATGCCAGATCGCGCTTTTGACGTGGGCATTGCCGAACAGCACGCGGTAACGTTCTCTGCCGGACTGGCAACACAGGGGCTTATTCCGTTCTGTAACATTTACAGCACCTTTATGCAGCGCGGTTACGACCAGGTAGTGCACGATGTGTGTCTGCAGAATCTGCCGGTAGTCTTCTGCCTCGACAGAGCAGGCTTTGCCGGTGCCGATGGCCCTACGCACCACGGTGCTTACGATATAGCCTATATGCGCTGCATCCCAAACATGGTGGTGTCGGCTCCTATGAATGAGCAGGAACTGCGAAACATCATGTTTACAGCCTCTCAGGATGGTGCAGGACCATTTACCATACGCTACCCACGTGGCGAAGGGGTGATGCCGCAGTGGCGTACACCACTGGAACTGATCGAGATCGGCAAAGGCCGTACGGTGCAGGAGGGGGAGGAAGTAGCTCTGCTAACCTTTGGACACATTGGTAATTACGCAGTGGAGGTTTGTCAGAAATTAAGCTTTGAAGGCATTACGCCTGGGCACTACGACATGCGTTTTGCCAAACCATTGGACGAGGAACTGCTGCACCACATCTTCAGCAAATACGATAAAGTTGTTACCGTGGAAGATGGCTGCCTGCAAGGTGGCTTCGGAAGTGCGGTGCTGGAGTTTATGGTTGACAATGGCTATACCGCCCAGGTGAAACGCCTTGGCATGCCCGACAAGATATTTGAACACGGTTCCCAGGAGGAGCTTCACAAGGAAGCTGGTTTCGACCAGGCTGCTATAGAACGTGCTGTACGCGAAATGGTGGGGGCGCGGGTAAAGGTGAAAATTTAGATAGCTGAAGTTATATTTTCAGCTAATCTTGCTTACTGTTAAATGCATGTTTATTCGTTCTGCCAACTGTATTGCAATCAGTTTGGTTTGCTACTTGAAGCTAGCTTTCACCTCGCCGGCTAGGCCTTACTTTTCTCCTTGCTGAGAATAGAGGGCCCCTGCACTCCCACTCGCTGAACGCTCTTTTTCGAGGGCCCCTTCCCCCACAAAAAATCGTCAATTGTGCACCTGGCAAACTTTTCAGCTTCGTAGCTTAAAAGGTTTTAATTTAATGTTTTAGGGTTCTACAAATTAGTTGATGACTATAAAGTTATTTGATTTTATGTAACATCATTTAAGCAAGACATAAATTACCAGAGAGCAGGCTATGGCACTTTCTCTGCCACAAATATAAACCAAACCGCCAGAGCTGCTGCAGCTTTGGCGGTTTGGTTTATATTTGTAACGTAAGCCACTACTTTAATTCAAAGCATCAAAACATAGACTATGGAAAACAAAACCTACTCCGATACTGGCTCCGGTCCTACACTGGTTTTTCTGCATGGCTTCTGCGAAAGCAAGCAGGTGTGGGAGGCGTTTACAAAGCCTCTGCAGCAGCAGTTCCGTATTATTGCCCTGGACCTGCCTGGCCATGGCGCTAATACCGGAAATAGCAGCAACTACAGCATGGAGTTCATGGCCGATGATGTAAAACGGCAACTGGATGAAATGCAGGTGCACCAATGTGTGCTGGTAGGCCACTCCATGGGCGGCTATGTAACCATGGCATTTGCTGAAAAGTATGGTAGCCTGCTCAAAGGTTTTTGCCTTTTCCACTCCTCCGCTCTCCCCGACACCGAAGAGAAAAAGGAGAACCGCAACAAAACAATAGCCTATGTGGAGCAGCATGGGGTTGATAATTTTATTAATCCGTTTATTGAGCCGCTATTTTTTAAAGGCAATCGTGCCCGCCTGAAGGCTGAGATTGAGTTGATGAAGACCATCGGGAAGCAGACACCACAGGCAGCTGTAACCGGAGCACTGGCTGCTATGCGCGACCGCCCCGACCGAACGCAGGTGCTACAGGAAGTAAAGTGCCCTGTGTTGTTCATTTTCGGGAAAGACGATGGTGCCGTGCCGCTTGAGAAGGCACTGGAACAATGCCACCTGCCATACAATAGTTTAGTACATTTTCTGGGGGATACTGGCCACATGGGTATGTTTGAGAGAAAAACCGAAACACAACAAACACTGCAGCAGTTCGCTGAAACCGTATTTGCCTAACAATAACCATGGCTGTGCCGGAAGCTGTTGATGCCTCTGACACAGCCATGCCTCCTTTAACTGCTGCTTTACATAAAGCCACTCCCATTCCTGTACTACCTTGACAACCAACGCCTCTTCAGTTCCCGGTATTATTCTGCCTGCCATTGTGGTATCGCAGTTTGCGGGTACCTCGTTGTGGTTTGCCGGAAATGCGGTGCTGCCGGAGCTGCAGCAGGTCATGCACTTGCAGAACGAAGCGCTGGCCCTGTTAACCTCAGCGGTGCAGCTTGGCTTTATTGCCGGTACCTTCTTTTTCGCATTCTTTTCTATTGCCGATAGAATATCGCCCCGGCTGCTGTTTTTGCTGTGCGCCTTGTTGGGAGCAGGTGCCAATGCCCTTATTTTGCCCCTGGCGCAAAACCTGACGGGAGTGCTGTTGCTGCGGACTCTCACCGGGTTTCTGCTGGCTGGTATTTACCCCGTAGGCATGAAGATTGCCGCTGGCTGGTACAGCAAAGGCTTAGGCAGAGCCATCGGGTACCTGGTGGGGGCGCTGGTGCTGGGCACGGCCTTCCCGCATTTATTACGAGCTTTTGATGGAGTATTGCCCTGGCGCATGCTGCTGCTTACTGTAAGTGCACTGGCTGCCGCAGGAGGCTTGGCTATGTACCTGTTGGTGCCCGATGGGCCTTACCTGAAAAAAGCTGCCCGGTTTGAGGCTTATAACATGCTGCTTGCTTTCCGCAACAATGCTTTCCGGAGGGCTGCGCTTGGCTATTTCGGGCACATGTGGGAGTTGTACACGCTGTGGGCTTTTACGCCATTTATTATAGCTTTTGCGCTGCCACAACTAGCCCCAGGCGAGGTTTCTCTGTGGAGCTTTAGCGTAATTGCAGCCGGAGCAGTAGGGTGTGTAGGTGGTGGGTATTTATCGCAGAGGTATGGGAGTGGGGAGGTGGCATTCTGGCAACTGCTGCTCTCGGGGCTTTGCTGCCTGCTGGCGGTGGTGGTGTTGCAGGTGTCTTCGGAGGTACTGGTGCTGTTGTTCCTGCTTTGCTGGGGTGTGGTGGTAGCCGGAGACTCGCCTCAATTATCGACGCTTACTGCGCAAACGGCTCCTGCACACCTGGTAGGCACAGCGCTAACCGTCGTTATTTCCATCGGCTTTGCCGTCACCATTATCAGCATTCAACTGATGGCTTTTCTTCTCACACGTTTTCCGCCGTATGCTGTGTTGCCTGTACTGGCTATCGGTCCGGCTCTGGGTCTGCTCTCGCTGCGGCACCTTCGCGTAGCCAAACGTTAATATTGCAGTGGCAGCGCTCTGGTTAGCCCACTACTCCGTAAATTATTCTAATCAAAATGCCCTTCAGAGGGATTTTCTGCGAAAAAAGACCAAGGGTATAAGTCTCTTTCTTATAAACTGAAGATTAGAAACCAGAAATAATTTTAAAATAACAATCAACAATTTAACAATCAACACCCAACTGCCAGCAATTATTCTAATGAAAACAGCCTTCCGAAGGCTTTTAGCTAGGTAGAAGGCCAAGGGTACCCCAAGCCACGAAAAACAACAACGGCTCCTGCTGTTAGTAGGAGCCGTTGCCAGTTATAGAATAGCCGGAGTTATTGAGCTTTCAGTTCCATCTTTTCACCATTTCCTCCTACCAGGCGCATTTCTTTTTCTGTGAGCTGCTCTACCGTAAAGTTCTCAGAAACATCTGCTCCCTGGAACTGCAGCGACAGGCGCTTAGCAGATTGGTCGAACGACCAGGTGCCTGTTTGCAAAGAACCGCCGCCACCCAGCGCAAACCGGCCGTCGGAGTAGAACTGCATGGTTTCAGCTTTCTCTTCTTTTGTTAGTTTATCTTTGTTGCCAGCAGCATCTAGTTCCTTATCGGCTTTCCAGGTTTTGCTGCTGCTACCCGAAATCATGTTCTGTGTGCCTACTTTCTCGTTTCCGCCACAGCTTACCAGTACCAGCATCAGCATGGCAAACATAGCTGTATACAGCTGGCTCATGTTCGATTTCATATTTTTCATAGTCTTATAGTTAGTTATACATGTACTCCTGTTGCCACTAGAGCCGTGCAGGATGTGTGAGTGATTACGGCTAAACACAAGAATAAGTTGATATGGCTTCTGAAAACTATATTGTTTGATCGGGGCTAAAACTAACTGAACCGGTTGGCGTATGAAACAGGTACGCGACAGGATAAAACCTCGGCAGCGTTGAAGTATATGTTTGATTTAAAATATTTTATATATGGGACTAAGTGATTTTTTTAAGAAAGGAAAGGAAGAGCCAATAAAGCCTGCTCCGGCAAAGGCTCCACAACAACCAGTTGCTGCTCCGGCGCCGCAACCCGCTCCTGCGGCTGCTGCTCCTCAGCAAGATGTTTACACGGTGGCTAGTGGCGATTCGCTCTCTAAAATTGCCAAGAAATTTTATGGCGATGCCGGATCCTGGAAAAAAATATACGAGGCAAACAAGGCTACTATCGGTTCAAACCCCGACCTGATTAAACCAGGTCAGCAGTTTGTGATACCGCGCTAAGCAGGAAAACACAGCAAAACAAAAAGCCCGCTGCACCAGGTTGTGCAGCGGGCTTTTTGTTTTGCTCAACTAAAAGCTTTGTAACGGCCAGAGGCCTCAGAATAATAGACACGAGCGAGGACGCTCGCACCAGCATAATTTTTAATTTGGCGAAGCCCTAAAAGCGCTCGTCAGCAGCGAAAAAGAAATCGCCTTCGATCTGTGCGTTTTCGTCTGAATCTGAACCGTGTACAGCGTTTGCTTCTATAGACTTGGCATATACCTTCCGGATAGTACCTTCTTCGGCCTGAGCAGGGTTTGTAGCACCAATCAGTTTACGGAAATCTTCTACGGCATTGTCTTTTTCAAGAATCATGGCTACGATAGGGCCAGAAGACATATATTTTACCAGATCGCCATAGAACGGACGCTCTTTGTGCACTTCATAGAATTTTCCGGCACGCTCTTCAGTCAGCTGCGTTTTTTTCATAGCCACCACGCGGAAGCCACCTTCTTCAATCATTTTAGTGATGCCGCCAATATGGTTCTCAGCCACTGCATCGGGCTTAATCATGGTAAACGTCTTGTTTGCTGCCATTTCTGTTGATCTTATAATTTTTGGTAGATATTTTGTTTTAGCGCCTTGCCAATTGCGCTGCAAAAGTAGTAAATTCTGGGCATTGTCACCTAGTTTTCAGTTTTACTTTATCTTTAAGCCCGGTTCCAGAGGTTCAGAAAACAAGATACAAAAGCGCCTGCAGGAGCAAATTAATTGCATTAGAAGTTATTTATGCTGAAATTCGCAACTTATTTCCTTATAAATCAGAGGAGTTATAACTGGCTGTATGCACGATATTGATGCTCTAAAAGAGCTTTTAAAAGAGCCTAAAGAGGTGATGATCACCACACACCATAAACCTGATGCCGATGCGTTGGGTTCTTCGCTGGGTCTGGCAGGTTATCTGAAAAAGAAAGGGCATCGGGTTACGGTGATCACCCCTTCCGATTATCCTAACTTTCTGGCCTGGATGCAGGGCAACGACGAGGTGCTGGTGTATTCCGATAAAAACGACGCGCTGGTGCGCCGTATCATTTCCGAATCGCAGGTTATTTTCTGCTTAGACTTTTCGGCTCTTTCGCGTATTAGCGAAATGGGCGAGTATATCCGCGAAGCAAAAGGCACCAAAGTGCTCGTAGACCACCACCTGGAACCCGAGAACTTTGCCGACCTCGACTATTCTAACAGCGCTGCCGCTGCCACTGCCGAACTGGTATACGACCTGATAAAGGCGATGGGCGATGGCGACATGATTGATACACAGATTGGCGAATGCCTGTATGCCGGCATCATGACCGATACCGGCTCTTTCCGCCACCCAAGCACCTCTAAAAATGTGCACCTTATTATTGCCGACCTGCTCCATATAGGGGTAAACACCTCCAACATTCACCGGCTTATTTACGACAGCTCTTCGGAACTGCGCCTGCGCTTTCTGGGTTATGCCCTAAAAGACAAGCTGGTGGTGCTGCGCGAGTATAACACGGCCTACTTTGCCATTACTGCCGAAGAACTGAAAGCCTACGACTCTAAAACCGGCGATACCGAAGGGCTGGTAAATTTTGCCTTGTCTATTGAAGGCATTGTGTTTGCTGCCATTATTATAGACCGTAGCCAGGCTGTTAAAATGTCGTTCAGGTCGGTAGGTAGTTTTTCGGTGAACGAGTTTGCCCGCCAGCATTTTAGCGGAGGCGGACACCGCAATGCCGCAGGAGGCATATCGTATGAGCCGCTGGAGGCAACAGTAGAGAAATTCGAAAGCCTGCTCCCGCTATATAAAACCGAGCTGCTCGGCAGCAACAATTAAACAAATAATTCTCAACAAATAAAAAATGCTATTTAAAACCAAACTCCTGTTGCCAGTTATAGCTGGTGCACTTTTGTTCCAGGCGTGTAACAAAAAAGACGAATTTCAGACGTCAGCAAACGGGCTGAAATACAAAATTTATGAATTAAACGATAAGGGTGAGTATGAGGCAAAAGGCAAAATTGCCGACTCCGATACATCCGGCGCACGCATGGGCCAGATCATCGCCTTCCATATGACCCTGAAAAACGACGCTGACTCTGTGTTGGTAGATACCCGCACCCAGAAACCAGCTTTCCCGGCAATGCTTCCTATTGTGGAGCCGAGCATGAAAGGTGGCCTCGAAGAAGCCCTGATGATGCTTTCTGATGGTGATAGCGCTGTTTTCAAGATAAATGCCGATTCGCTTTTTGCCCACACCTACAAGCAGCCGCTTCCTCCTTTTATTAAGCAAGGCTCTGACCTGACCTATTTTATTAAAGTAGACCGTGTTATGAACCGCGAGCAGGCGGAGGCTTACCAGCAGGAGGTAATGGAGAACATGCAGAAACAAGAGCATGCCGATATGCTGAAAAACCTGAAGACAGACAGCGCTATGGTATCGCAGCTCAAGGCCGACAGCACTATTATACAAAAGTACGTACAGGACCAGAAGCTGACAGGTGTGCAAAAATCGCCGCTTGGCGTATATTACACGGTAACACAAGCTGGCCAGGGACCACAGGCAGCAGCAGGCGATATGGTATCGGTGCACTACAAACTGTCTAACCTGAGCGGCAAGCAACTGGAGACATCTGAAGGCAACGAGCCGTTTAAATTCCCGTTAGGTCGCGGACAGGTTATACCAGGCTGGGACGATGCCATTGCACAGCTGAAAGAAGGTAGCAAAGCCACATTGCTTATTCCTTCTTCGTTAGCGTACGGTGCACGTGAGCAAGGCCCTGATATGCCAGCCAACTCTATCCTGCGTTTCGATATTGAACTAGTTGATGTAGAGAAAAATTAATTTAACTTTAGTTATGCGTTTATTACCTTTTATAACCAACAGCAGCCCGAAAAGCATTTTAGTAAAAGTGTTCTTCTTTTTTATGGTAGCTGCCTCTTTTTCAGCTTGTAAAGAACCTCAGAACCCGTATAGGAATCGTTGTTATCCTACTTTGGAAGAGAAGCTAGCTCAAAAGCCAAAAGATATAGACGTTATCAAGAAGCATTTTCGAGAAAAAGGTGTCGACACAACCAATATGCAGTCTACTTCATCTGGTTTGCACTACGTTATATTAGATAATGGCACCGGCGATCAAGTTAAAAAGGGTGATAGAGTGCTGGTGCATTATTTTGGAAAGACATTAGATGGATATGAATTTGATAATTCTAGACAAAGCAGAGATCCACAAATTGTTAATTCTGGCTTCTCTGTACAAGTAGGTGTATCCCAAGTAATTGAAGGATGGCATGAGGCTCTTGAGCTGATGAAAGTTGGGGATGATATTAGATTCTACATACCCTCATACTTAGCATATGGCCCTTGCGGAAGTGCAGGGGCGATTGGTAGCAATGAAGTTCTTATTTTTGAAATTCAGTTACTTCGGATAGTGAAATAATTAAATTTCACATTTTAATAAAAAAGAGACTGCTCATAACGGGCAGTCTCTTTTTTTATGGCTTTTTCTAAATTTGTTGTACTAACCCTTGGCGCTTTTCTGCCTTGTTCCCTTTGGAAGGCTGTTTTCATTAGAATAATTAGCGTGTTTATTATTGATTTATTAAATGGCAGATTAACGATATTCCGAAAGACCTCGCAGCGCGCGTAGCTCCTGTGAGGGTCTGGGCCAAGCAGAAGAAAGGTAGAACTCCGGCTTCAGCAAAAATCTAACAGCTACCAATTATTTTGGCCTCTGTCAATTATGCTAATGAAAAAGCCCTTCCAAAGGATTTTTGATTTTGGAAGGGCCAAGGGTTGGAAGGCTATTTTAGTTTGCTTTGATCCAGGGAATAACAGATTCGAGCATGGGTGCTAAGGAGCTGCCGTGGGTACCGCCTTGTATCGGGAAGAACTCGATGTTTTTTGCACCATTGGCCTTAAAGCCATCAAAAGTTGTTTGTGAGTTCTGGAACGGTACTATGTCATCGGCGGTGCCGTGGTAGAGGCGGGTAGGGCTTTGCGGAGTCCAGTTGGTAAGGCTATTGTCTTGCAGGGCTTTTTTCAGGGTTTGCTCTCCGTTGCTTTGCAGCAGGCCCTGGTAAAAAGCAGGCGTAAGGAGCTTTTGCGGGTTGCGGGGCAGTTCGCGGTTTATGATGCTGCCGCTGTTGCTACCGTTAAACAGCGCAGGTAGTTTAGCAGCATATGGTTCCTGAAACATGTCGGAGAGCGGACGCTGCCAGTTGTTGGTTTGGTTGTAAGCATGCAGAATATACGCCAGGTAAGCAGGGTAGGAGTAATCCTGGCCGCTGGTAACATCTTGTAGCATAGAAGTTAAGTCGTAGCCACCGGCACCTGCTGCCACTGCAGTTATAGTTAACCCATGAGCCGCGTTCGTCTCGATCTCTTGCTGTGCCGCCAGCGTTACATAGCCGCCCTCCGAGTAGCCAACCAAATAAAGCTTGTCGCTGGTGGCGATGTGTTGCTCTTTGTAAAACTCTTTGGCTGCCTTTAGCATGTCTACAACAGCCATGGCAGAGTGCTGCCGGTCGTAGTAAGGGTGCAGCACTTGTTTAGACTCGCCAAAGCCCAGGTAATCCGGAATAAGCGTAATGTAACCAGCCGAGGCAAACAGCTCGAACCCCGAAACACCCGAGAAATGGCTGGGAGCCTCGTTATGCGCGAAAATAGTGCCATGCTGCACGCTCAGCACCGGAGCCAGAGTCGACAAGCCATCTGGCACGCAGATCAGGCCGGATGCATTTATCTCTTTGCCCTGGTAGGTGGTTTTGTAAATCAGTTTGTAAACAGATACACCAAATTTAACCTCGTTGTGGTAGGCAGCATAGGGCTGGTTCGGCAGTATAGCCTGCAACGTGCTTAGCGGCACCGACAGTAGCAGCGAGGAAGAAACATAGCTGGCTGGCTGTGCATCGGTTACAACAGGTATGGGTTCGTCGGTAGCAGTTTTACAGCTTGTAAAGGAAAGGAAGCTGCTTAAAAAAAGAATATAAGCGGCAAGTATTTTTATCATGTTGCGTTAGGTTCAGAATGTTTGTTGTAGTTACAACATGCTGATACCAGGAAGAGTGCCATCGCTTTGCAACCGTACCAGGTTATTTGTTCTGCTGCTGGAGTGGTGTAAAAGATATTTGCCCAGCTATTTTGCAAGTTCTGCGCAGGCTTGCCTGTTCCTTCTCATCTCAGGCTTGCTCAACCAGTAAAAACAACCTGACTGGGAGGTAAAGCCAGTAAAATACCGACAACACCCTTGGCAAAATTCTGATGAAAAACCTTCTGGAGGCTAGTTTCATTTAAATAATTTGTAGTTGCGCACCTTCTGGTAAGTGGCACCTTTAAGTTTGTTCTAATACATTTGGTAACAGCTTCATCCGGTGCCTTAAGGCCTGCATGTTCCATCGTTTTACTCCGAGCGCTCAAGGCCGCGGGGCCTCGTTCTTTGGCATCGCGCTGCTGCATCTTTCCTGCCCGCAGGCGGGCTGCCGCTCCCGCGGCACCGGAAACCTGCAAAGGCGCTCAACCCAAGAACTGGGTTTTGCACTACGAGCCTCAGCTACAGCGCCAGCAAATTAAATTTTTGGGTTAGGAGTATAAAATTTAATTAAATATCCTTACTGCGTAACATCAATAAATAATTTGTAGTTGCGCACAAATTTATTTTGAGAGGGAGAGTCTCACTTTGCAGCTCCACTTGTAGAGAGAAATGAAGAGCTTCATTATCATGTGTTTTTAGTTGGTGCGAGCTTGCAGCTCGTACTTTCATCTTGCCTGATCAGTTAAATATAAGGGGGCTCAGGTTGTTAAAAGTGAATGCTTTACATGCTTTGCCCCAATCAGAAAAAAGGTACGAGTTACAAGCTCGCATCAGCGGCTGGTTTTCCTAAAACCTGTTAATTAAAATTATGAATGGCCGCAGCAGAATTCAGAGCCTGCCTGTTAACATTTTAGTTTACCTGAATTTCGCCGGCTGACCAGTAAAGCAGGGTTTTGGCTTTGGCGTATTTGGCACGTAGCGCAAAGAGTTTTAGCTGTGCCTCCATCGATTTCACTTCGCGGGAATTTACCAGGAACAGCGAGCTTTCGCCACTCTGGAAACGGGTTGCCTCGCCCTGCCGCAGAATTTCTGCATTAGCCACCATTTGCTCCTGCAACCTAATCTGCTCCTCCAGCGACTGCCACTCGTTAAAAGCTGCATGCAGGTTGTTTTCTACCTCACGAATTGCCTGCACAAACTCCATGCTGTTGGCCTGCTGCTTGGCCTTGGTCAGTTGCAGTTTTCCGCGCTCTTCGCGCAGGAAAATTGGCAAACTGAAACTTAAGCCCATTTTGTAGTTAGCGTTCATGTGCTGGCGCTCAAACATGTCGGTATTTCGGTAGAAGTCGTTTTGCAGCACATTGTACTCCACGTTTAGTTTGGGCTTTAGTTTGTCGGCCGCAAACTGCTGTTCTATCTGCAACTGCTCCCCCTTCAGACTGAGTTTGCGCAGGTCGGGGTGGTTAAGTTTGGCAATCTCGAGGAGGTGGTTGAGCGAGTCTTGCGGCAGCGAGGTGAGTTCGCTGCCGGTAAGAGCGGGCACTGTGCTCTCCTGCAACTCCAGTGGCACCTCGTTGTCGGCCCACAGGTGCGTGGCCACCATCAGGCGGGCGTTGTTGTAATTTAGTTGGGCCTGCTGCAGTATTACCTGCCGGTTCTGCACCTCTGTGAGGGCCTCCACAGTATCTATGGCGGCCAGGTCGCCTTCCTGCACCCGCGACCGAACGGCTTTCATCCTGAACTCCGCTAACTCCAGCGACTCCTGTATTAGCTGCACCTCGCGGTAATACTGTAGCCAGTCCCAGTAGTCTTTTGTTACCTGCAGGAGCAGCTTGTTGATAAGCTTTATGCGGTCTGCCTCAGCTATCTGCTGCATTAGGCGGGCCTGCCGCACAGTAGCGCGGCGGGCATCGATAAACAGCCCCTGCCCCAGCGGTACCGAAATGCCTGCAAAGCTCAGGCCATCGGCTGGGGTGCTATTTTCGGGGTTCAGGTAGTTGCCGGTTGTCTGGTCGTAACCTGCAATTAACTCAGGCCCAAACCAAAGCGGTACGCGCAGGGCGTTGTTCCAGAGCGTGTAGTACTCTTTGCCGCCAAACTCTTTTTTGTAGAGCTTGCTGCTAATAATCGGGTCGAAAGCACCACGCGCCATGCGTAACTCCTGCCGGGCCTGCTCTGTAAGCAAAGCCGCCTGCGAGGCAACCGGGTGGTATTGCAGCACCAGCCTATGAAAATCCTGCATGGTAAGTTCCTGCACCGAATCTTGTGGCTGTGTTGCCTGTGCCCTTGCTGGCCTTGAGAACAGGAACACCAGCAAGGGCAGCCAAAGTAATTTTAAAAAGGAATGTTTCATTTCTGACTTACTAGTCATATTTACCATCTGTATCAGAAGACTTTTTTTCTTGTCCGCCGCTTGCAGCGTTATCGCCGGTGTAGTCTGCCGGGAAGCTGTTAAGTTGTCGCCATATCTCGTACCAGATCGGCACTGTGTTTAACATGGCCCAGCCATACACACCTGATCCTACGCGCAATGCACTGGGCCAGGGCTCCTGGTCGGGGTCTGGTACTACCAGCATGCGGTACTGCCCGTTTGTTCCTGTATTATCGAGCACGGCCACAATGCCGCCAAAAGTACCAAAACTGGCACCGGGCCACCCCGAGAACACCAGGGCAGGCCAGCCTTCGAATTGCAGCCTGATGTCGTCGCCGATTTTTATGAGCGGCAGGTCGAGGGCGTTTACATACAGTTCTGCTGCCATCTGCGAGTTATAAGGCATAATAGTAGCCAGCGGCTCGCCTTCTTTTATGGTTTCGCCGATACCTGCTTTTAATGTGCGCACCAGGTTACCATCTTGCGGCGCCACAATGTGGTAATACTGGCTCCTGACTTCTGTGCTGCTCAGTTCGCTCTGCAGTTTCGATACTTCGGCCATGGTGCCGTAGAGGTAGGAGCGGGTGGAGCTAAGTTCTGCTTCTGCTTTGGCAATTTTATCTGCATATTCGGCCTGCAGCGAGTTCAGTTCGGTGCGGGCATTTTCCAGTTCGGCACGGGAGGCATCGTATTTGTTTATGCCTGATAGTAATTTGGCCTGCGACTCCTGCAGTTTCAAACGCCGAGCCTCCAGTTCTGTAAGTGATTTCAGGCCCTGATTATATAAATTCTCCTGGCGGCCAATCTGCGCTTCGGCAATGGCCAGGTCGGTGCGCAGGGCCACTACATCCATGCTGTCGCTCTGCATTTTCAGCCGCGTTTGCTCCACCTTGTTACGTCCTTTCTGCAAGCTGAACACTAAGCCTTCGCGCAGGGCTTTTATCTGCTCCTGCATGGCGCGCATTTTAGCTTCGGTGGCAGTAGCGGCATCGCGTTTGGCATTTGTCTGCTCTCCCAGGCGAGCTATCAGGTTAGGGTCCATGTACTTTTCCTTTATTTCGGAAATACTTACAATGGTATCGCCTTTTCTAACAAAAGCACCTTCCATTACATGCCATTTTTCTATGCGGCCTGCTATAGTTGCCTGCACAGTTTGCGGCCTGTCTTGTGGCGTAAGGGCCGTAAGCACACCTTGCGAGCGAATGTTCTGCGTCCAGGGCAGAAAGAGGCAGAGCACCACAATTATAAATATGGCGGCAATCCAGTAGGTTAGCATGCGGCCCTGGCGTGGCGTACTCACCTGCGACATGGCATTCAGGTGAGAATAGTCGCCCTGATGCATCTCTTTTTTTACTTCTGTAGCCATTGGTTAATAAGTTACGTCGGTGAGTTCTTTTAAAATATCAAGTTTCCGTATCTCTTCAAAATTGCCGGATGCTACCAGCTGGCCATCCTGCAGCAGTAAGGTGCGGTGGCACAGTTGCATCACGTCTTTGTCGTTAGAAACCATAATAATGGTCCAGTTAAACTCATCGGAAGTGAGCAACCGCAGAAAATGCATTTTATCGGCTTTTGGCATGCCTACCCAAAAATCGTCGATGATGAGCAGGCGTGGGCGCTGAACCACACTACGGGCCATCACAATTTTGCGGGCTACGCTGCCCGGCAGGCGCAGGCTTCCGCCTGTAAGGTTGGTGTGCAGCCCTTTGGGGAGCGCGTGTACAAACTGAGTCAGACCCGACAGTTCAATAGACCAGAGTACATCCTCCAGCGGAAGGTCGCGGCCAAGGGTAATGTTTTCGAGCAGTGTGCCATCAAACACCTGCTCTTTAGACATGTTATCGCCGATGAGGCTGCGCAGGTTGCCTATGTGCAGGTCGCGGAGCGAAATGTTGTTATAGGCTATGCTGCCTTCAAAAGAAGGGTACAAACCCAGAATTAAACTAACAAGCGTGCTCTTGCCTGAGCTGTTGTAGCCAGACAGGCAGATGTGCTCCGAAGGCTTTACATCGAAACTGATTCTATCGAGAACCTTTTTGTCGGATTCAGGAAATTTGTAAGACAGGTTGTTTACCTGCACACTGAAGCCTTCAGTTAATGGCATATCGCTCAGCTTCAATCCTTTGGCCTCCTCTAGGGGCAGGTCGGTTACATGGCCCAGCTTGTCGAGGCTGGTTAGTACATCGTATACCGTGTCCAGCTTAATAATTATTTTTTCAACAGCTGCCATAATCATAATAATTACGATCTCAGAGGCTACAAACTGCCCGATGTTTATTTCGCGCTGCACCACCAGTATACAGCCCAGCGTTAACAAGCCGCCGGTTATAAAGGTTTTAAAGCCTACAAAGCTGAAGTACTGGGTCATGAGAACGCTAAAGTGCTCTTTCCGCACCTTCAGGTAGCTGCTTACGTAGCCATCAGTGCGCTCCATGGGTAGGTTGGTGTGGCCAACGAGCTTAAAGGTGCTCATAGAGCGGGCCAGTTCCTCGAGCCAGGCAGCAGTTTTATATTTGTACTTCGACTCTACAATACTGGTCTCCACCCCTTTATCGCCGGTCCACCAGATAATGGCTACTAAGGCTATAATTAAGATAAAGCCCAGAAAAATGAAGTAAGGGTGGTAGAGCGAGAGCAGAATAAGGCCGAAGACAATTTGTATAACAGCCGTCGAAAAGTCTGTCAGGATCTTGGCCATTCCCTTCTGCAGTGTTACCACATCAAAAAACCTGTTTATGAGCTCAGGAGGGTAATATTTGTATAAGGCCTCGGGTTGTATGCGCGGAATTCTGAAAGCGAAGTCGAAGGCGGTACGGGCAAAGAGCCGTTGCTGCATATACTCCACCAGCCATAACTGCATAACCTGAAGTCCGCCCACAAGCAGCAGGGCCAACACCAGCAAAGCAATCAGCACTACCACCGACACCGAAATCTGGCCGCTCGACACAAACCCGATGATGCTCTGTATACCCAACGGCAACGAAAGGCTGATCAGGCCGGCTGCCATGGCATATACATATAAGTAAATAATTTCTTTTTTCTCCAGCGATAAGAGCTCCATTAGGCGCGTCATGGGGCTTTTGCCTTTTTTGTTGCTGCTCATATTAGGTGGTTAGGTTAGCTTCTTGTGGCTCTATGGCAGAAAATACCAGGTGTTTCAGAAAAGTAGTGTTTTCCTCTCTCAGGTGCTGTGCTTCGCAAATCTCGGTGAGGGAGGGCAGGTGCCGGGCAAAAAACATTTGCTGGTGCGCTGCCTCCAGCACGGTGCTCATAAGCGCGTGCGGGTATGGGTAAGCCGGGTTAATAGCCAGTGTCATGCGGGCCATACGGTCGCAGAGGTTTTTAAATTCCATAAAGTAGCCATCCTGGTTCTCGGAGTCAACTTCTTTGGTATGGTACACTTTCGTAGACTCTGCCAGCACAATGCGGTAGAGCATGCGCTCATCAATATAATCTACTGTGGGATCGTCTTCCTGAGCGGCTGTTGTAATGGCTAGAATGGCTCTGATGAGGCGCTCGCGCGGGTTATCTATGTTCTGAACCCGTAACGTAACGCTATAGTCTAGCCAGGCCCAGTACCACGACACCAGGTACACCAGCAGCTTGTGCTTGTTCTCGAAATAACGGTAAACCGAAGCCTCGGTAGAACCAATTTCGGCTGCCAGCTTTTTAAACGTAAACTGCTCAAACCCGAGCTCGTCTATCAGCCTGACACTCTCGCTGATGATTCTCCTGCCTAACTCCGTGCTTTCCGGCTCGCGCAGGTAAGACTTATGCGTTAACCTGATGTTGATGCTTGTTGTTGTCATGTTGCTTTATGCCGAAGCTAAATCGCATATATGCTGCAAAGATAATAAAGTTATTATATGTAATAGTAAAGCTATCATAAAAGTTTCAAACACTATCAAAAAAAAGATTAAGCTAATGTAAGGTTCATATAATCAGTTCTATAGCATAATAAAAAGATAAATTTTCTTATTTTTAAGTGCTTACTTCATCTATGTTTTCGGGGAGCTACCCTAAGATTTCGGAGATCAACATTTTATGTCCCCCATTTAAACAGGATAAAAAATCATCTTGTGTCCTTCTTTATATTATTTTACTTCTAACTGTTACAGCTATGGCCACTATTACAGAAATTGCTCCAGATGTATACAGAATCTGCTTATTTGTACCTGAGTATAATATGCAGTTCAACCATTTTCTTGTGAAAGACGAGGAGCCTATGCTCTACCACGCTGGTATGCGCCTGATGTTTCCGCTACTGAAGCAGGCCGTAGCCCGGCTCATAAAGCCAGAGCAGCTTCGGTGGGTAGGCTTCAGTCATTTTGAGGTAGACGAATGTGGTGCCTTAAACGAGTGGCTGCAGCTGGCACCACAGGCACAAGCCGTTTGCAGCGAAATTGGTGCGATGGTGAATATGGGCGATTTTGCCATCAGGCCAGCCAGAGGACTAAACCAGGCAGATGTGCTGGAGACAGGCAAGTATCGTTTCCGGTTTTTGCCTACGCCGCACCTGCCACACGGCTGGGATGCAGGTGTTCTCTTTGAAGAAAAGAACAAGACGCTCTTTTGTTCGGACCTCTTTCATCAGGATGGCGATGGTGTTGCGCTGACCGACCACGATATTCTGGGCGAGGTGCGCGCCTCGTTACGAGCCGGGCAATCATCGCCGTTGCCTAACTACATGCCTTACACGGCCAAAACAAAAGGCATGCTGACAGCACTTGCAAACCTGCAGCCTGCTACACTGGCAATTATGCATGGCTCCTCTTTCAGGGGTGCTTGCGGGCAGGCCCTGCTAGACCTCGATATTATTATGAAGGAAGAACTGGGGGAGTAGCCGTGCCGGTATTCACTAAGTCCGTTGAAGGAAGTTATGCCAGATAAATCAGCCTGTTTCAGTGTTAGCTTCTAAATTATTCGAATAAAAATAGCCTCCAGAAGGTTTTGCATCCGAATTCTGCCAAGGGTTTATCTGGTATGTTTCGGTTGAAGTTACTTAGAGGAAAGGTGGCTGCTATAGTTCAGGTGACAGCCGCTCTGGCAGAGCGCCATGCTCCTGGCTTGCGGCTGGGCAGCAGCAAAACGCTGCAGAAGCCAAAAGAAGCGTTATCTTTGTAACCTGCCACTGCCAAAGGTACTATACACAAAGCAGCAGCCACGCATAAACACCAGCACCATGAAGTTTGAAGATTACCGCATCTCTGATGAAATAAAGAAAAGCCTGAGCAAACTGGGCTTCGTAAAGCCAACCGACATTCAGTACAAAGCCATACCGCCCATTATGAAAGGCGAAGATGTGCTGGCTATTGCCCAGACCGGTACCGGAAAAACAGCTGCTTTTGCCATACCTGTGCTCGACATGCTGCAGTACGGCAAAAACAGGAGGCGCGAAGATGGCATAAAGTGCGTGGTGATGGTGCCCACCCGGGAACTGGCGCTGCAGATAACAGATGTGTTTAAACAGATCGGGCGGCACACGCGTGTAGAGACTTTCTGTGTGTTTGGAGGTGTGGAGCAGGGGCCTCAGATCGAGAAACTGGAAGATGGCATCGATATTCTGGTCGCAACTCCGGGCCGCCTTTTCGACCTGGTGAGCCAGGGTTACATCAGGCTGCACCGCGTAGAGATTCTGGTGCTCGACGAAGCCGACCATATGCTCGACCTGGGTTTTATTAAAGACATACGCCAGCTTATTACAAAATTGCCACGCAAGCGCCAGACGCTGTTCTTTTCTGCCACCATCAACGAAACCATCAAGGAGCTGGCTTACTCGCTCGTGAACAAGCCGGTGCGTATCCAGATATCGCCAAAAGACCCGGTGGCTAAAAACGTGGATCACTCGGTTATGTATGTGGAGATGGACGACAAACGGTTTTTTCTGGAGCGGGTTGTTAAGGAGAACCTTGACAAGAAGATACTGGTTTTTGTGCGTACCAAGGTGCGGGCAGAGCGGGTGCTCAAAGCCATGGAGCGGGTAGAGATAGCCAGCATGACCATACACGGCGACAAAGAGCAGAAAGACCGGCAGGAGGCCATGAAGCAGTTTAAAAAAGGCGACGTAAAGCTGCTGATTGCGACCGACGTGAGTGCGCGCGGCATCGACATACCCAACGTAGATTATGTGGTGAACTACGATTTGCCGGAACAGCCCGAAAGCTATGTGCACCGGGTAGGCCGCACCGGCCGTGGCACCCAGAAGGGTATTGCCGTTACGTTTTGCAGCCCCGAAGAAAAGCCTATTCTGGAGGAGATTCAGACCTACCTCACCAAAGACATTAAAGTACTGCAAATAGACCGCGAAGACTACGAAGCCACCATCGACTTTAGCCCCGCCGCCACTTACGACTGGAAAGCTCTGATGAAAGAAGCTGAAGAAAAAGAGGCGCTCGCTAAAATAGAAAAATCTAAACGAGCCAAGAAAAAGGCGAAAGGCAAGAAAAAGTAGCAACACCCTTGACACTAAAAGTCTTTTGAGGGCTTTAGAAGGGTATTTTGATTTAAATAATTAGTTACCCGCAGTCTTCCTTCCCACTTGTTTTTCCATCAGGCGCTCAATCCAGAAAATCAGGAAGAGGGCCACCAGGTTGATGCCGATAAATTTCTGACTTGTTTCGGAGCCGATAATAAACTGGAAAGAGGAGATGGCCATTCGGAATTTGATGGTCCAGGAGCCTGCCATGTCGAGGCCCAGACCCAGGCGCAAGCCCGCTACATACTGAAAGCTATAGGCGCCGAATGAAAAGTACAACACCTGCAGCACCTGGTTAATGAGCGAGAGGGTAAGGCCACGCAGTGGTTTCCGCCAGAGCATAACGCCGCACAAAATAGAAAACACAAACAAGCCGCAGGCGAACAGCGAGAGGCGCAACACCGGCACTGTTAGCACCATATCGCCTTGGAACAATACCCAGAGCGTGAGCACAATGCCTGCCACACCACCCAATACCTGGTAAAGCGCCAGGGCGCTAAGTTGAGTTTTTGTAGATTGAAGCACGTTAGAAAGTAGTAGGTCTTATATTTTAAACAGCGAAATGCTTCTCAAAAGTAACTAAGCTGATCAAAATTACCTATTTGCAACCAAAGGATTCTGGAATCAGGAACGGTGAGTTAAGCCAGACCCTTGACTAAAAATGGCCTCAAAAACTTTTGGAGGCTATTTTTATCTGAATAATTGAGTTGGTTGCTGATTGCCTGTTGCTGAAGCTTTTACGGCAGGTTTAGCAACATCTAACTAAAAACAACAAAATGCTTTTGAACAGGCCATTGAGGTGCCTTTTATACTATTTCTAATGTTAAGTTTTCAACCTGACTAAGTACTATTCAGAAGAGGGAATTGATTTTGCTGGCCGGAGGGTAAGTTGTACAAAACCGTTGTCGAAGCAATGGTTACTTTCTACCTGCAGTTTGTGCTCTTGCAAACCTGCCGCAAAAAGCGGAATTCCTGTGCCGAGCAGTATCGGAATGTAAGTGAGCACTATTTCGTCGAGCAGCCCCGCTTCCAGCACCAGCGTGTTTAACTGGCCGCCTCCAATTAGCCAGATGTCTTTGCCCGGCTGCTGCTTGAGTTCTTTTATAAAACCTGTGGCATCGGAACTTACAAACTTCACAAACGCATCATCCTGATGCTCAGGGTTCCTGGTAAACACGTAGTTTGTTTTGTCGGTGTACGGAAACGGCGTCTCAAAGCCTTGAATAACCTGGTAGGTGCTGTTGCCCATCAGGGTGGTATCTATGGTTTCGAGGAAACTGCTGTAATGAAAGTCTTCGCCGGGTAAGGCAAAATCCTCATCGTGGAGCCAGTCTATGTTGCCATCTGGCCGGGCAATAAAACCATCGAGGCTGGCAGCAATGTATAATATTATTTTTCTCATTATCTGGGTGTTAAAAGAGATTGATGAGGCAGGCAAACCGCTGTAGCTACGCGTGGCAAGTGCTCAAAAGTGCTACTGTAGCAGTAGCCTTTTACCGGGGGAGAATTAAATTTTACCTTCTGCCTGCAATTTTTTCACAACCTTCTCCGCCACCTGCTTGCCAAGCTCCTGGCCCATCTCCATCGACTCCTCCATAATAAGCGGCATGGTGCTAATGGCTTTTTTGCCGAGCGGTGTCTGGTAAAATTTAATCAGTTGTTTTACTTCGTCGTGGGTGTAGTGCTTGTCGTAAATCGGGGCAATGCTCTTTAAGAGGAGTTCAGCATTAAACTCCTTCTGAAACTCTGTAAAAAACTCAGTGGGTATGTTAGGGTTGCTGCTTTTAAGTGTCTGCATATTAGTCTGTAGCGCCTGCATCGCCAAATCTGCTGCGCCAGTAACTTCTAATAGCTTCTTGATGTCTTTGGTTTTGGCGTTGTCTTGTGCAAATGCCGGGCAGCAAAGCACAAATGCCACCAGTAAAAGGAAGATTGTTTTCATGGGTAGGAGGGTGACAATAAATTTTTTCTGATGTTAGATGCCTGTTTGAACATGGTTTTAATTCCAAATCAAATTAAAGCAAAATTTAGAGAATTTCCAGGTTTTTTTTAACGGGTTTTTACTCCTGATCTGCAAAGCCTGGTAAAGTATGGCTACAAACAGATTGCCGTAACAAAAGTCTAAGGGCATGTGTCTTATTAGCAGCCTGCCTCAAAATATGATTTGCATAAGACAAACTAAAAATATAACTTATACCAATGTTGTTGCCACTAGATTAACCTGTTTCTGCTTTTTATCGTGCATCAGCCATACACCCCAGCTCCTGCTGTAGTTGCCCGAAACCGCTACCTGCCGGAAGCTGCTGTTTGGGTGGTAGCGCTGGTTGCCTTAGCCTTTACAGACCCCGAGGCAAAACACTTGGTTAGCTTTTGTCCGGTAAGTTGGGTGTATGAAGGCGGTTGCCCTGGTTGCGGCTTGGGCCATGCCATTAGTTTTTTGTTCAGGGGGCAGATCAGTGCCTCCTGGCAGGCGCACCCTCTCGGTGTTCCGGCATTGCTGGTGCTGCTCTGGCGTGTGTATAAGCTTCTGAAAAAGTACCTGTTTCTACGATCTTTCCACCTTTCTATAAAATAAAATTATGATTAACATTCTGAACCTGATGCCCGACCTGGAGCCCGATGAAATGGCTTTTATACAGGGCATTACACGAAACATGAGCGAGGAGCAGGTAAAGCAGTTCGTGGTGATGTACCGCTCACGGCGAAAAGAACCCACGCTGATTCTGGCCACCACGCTGGTCGGCTTTTTTGGTGTGGCAGGTATACAACGCTTTCTGGTAGGGCAGGTCGGAATGGGGATTCTGTACTTTTTTACCGCTGGCCTCTGCTTTGTAGGAACCATTGTTGACCTGGTGAATTACAAAAGACTGGCGTTTGAATATAATATAAAAGAAGCCCAAATGGTGCAGGCCATGATGGGAACTTATCCTCCGTTTGGTTAAGAGAAGTATTTGATATAAGGCACCTAGCTATTCTCTGCTGCTGGAAAAGCCCCGCAGCGAATAATGCCTCCTGCAGTAGCAGCAACTTGGAGCGGCTACCGCAGGTGGCATTATATTAACCTTTATATGTACCTATTCATTCATTCATTCATTCATTCATTCATTCATTGCGACCTTTACTGTACCCGCACAAAGCTGGTGCGGTAGCTTTGGCTATTGCTGTTTAGCTGCAGCAGATAAAGCCCGGCTGGCAGGTTGGCAATCTGCACACGAACAGCATTATCTCCTGAATTGCTAATAGGCTGTTGACTTATTTTGCTGCCGGTGCTGTTGTAAATAGTAACGGAGGCGGGCGCAAAATGCAGGTCAGATATGAGCAGATGATCTTTGCTGGCAGGGTTTGGGTAAACTTTGGGCGCGGTAGCCAGAGCTGCAGGTGAGGATAATGTTATGTTCCGCTCGCTCCTGATCAACTCAGCTGGCATCCATTGGTTGGGGTCTAGCATTACCTGTGTTACTTCTCCGTCTACTTCCAGGTAATGCTCTACCCTTGGCTGGTTTTGTGGTAGCCGCACCACCATGTCACCTGTTGTGGTTCTGATGCGGTACTCTACATCTAGTTTAAAGAATGGCGTTACTGCTGAACTGGAGGTTTGCTCCGATACAAGCACCAGCCGGTTGCCAATCTGGTTCCATTCCAAAGCGAACATGGGGTAGCCTTCGCCATAAATCCATTGCTCAAAAAAGTAAGCTAAATCCATATCGGCTGTTTCTTCGAACACACGTTGCAGGTCGGCGGTGGAGGCGGTGCTGTCGCGGAACTGTGTCTGGTAGTTTTGCAGCGCTTTAAAGAAAAGCTCGTCGTTGTTGAGCACAAAGCGCAGCTGGTGCACCACTGCAGCAGCCTTCTTGTAGGTGAGCCTATAGTCGAAAATGCGGCGCACATTGGTGGTGTCGCTTACAAAAACACTGCCACCTGGTTGCTGCAGCACTGCCGTGTGCGTATTGTTTAGCCAGCTCCAGGCCGCGGAGGGGTTAAACTGCTGCAGGGCCAGGTATTCGGCGTAAGAGGCAAAGCCTTCGTTTAGCCAGATGTCTTGCCAGCTGGCGCAGGTAACGTTATTGCCAAACCACTGGTGCGCCAACTCATGGGCTGTCAGGGTAAACTCAAAGGTGCTTTGCGTGGTCATGGTCTGGTGCTCCATGCCGCCACCCATGGGCGCCATGCTGTGCCCGTATTTCTCGGCTGCAAAAGGGTAGAGGGTAAAGAGCCCCGAAAAATGCTCCATAAAAGGACCGGTCCTGTCAATTCCGGGTTTATAAGCGGCTAAAGTGCCCGGATAAATATAGTTTACAATCGGGATAGGAGCAGGCGCACCCGCAGGGTTAGCAAAGGTCAGGTACTCTTCGTAATTAGAAAGAGCCACCGAAATAAGGTAATACGCAATCGGATACTTCGATTTCCATTCGTGGCGTTTGCGGCCGTCGGGCAGATCGGCAACACGGGTAAGTAACCCATTAGAGCCTACCTTATTGTCGGCACTGGTCGTGACAAACACGTGCACCGAGTCGGCTTTGTCGGTGAGCACCTGCTTGCCCGGCCACCACTCATAAGCGGAGTAAGGTTCGCTCAGGCTCCAGCTCACCTGGTTGCCCAAGCCTGGTATGGTGGCCGACGAATAGCCGCTGCCAATGGCGGCATTGCCAACAGGTGCGGTGCCTTTGTAATAAACTGTAGCTGTAAGCTTATCGGGTCGGACTATGGGAGTTGCCAGTTTAACCGAAACATCGCCACCACTGCGGCTGATAGATTGTTGTCTGACACCATTCACCACCACCGAATCGATCTGGTGCGCCTCGTGCAGCTCAAAAGCAAAAGTATCGAGGCGGGCAGTGGTGAGGTTCGCGACAGTGGTTACACTGCCTGCTATGTATGTTGTGTTCCGCTCCAGCTCCAGGTCGAGTTTATAAAAAGAGACGTCGTATTGGTTCATGCACCGCACGTGATTAGGTGCAGAGATGGCTTTTCGCTCCAGCGAACCGATACGGCCGAGAGCACAAACTTCGGAGTTTTGAGCCGTAGCTGGCAGGCAGTAGCAAACAAGTAAGAGCAGGAGCAGGTAGCAGTTTTTCATAGCATAACGAATGGTTGGCGTAGGGCTTGGCCAAATTAAAAATTAGAAATTCAAAATTAGAAATGATGCTCTGAGCCAGCAATTTTAAACCTTTCTGGTTTCATATAATTCAAAAAAAAATTTGGAGGAGCACGAGATCTTTTAAGAGTTCAAAGGTATTCACTCACTCAAAATTACTATCATCATCAAATCAACCACTTAACTATGAAGCAATTTAACAAACATCAACTAACAACCAGCAAACAGCCAAATATTCAAATAAAAAAGCCCTTCCAAAGCCTTTTCCAGAAAAAATAGCCAAGGCCTTTAGACACGTAGTAGAAGCAGGCGCTAAGTTTTATTTTCAGGATGCGCCATAATATGCTAATTTGGTGCAGGGTACAAGGCAAAGAATATGACTACTTTCAAGATAACCGGAATAACTATTTACCCGATCAAGTCGCTCGGGGGTGTTAGCCTGCAGCAGGCACAGGTGGAGGAGCGGGGGTTCCGGCACGACCGGCGCTGGATGCTCATAGATGCCGATAACAACTTCCTGACGCAGCGGCAACACGCCCAGATGGCACTGCTGCAGGTAAGGCTGCTGCAGAACGGCCTCGAAGTGAACCACAAAAACGGGTTGCTGCAGCCCTTGCTGGTGCCTTTTGGCCAAACCGAAGGGCCTGAGCTGCAGGTCCGTATCTGGGACGACACCTGCACCGCCCTGGAGGTAAGTGCCGCCGTAAGCGCCTGGTTTACAGGAGCACTGCAGATGCCCGCCCGCCTGGTGTACATGCCTGCTGCCTCAGAACGGAAAGTAGACCCCAATTATGCGCAGCAAAACGAGATTGTAGGCTTTGCCGATGGCTATCCGTTTTTGCTTATAGGTCAGGCTTCGCTCGACGACCTGAACAGCCGCCTGCCGGAGCCTGTGCCGATGAACAGGTTCCGGCCAAACCTGGTGTTTACTGGCAGTGCTCCCTTTGCTGAAGATAGCTTTTTACGTTTTCGGATCGGGGAAACGCACTTTCGGGTAGCCAAACCCTGCGCCCGCTGCGTTGTTACTACCATCGATCAGGCTTCTGCCACCAAAAGCCCGGAGCCGCTCAAAACGCTGGCAACGTACCGTGTTCAAAATAAGAAAGTAATGTTCGGCCAGAACCTGGTGCACGAGGGGAGAGGTGAAATTAGGGTTGGTGATGAACTGGTAGTGGAGGAGTGGCAGTAGCGCAAGTGTTCTTTTGAATTATGTAAATGTTCAGATTCATTGTGTGGTAGCAAAATGATCATTTCTACATCCACTACCCATTGTCGTCCTGAAAGGATCTTGTGGGCAAGGTCCAAAAGCAAAGGCTACTGGTAGTTGGGTTCTAAGTTCGCATAGCTGCTGTTCTCTCTTTCGCTGCAGCGAATTTTTATTTTCATAATGTGCACCTGGCAATTTCGTCCTCTCTGCTGTTACCTGCCGAAATTGTTATAAAAGGACAATTACTTCACAAAGAATTATTCTAATTAAATTACCCTTCCAAACGTTTTTCCCCATTTCTTAGCCAAGGGCTCTGCGTAGAGAATAGGACATCAGGCATATTGATTTCATTAAGTTTGGTTGAGTATATTAACCTTTAAAATTAGATTTTTCGGGGAGACTACCTGGGAAAATGTGTTTACAAAGAAACAAGCTTTAATCGGTAGTACGGCGGCTAGCGCTTTTGCTTAGGAAGAAGTTTTTTCAGATATTGGAAGTTGGATTTCCTTCAGACTGGCAACAAAACCAGAGCATTGAACTTGTCTCCTCCAGGTAGCTGAATTGTTAAAAACAAGCTGTATTAGTTATAAGATTTGCCAACCCTTGATGTTAAAAAGCAAAATAACCCTCGGAAGGCCATTTCTATTAGAATAATTTAATTAGTTGTTGATTGTTAGTTGCTGATTGCTTAATGGTTAAATGGTTAATCTGGAGATGTGAAAATTTGAAGATATGTGAAGATGATTTGAATTTGGGAGGAGTGGCTGAGGGAATAACTTTTAACTAATAAAAGGTCTAGCGTCTAACATTTAAAAATTGCTATGGCTCACTGTATGAATAAAAATATAAGTCATTTCCTGATTGGTGCAGGATGCTTTGTATCAGGTGCTTTCGCTATGAAGGTTGCAGACGATAACAAAATAACAGTGGGTACGCTGCGCCAGGCACAGCAACTTATTGGTTTACATTTTTCAGATGCAAAACTCGATTCTGCCATTTCAGACTTGCAGGAGTTTAGGGCAGGATATGAACGCATACGAAAACAACCTCTGACTAACAATGTAGCTCCTGCCTTACAGTTTAATCCTTTGCCTGTCGGGTTCACTATCCATCAGAAAAAAGAAAAATTTAAGGTAAAAGCGCCAAAAGGTGTTAAGCTGCCTGCCAACAAAAACGAGCTGGCCTTTTACAGCGTGCCGCAGCTGGCAGAGTTGATCCGCACAAAACAGATTTCATCAGAAGAACTGACCCTGTTTTTTCTGCAGCGCCTCAAAATCTACGGGCCTAAGTTGGAGTGTATTACCTCGCTTACCGAAGAGCGGGCACTGCGGCAGGCGCGTTTAGCTGACCAGGAAATTAAAGCCGGCAGATATAAAGGCATGCTGCACGGCATTCCGTTTGGCGTAAAAGACCTGCTCGCCACCAAAGACTATAAAACCACCTGGGGCGCTATGCCTTACAAAGAGCAGCACCTGGACCTGGATGCCACGGTAGTGCAGCGCCTGGAGCAGGCAGGCGGGGTGCTGGTAGCCAAAACCACGCTTGGTGCATTAGCGATGGGCGATGTGTGGTACGGCGGCAAAACCCGCTCCCCCTGGGATGTAAGCCAGGGCTCCAGCGGTTCCTCGGCAGGTTCTGCCTCTGCGGTAGCAGCCGGCCTGCTGCCTTATGCCATCGGTACGGAAACCTTAGGCTCAATTGTGTCGCCTTCTACAGCGTGTGGCACCACAGGCCTGCGCCCCACCTACGGGCGCGTGAGCCGCTATGGTGCCATGGCCCTGAGCTGGTCTATGGATAAAATAGGTCCGATTGCGCGGTCGGCAGAAGATTGTGCTATTGTGTTCAATGCCATTTACGGACCAGATGTGAATGACTTGTCGGTGCGGGAGGCGCCGTTTAACTATAACACCAGCCTCGACCCGAAAAAGCTGCGGGTAGGCTACCTGAAAAAAGACTTTGAGCGAAATTACGGTTTCAAGGCGAACGATAGTCTGGCGCTGCTGGCCCTGCGCAACGCTGGCATAGAACTGGTGCCGCTCGAGCTGCCCGATTTCCCGGTGCGCGACCTGGTGCTGACGATTTCGGTGGAAGGTGCTGCTGCTTTTGATGAACTGACAAGAAGCGGGCGCGACAGCCTGCTGGTGCAGCAGCACAAAAATGCCTGGCCCAATACCTTCAGGGCAGCCCGGTTTATTCCGGCAGTGGAGTACCTGCAGGCGCAGCGCGTTCGAACCCTGCTTATTCAGCAAATGCACGAGCGGCTCAAAGGTATAGATGTGTACATCAGCCCCTCTTTCAGCTCCAACCTGACTATTACGAATTTAACCGGGCACCCCTGCGTAGTGGTGCCTACAGGCCTGCAGCAAAACGGCATGCCAACTACTATTACCTTTATGGGGCAGCTGTTTGGTGAGGCGCAGGTGCTGGCATTCGCAAAATTTTTCCAGGACCTGACCCCGTACGATGAGCAGCACCCGCCAATGGCATTTAAGTAAGAGAACACCATAAGGTTACGTCTTAACTTAACGGCATCATAAATTACAGCCCCTTGAAAAAAACGACATGCGGAGCACGACACACGACTTTTAAAAAAATTGTATGAAAGGTGAAATAAGATGCAGTAAGTTGTTGTGCTGACTATTGACACACACAGGAAAATACGAAATAGACCCTTGGCAGGATTTTGATGAAAATCCTTCTGAAGGCTGTTTTGATTAGAATAATTCAGCAGCTATTTATAAACTATGCTTTCGAGTGCAGCAAAAATTCTTTCAGATGCCTTGTACAGCCTCAGAGTAAACCGGGTTTTGACTTACTGCTTACTTTTATACTTTTGTTACCGCAGCAGAAGCTGTAACCTTGTTAACTCTTTAAATTCTACCTACATCAGTTCAAGTACTACCTTATGTTCTTAAACAAAATTTCGCCTGCCTTTCTATTGTTGCTACTAACACTTAGCGTCGGCACAGCCCAGGCACAAGAGGCACAAACACCCCTGAGTGTGGAGAAGATTATGCGAAACCCCACCTGGATGGGTACTTCTCCGAGTAATATTGCCTGGTCTGAAGATGGCCGCAAAGTCTACTTTAACTGGAACCCCGACGCTAACCGCAAAGACTCCCTCTACAGCGTATTGGCCGATGGTAAAAACATACGCAAGGTGAGTCCGCAGGAAAGGCGCAACCTGCCAACCGGTACCGGAAGTTACAACAGGGCCCGGACAAAGAGGGTGTACGAGAAGAACGGCGATATTTTTCTGCTCGACATAAAGTCCGGCAAGGTACAGCAGGTAACCAACACGGTTGAGCGCGAGATTAACCCCTCTTTTACCTTCGATGAACAAAAAGTAGCTTTCCTGAAAGATAACAACCTGTATACCTGGAGCCTGAACGGCGGTCAGCTCATGCAGCGCACCGATTTCAGGAAAGGAAAGAAACCAGCAGACGCAGAAAGCAAAGACCCTCAGAAAAAATGGCTGCGCGAACAGCAACTAGAGCTATTTGATATTATAAAGGAACGAGACGCTGATAAGAAAGCAGCCGAGAAACAGCAAAAGGCCGATAATCTTACCCGGCCCAAAGAAATTTACATAGAAGAAAAGCTGGTTGACAACGTGGTGCTGAGTCCCGATGAGCAGTTTGTTACGTTTCGGCTAATAAAGCGCCCAGCCGATGCCAAAGGGACCATGGTGCCGGCCTTTGTTACAGCCTCGGGCTATACCGAAGAGCTGAACGTGAGGACAAAAGTAGGCGATGCGCAAACGGATACGGAATTTTTTGTGTACGACACCCGCCGCGACACCACCTTTGCTGTGCTGATGAACAACATTGCCGGCATAGAAGAGCAACCTGCCTACCTGAAAGATCAGAAAAGCAAGGCCACTGCTACAAAGGCAGGAGCAGAAAAGTCTGATAAAAAGAATCTTCGGGCAACCGCTATCTATGGCCCCTTCTGGTCTGATAATGGCAAAAGTGCCGTAGTAGTAGCAAGATCTGCCGATAACAAAGACCGCTGGATTTTAGCCCTGGACCCTGCTTCCGGAAAAATGAGCCTGCTGGACCGGCAACACGACGATGCCTGGATTGGTGGGCCCGGCATTGGGTATGGGGCAGGCGATATAGGCTGGTTACCCGACAATGAGCATATCTGGTTTGTGTCGGAAGAGAGTGGTTATGCCCACCTTTACAAATGCCATGCTAAAACCGGGGAGAAAAGAGCCCTAACCAGCGGCAAGTTCGAAGTGTATAATGTGGCTCTTTCGGCTGATAAAAAGAACTGGTATTTTACTTCCAATAAAGTACACCCGGGGGAGCAGCATTTCTACCGCATGTCCCTGCAGGGTGGAGAAATGGTGCAGCTCACCACACAGGCAGGTGCGCACGAAGTTGTGCTCTCGCCCGACGAAAAGACATTGGCTGTGCGGTATTCTTACACCAACAAACCCTGGGAACTCTACCTGATGGATAACAAAAAAGGAGCGAGAATGCGACAGGTGACGAACTCGCTAACTGATGAGTTTAAGGCCTACAACTGGCGCGACCCGGAAGTAATTACTTTTAAAGCACGCGATGGAGCCGATGTGCATGCCCGTGTTTATAAGCCAACCACAGTGCAAGTCAACGGGCCTGCTGTCATTTTTGTGCATGGTGCCGGTTATTTGCAAAACGCGCACAAGTGGTGGAGTTCTTACTTCAGAGAGTACATGTTCCATAATTTTCTGGTAGACCAGGGCTACACCGTGCTCGATATCGATTACAGAGGCAGTGCCGGCTATGGGCGCGATGTACGCACAGGTATTTACCAGTTTATGGGCGGCAAAGACCTTTCGGACCACGTAGATGGAGCCAGGCACCTGGCAGAAAAGTATCAGGTAGATCCGAAGCGGATTGGTATTTACGGCGGCTCTTACGGCGGTTTTATTACCCTGATGGCCATGTTCACAGAACCAGATGTTTTTGCCGCCGGAGCAGCCCTGCGCTCTGTTACAGACTGGGCTCACTACAACCACGGCTATACCTCCAATATTCTGAACACACCACAAACCGATAGCCTGGCCTATGCCAAAAGCTCACCTATTTATTATGCCGACGGTTTAAGAGGAGCTTTGCTCATGTGCCATGGCATGGTCGATACCAATGTGCACTTCCAGGACATTGTGCGCCTATCGCAGCGGCTGATTGAATTAGGTAAAGATAATTGGGAACTGGCTGTTTACCCTGTAGAGGACCACGGTTTTACAGAACCAGCCAGTTGGACAGATGAGTACAAGCGGATTTATAAGTTGTTTGAACAACATTTAAAGCCATAACAGTAGTTGTATATTGCTATATTTTATTAAACACTTTTACCTGTTTCAGTATGTAGTGCAAAACCAATGAAAGTCATCTTCCTTTTTAAGTAAAAATACTTCTTCTTCTAATTGCTGAATTTATAATAATAAGGCCACTTAAAGGTTATCGGTTACAAAAACAGCAGTAGTAAGAAGAAGTATTTACCTACCATTAATTCTACAGAAAGAAACCTGCCATTACTTTTCTCGTAAAGCAAATATCCTTGCCGCTAATTTGGTGTTTTAACTCTTATTTGAATTAAAAAGACACTTACCCGACACTTCATTACTGCTATAGAAGTCGTCCTGATACAATAGTAATGCCTTCAGTTAGGCTTAACTATTTGTTTGGTTTACCTGATTACCTTTGTTTTTGTACATTACCTGTATATGCCTGCTATTATACTTATAAGTAAAATTACTTATAAGGTTAGGCCTGGTGCATGTTTTTTATAAGTAATTTTACATTTTACGTTTTATTTAACCAGTGGTTTGTGGCTGCGTACGTTTGTGAAATAGTTAAAGAATAAACACTGTTATTTGCTGTTTTTCAATATTAAAGCTAGATTAAAAAAATATTTAATAGTTTTTTAATCTGGATCTTGATGTATATATTTGATGATCGCTCTAATCCGTATAGCAATAGTTATAATCAGATAAGCTATGAAACAGACTCTACTTCTCCTACAGGTACCTGATTTGGAACTTCAGTTTTTCTGCCGATCCCAGTTACTTCCTACTTGATGCTGCAAGAGCTAACCCTATATAATTTGCTGGCTGCTTAAGACGGAGGCAAATTACTGGAAACAATGATTTGTAGCTTTATGATTAGTGCCACCTCTTGACCTTTGAATTGTTGTAAAACAGTTAATTTCTGCATATGTAGATCTTTTGTTATGCTGAGAAAAACAGCTGGCAGAACTGCATGAAACAACTAACACACTTAAAAAGGGCAGCCTTGACTAAGGTAACAGAAACATGCACTTTTTACTGAAATGCTTGATTATATAGAAAGGAATAACCATTTTAAGTACAGCAGTTTTGCTGCTGCGTCTGCACCGTTCAGAAACTAATACGCTACGCTGCAATCTTAACTTAGTTAAATATAATATTATTTGAATATTTGTATTTTAACACTCTCTAGTTAGTTTTTTTTATTCAGTAAGGCTATTCTTTTGTAGAATAGCTATAATTCCATTCTAATTCCTCACCTAAACAATCGTTCAATGAAAAGAATTTTATGCTTATGTCTTTTGTTTGTGGCTGTGCTGCTGCAGGAGGCAATGGCCCAGAGTAGAACAGTAACCGGTACAGTTACTGACAAAGCTACTAATGTGGGCTTACCAGGAGTTACGGTTTTGGTAAAAGGTACCACTACAGGTACTGCTACAGATCTTAATGGCACTTATTCGTTAACAGTGCCCGCCGAGGCCACAACGCTTGTTTTCAGGGCTATCGGCTATACAACTGTGGAGCGAAACCTGGGGGTTGCCACTTCCATCGATGTCTCGTTAGGTGTTGATGCCACTACATTGGGAGAAGTTGTGGTGACTGCCCTGGGTATTGAGCGAAACCGAAATGAGCTGGCTTACTCAGCGCAACAAGTAAGCGGCGACCAGGTTACCCGTGTCAGGAGCTCCGACTTTGTAAGTACACTTTCTGGTAAAGTGGCCGGTCTCGATATTCGTTCTAACAATACTATGGGCGGTTCTACTAACGTGGTTATTCGTGGTTACTCTTCTATTACCGGTAACAACCAGGCGCTATTTGTAATAGATGGTGTGCCGGTAAGTAATGCCAACAACAACACCAATGCCAGAGTAGCGCAGTCAAACCCTCAGTTTGGTAACCAGCAGTCGGGTGGGGTAGGTACCGACTTCGGTAACGCCGCAGCCGACATAAACCCCGATAACATTGAGTCGATTAACGTGCTCAAAGGTTCTGCTGCTACTGCCCTGTATGGCTCTCGGGCCGCTAACGGTGTTATTATGATTACGACTAAGAAAGGTGCTAAAAACAGCCTCAACATTAACGTGAACAGTGGCGTTACCTGGAGCCGGATCGATAAAAGCACTTTTGCGCGCTACCAGAAAGAGTATGGTGCGGGCTATTTCGATGCCTTCCGGGCCTCCCGCGATTTAGGAAGTGGCCTTGGGCCAGTGGTGCGTTTTCAGGACGATGCCTCTTACGGGCCAGCCTTTGACCCGGGCCTGATGGTGTACCAGTGGGATGCCATTGACCCATCTTCTCCAAACTTTGGCAGAATGACTCCCTGGGTGGCTGCCGAAAATGACCCCAGCACTTATTATGAGACAGGGGTTAATTCGAACCAGAGCATTGTACTGAGCGGCGGCGGCGACAAAACTACCTTTAACCTGGGTTATACCCGCAACGACATTAAAGGAAACCTGCCTAACAGCACCATCGATAAGGACCTGATTAACTTTACAGGAACTTATGAGGCTTCGAGTAAACTGACTGTAAGTGCATCTGGTAACTATTCTCGTGTAGTGGGTATGGGCCGGTACGGCACAGGCTACAACGGCCGTAACCCCAACCAGCAGTTCAGGCAGTGGTGGCAAACCAACGTAGATCTCGTAAAACAACGGGATGCTTATTTCAGAAACCGCAGAAATGAAACCTGGAACTGGAATAGCTCCAATACCGGCCCTATCTACTCCGATAACCTGTACTGGACCCGCTACGAAAACTACTCTAACGACAGCCGCGATAACTTCTATGGCTATGCCATGGCTACCTATAAGTTTACCGACTGGTTTAGTTTAATGGGTAGAGCTACCTTTAACACAACCACCGACATGCAGGAAGAACGCGTGGCCATCGGTTCTGCAGACTTAAGCCAGTATACGCGCTTTAACAGGAGCTTTAATGAGTCTAATTTTGACCTGTTCCTGAACTTCGACAAAAATATTTCTGACGACATCAGCTTTACAGGCCTGATTGGCGCAAACCTGCGCCGCGACCGTATGAGTTCGATCAGGGCCAGTACAAACGGTGGCCTGGTGGTACCGGGTTTCTACGCTCTATCGAACACTGTTAACCCGATTAACCCGCCGTTCGAGGAACTGGAGAAAAGAGGAGTTGATGGTATATTTGCAAGTGCCAACTTCGGTTTTAAAGAAATGGTGTTTGTGGAACTGGCAGCACGCCAGGATAAATCTACAACACTACCGCTTGACAATAACTCTTATTTCTACCCGGCTGCGGCTGCTAACTTTGTGTTCTCTAATGTAGTCGAAACTCCCTGGCTATCGCTTGGTAAAATCAGGGCAAACTACGCCGAGGTAGGTAACGATGCACCTCCTTTGAGCTTGTACGACATTTATTCAGCACAACCAGGCTTTGGCTCAATTCCTATTTTTTCGCTACCAAACATCCGCAACAACGCGGCTTTGTTACCTGAAAGAAAGAAAAGCTTTGAAGCTGGCCTTGAAGCCGAGTTCTTTAACAGCTTGTTTGGATTCGACCTGACGGTTTACAAAGAAAACACAGTAGACCAGATTTTGCCGGTAAGTACTTCAGCAGCCAGTGGTTACACCCAGCGTTACGTAAATGCCGGTAACGTAGAAAACAGAGGTTTTGAGATATCTGCTTTTGTGTCGCCAATAAATACCGAAAACCTGACCTGGACCATGAATCTGAACTTTGCGCGCAACAGAAACAAAGTACTTAGCCTGTATGAGGATGTGCAGAACATTCCGCTGGCAACGTTCCAGGGTGGTGTGTCGAGTAACGCAGCTGTAGGCCAGCCTTATGGTGTGCTCCGCGGAAACGACTTTGTATACTTAAATGGCCAGAAAGTAGTTAACTCCGACGGGTATTATATGCTATCTGATCGGGCTGATCTTTTTATCGGCGATCCTAACCCAGACTGGATGGGTGGATTTAACAACTCCCTTACTTTTAAAGGGGTAACGCTTGCCTTCCTGATTGATGTGCGTAAGGGTGGCGATGTGTTTTCGCTGGACCAGTGGTATGGTGAGGCAACAGGCCTTTACCCTGAAAGCGCTGGCCTGAACGACAGAGGCAATCCTTCGCGCCGGCCTGTTGAAGATGGCGGTGGTATTTTGTTGCCAGGTGTTAAAGAAGACGGTACTCCGAACGACATTTATGCAGAGAACCAGGATGGCGACGGTTTAACACCGTTTGGCTATGCTGCCAATAACTACGAAGGCGCACCCAGAGCCATGTATGTGTACGATGGCAGCTTTGTTAAACTACGAGAGGTGGCGCTGTCTTATGCTTTGCCACAGAGTGTGGTTAGCAGAATCGGGTTTGTAAAAGGTATTGATCTGCAACTGATTGGCCGTAACCTCTGGATCATCCATAAAAACATGAAATATTCTGACCCGGAAGAAGGCCTAAGCTCAGGTAACGTGAGAGGATACCAGAGTGGAGCATATCCGGCTATAAAAACATATGGATTCAATGTTAGATTAAACTTTTAATTAGTACAGAAGATGAAGAAAATCCTTATAAGCTTATTGTCGCTGGTACTGATGGTATCATGCGTTGATGATCTGGATGATTATAATATTGACCAGAAGCAGGCAACAACGGCTCCACCGGCCACACTGTTTACAGGAGCACTTAAAAACATGGCAGATGTACTGACCACTCCCAACGTAAATACCAATAACATCCGGTTTTATGTGCAGCACTGGACCTCAACCCAGTACCTGGATGAGCCGCGTTATAACATGACATCGCGGCTGATACCGCAGAACTACTGGCAGGCGCTTTACCGCGATGTGCTGGCAGATCTGAAGGAGTCGAAAAGGCTGGTGCAGGAAACGGAGGTTATTCCTACCTATCCGCAGGAAGTGAAAGATAACCAGCTGGCTCAAATTGAAATAGCTGAGGTATATGCGTGGTCGGTGCTGGTGAACTCCTTTGGCGATGTGCCTTACTCGCAGGCACTTGATCCCAGTAACTCGTTACCAGCCTACGACGATGCCCAGACCATTTACAACGACCTGATGGTTCGCCTGAACATGGCCCTGGGTATGATAGACACAGAAGCTGCAGGCTTCGGCAACGGTGATGTACTGTATGCAGGGGCCGGGCAAATGAGCAAGTGGCTGAAGTTCGGTAACTCGCTGAAGTTGAAGTTAGGCATGGTGTTGGCTGATGTTGACCCTGCCCAGGCTAAGACGCTGGTAGAGTCTGCTGCGCTTAATGTATTTACCAGCAATGCCGATAACGCCCGTTTCCCTTATTTGTCGACAACGCCAAACAACAACCCCATATCGTCTAATGTGAAAGGTCCGCTTACGACCAGAGAAGACTTTGTGGCTGCGAACACACTCGTTAATGCCATGAATGAACGGAACGACCCAAGAAGACAGTTTTATTTCTCGCAGGTGAACGGGCAGTTTATTGGCGGCGAGTATGGCTTCCCTAACACCTACACGTCTTACTCTACAGTGAGTGCTAAAGTAGCAGCCCTCGATTTTGAAGCCCTGCTGCTGGATTATTCAGAAGTGGAGTTCCTGTTGGCTGAGGCAGTAGAAAGAGGCTTTACCGTGCCTGGTGGTAGTGCGGCAGATCATTATAACAGAGCCATTACTGCTTCTATAGAGTATTGGGGCGGTACCGCTGCCGAAGCAACAACCTACCTGGCCCAGCCAAGTGTTACTTATGCATCGGCTCCCGGCGACTGGAAAATGAAGATCGGTACACAAAAGTGGATTGCTCTCTATAACCGCGGATACGATGCCTGGGTTGAGTGGAGAAGGTTAGATGCACCCACCTTGCTACCTCCTGCTGTAGAGGGTGCCGGTGCTTTGAATATTCCGACCAGGTTAATATATCCTATAAATGAAGGTACACTTAACGGCGCAAATCGCGATGCTGCTGCTGCGGCCATCGGAGGAGATGACCGTACTACCCGTTTGTTCTGGGATGTGCAGTAACAGGTTCAGGTAACAAGTACAAAAAAGCCTCCGTTAATCGGGGGCTTTTTTTTTGCTGGAAAGGCAGTGTGTCAGCAGTGTTAGTGCTCCACTAATTTAAAAATTCAAATGTACCATATACTTTTCCGTTCTCTAATTACCTGACTTGAACTTCAGCACTGCCTGCAAGGCCGTACAAATGGGGTTCTGTCTGGACTAGCTGCCGGCTTACAGAATAATGCCGATACTGCAAAAAGTTGTATGCCCGGTACCTGATAAAAATAATCAATCGTTGTTAGTAGCCTTTCGCAGGAGGAGGGCAACTTGTTATTATTCAGGAGGAACTCTGTAAAGGTAGCTTGTGTACAGGCTAGAAAGCCCCATGCAGGCTTGTAACCTGCCCCGCCACTCTCTGGCAGGTAAGAGTCAAATGCCGCAGATTCAGCACAAGCTGGTTATGTGTAACAACGGGTATGCGGAATACCTTTGCAGTTCTGAAGCCTTGGTATAAAACTGATATTAATTAAAGCCTCTTGTTATTAGAATGTCGCTGTGGAGGAGCTGCTGTAAATCCAGTTCTGAATTAGCTTTTACCTGGCCTTTGTTAATTGCCTGCATACTTATGGATGATCCACAACCCTTGGCAAAATTCTGATGAGAACTCTTTTGAAGGCTGTTTTCATTCAAATAATTTGAGTGTATAACATATGAAGGAGATTACATATGTGTTTTGCTGAAAAATAACTACATCTCTGCTGCGAGTTCAAAACTTGCGGCAGGAGTCCGGTTAAATATAGCTGATCTGAAAATGTTACATGCTAAAACAACTTCCACTTTAGAACTGTAGTGCGTATAGCTTGGGGCAAAGCTTCTCGAAATGCAGGCTCAGATCTATATTACCAATTGGCCCTTGCTGGTGGAACCAAATTGTTGAGGAAAAAGACAAATGTAAACTTATAAGCTAAGATTGTGTTAGGCCGAAGTACCGCTCTATAGGAAATCAGAGTTCCAGTAGCTTGGCCTTTTAATCCAATTTTGGATAAGGCTTTATACAAAGTCTGTTTCATCTATAATAGTATTCGATATAGAATTTATTATATATACTTGAAGTGTATAGCTAACAGTTGTTAAATTTTGATTATTGCTACACTGCTGCTTCCAATTGTATCAGATTTTTTTTATTTTTAGTTGCAAGGGTTAGTTCTGATAATCAATGTCTTATGTTTCAGTGGCAGAAGTAGTTTGTGTTTTAGTAGAAATGCTGTACATGTGGCCTTTTTAGTTCAGTTTAAAATTATAGAAAACTTGAGTAAAATTTTAAATAACTAACGTTTGTTATTTGCGGATTGCTTAAAAATTAACATTTGTTATTGAAAATTTTTGAATTTTCAGTCCGTGACAAAAAAATTATTAATAAGTTTTTAAATTGGTTAATGCTTTATATATTTGAAAAATAAACTATCCTATCTTAAACATTTTACAATCTAAACAACTCAAGTATGAAGAAGAGTATACTACTCAATTTCATTTTTGTGTTTGCGCTTGTCGTTCAAGCGTTTGCACAAGGGCGGACGGTTACAGGTAATGTAACTGATCAGGCCACGGGGCAAGGCCTCCCCGGTGTTTCCATTCAGGTTAAGGGCACCACTACCGGTACGGCCACTGACATCGACGGAAATTTTTCTGTTAGTGTTCCTTCTGAGAATACTACTTTGGTTTTCCGTGCAATTGGTTATCAGGCAGTGGAGCGTGCAGTTGGCACTTCTTCTACCATTAATGTAGTACTGGCTGTAAACGCACAACAGCTGAACGAAGTAGTTGTAACAGCGCAAGGCATTGAGCGCGACGTTCGTTCACTTGGCTACGCCACACAAAGTGTACAGGGTGAAGCAATTTCTCAGCGTTCTGAGCCAAACGTGCTTAACGCACTGCAAGGCAAAGTAGCTGGCGTAAACATTACTGGTGCATCAGGTGCGCCGGGTGCTTCTACCAACATCAACATTCGTGGTATAACTTCTTTTAACGGTAGCAACCAACCACTTATCGTAGTAGATGGTATCATCTTCAGTAACGATGTAGACAACTCTCAGAACACCCTGTTCGGTTCTCAGCCATCTAACCGTCTTGCCGATATTAACCCGGAGAGCATCGAGTCTATCAACATTCTGAAAGGACCGGCTGCATCTGTGCTTTACGGTTCAAGAGCATCTGCCGGTGTAATTGTTATTACAACCAAAAGCGGCAGAGGCATGAAAGGCAAAACAGAGGTTACTTTCAACTCTTCTGTTAACTTCCAGAACATAGCTTACCTGCCAAAGTTCCAGAACGAGTATGGCCAGGGAACGCAGAACAACTACGTAAACAACTCTACTGCCTCTTGGGGGCCACGCTTTGGAACACCAGGTTTCGATAATGTAACTACTGTTTGGGGCGAGTCTGTTCCTTACCGTGCGTACCCTGATAACATCAAAGACTTTTACCAGACAGGCAAGTTCCTGATGAACTCACTCAACATAGCTGGTGGTGACGAAAATACTAACTTCTCTACAGCGCTTTCCAGTACTTTGCAGGAAGGTGTAGTGCGTGAAAGTGGTTTCAACAGACACAGTGTGCAGGTAGGAGGTAACTCTAAACTGAACAACGGTCTTAAAGTTGGCGGTACGATTACTTATGTAAAGACTTCTCAGGAAGGTGCAACAATGGGTAACGGTGGTAGTGCCTTCGGTCAGATCACGCGTGTGCCCCGTAGCTTTAACCTGATGGGCATGGATCATATCGATGATATAACCGGAAGGAGTATTTATTTTCTTGCTCCAACTCAGAACCACCCGCTTTGGAGCTTAGAAAATGAGTTCTTCGAAAGCAACGTTGACCGTGTGTTCGGTAACCTTTCTGTAGGCTACGACTTAGCTGACTGGTTAAACGTGACCTACCGCGTAACTGCAGATACTTATTCTGACACTAGACGTCAGGTACTAAGAATAGGCGCTGCCAGAGCACCACAAGGTCAGATCGACGAAGATTTGAGAACAAGATCTGAATTAAACGGTGACCTCCTGATTACAGCCCGTAAAAACGACATCTTTACGGAAGGTCTTAATGCCAGCTTATTACTTGGTCAAAACATTAACCAACGATCTAGAAAAGAATCTGGTGTTATTGCCGAGTCTTTAACCGTTCCGGGAGGATTTGATAACGTAAGCAGCGGTACTGTATTTACAGGTTCTTATGAGAACAACTTCAGAAGAAGACTGTTAGGCCACTACGGTCAGTTGTCTTTAGACTATAAGTCTTACCTGTTCTTAGAACTTTCTGCACGTGTAGATAAGTCTTCTACTTTGCCAGCTGGTAACAATGCCTATTTCTACCCTTCTGCTGCCGTGAGCTTTGTGCCTACAGAAGCATTTAATTTTGAGTCAGACATTCTTTCTTACGCAAAAGTTAGAGCCAATGCTGCACGCGTTGGTCGTGATGCTCCTGAATACCAGTTGCAATCAGTTTTTTCAAGGGCCACATATGGGAATAACTTAGCAAGTGTTTCTTTCCCACTTGCAGTAGGTGGTAACATCCCGGGTTTCCAAATCGGTTCCCGCATTGGGTCACCAAACCTGAAACCAGAATTTGTGACTTCATATGAAGGTGGTTTCAACTTAGGTTTCTTCAACAACCGTATTGGTGTTGACTTCACTTACTTCCACTCAACCAGTACAAACCAGATATTTAACGTAGCTATCTCTAACGCATCTGGTTATGACACCAGAACCACTAATATTGGTGAAATGAGAAACAAAGGTATTGAGCTACAGTTATCAGGTACGCCAATCAGAACAAGTGACTTTGAATGGGATATTATGGTAAACTTTACCCGCATCCGCAACAAAGTGATATCTATTTCAGAAGGTGTTGACAACTCCAATATTACTGGTGACTCCTTTATTGGTATTGCTCCATCTATTGCAGTAGGTTACCCTTACGGTGTGATTATTGGTACTGCTAACGCCAGAAACGATGCCGGAGAGCTTTTGGTTAATGGTGCAACTGGTGCATTTGTGCCTGGTGTGGCTGGTGAGGTTATTTCTAACCCACAGAAAGACTATATCGCGGGTATTACTAACACCTTTACTTACAAAGGTCTTAGCCTGTCTGCCTTATTTGATATCAACAAAGGTGGCCAGATCTATTCTTTCTCTCAGGTAGACATGCGTCAGGCTGGTCAGACAGATGTTACAGGTGTTGATCGTGACCAACCACGTATTTTGCCAGGCGTTATTGCCAATGCCGACGGAACTTTCCGCCCGAACAACATCCAGGTTTCTTCACAAGCTTACTGGACTAACTTAGGTGGCCTTGCTTCTGAAGCAGCTGTGTTTGATGCTACTGCCTACAGATTAAGAGAAGTTGCGTTAAACTATGCTTTACCGGCAAGCCTGATTTCCAGAACTCCTTTCGGTGGCGTTTCGCTTGGTGTTAGTGGCAGGAACTTATTACTGTATGCTCCCGGTTTCCCTTCTGATCCGGAGATCAACACACAAGGTGCCGGCAACATCCAGGGTATGGATATGAATGGTATACCAACAACAAGAAACTACGGTATTAACCTTCGTGTAACATTTTAATTAAAAGACTTATATGAAATTTTCATTGATAAAGAAACATATAGTATTAGGGGTAACACTCGCTCTTTCAGCCTCATTGGTATCTTGCAATGACTTCCTGGATATAAACGAGACACCTAACAACCCACTTGCAGTACCGCCCTCTACTTTGTTGCCTACTGGTTTAGTGGGATCTGCCTTTGCGAACGCAAACGAGCTGAACAGGTTCACCAGCGCTATTATGAGTGTTACGGCAGGTGTAGCAGGTAGCCCGGTTGCCTACGACCGTTACAACACCAACGGAGCCGACTTTGGCAACCAGTGGCGTTTCGAACTTTACGGAGGAGCCTTGGTAAATTACCAGCAGCTGATTGATGCCGCAGAACGCGTTAATTCACCGGCTTACACTGGTATTGCTAAAATAATGAAGGCTTATACCTTTTCTATTGCGACAGATGTTTGGGGTGATGTGCCTTACTCAGAAGCCTTGCTTGGTGAGGAGAACACCCAGCCAGCCTTAGACTCTCAGCGCGATATCTATTTAGGAAACGAGGCGGAAGGAATTCAAAGCCTGTTCGATTTAGTAAGAGAAGGCATCGCCGATTTAGACAAAGCCAGTGCCACAAGGCCCGGATCTGATGACCTGGTATACGGTGGTACACTTGCTAACTGGAAAAAAGCCGGGAATACGTTGCTGCTTAAATTTGCCATGCAGATAAGTGTAGTAGAGCCAGCTGTAGCAAGAGATGTAATTAACGCTGTGGTTCAGGCAAACAACTATATCGTAGCTAACGATGAGAACCTGGCTGTTAAATTCGGTAGCGTGGTAGGTAGCCAGAACCCTATCCATACTTATACCAACGTTTCTTCTTTCAGAACCGACCAGATGATCAGCACACGTTTCGTAAGCTTGTTGCAAGGTCTGAATGATCCACGTTTAGACTTGTTCGTAACCAAGCCTACCGGTTCTTTTGTAACCATTGATAACGGGTTTGGAGGTACTGCCCCTGTTTATGCAAACAGATCGTTGTACAACACCTATGTAACAGGTCCGTCAACTGCTGCAGGTTCTGCTCCTGTGCGCCTGTTAACCAACTGGCAGCGTGCCTTTATATTGGCAGAAGCTGTTATCCGCTTAGGCGTAGCAGGTGATGCCCAGGCGTTGTTCACCGAAGGTATCCGTGCATCCATGACTGCAGCCGGTGTAACTCCTGCTGCTATAGATGCTTATTTCGCTGCTAACCCAACTGTTGTAACACTGGCCGGAACGCCTGAGCAACAAATTCAGCAGATTATCACACAGAAATATATTTCTATGTTCGGTAACGGCTTAGAGCAGTGGAATGACTGGAGAAGAACAGGTTATCCTACATTAGCACCTCACCAAAATGCTGTGGGTATAGATGGAACCAGACCAGTTCGTGCTCAATACATTGATCAGGAAGTAGCCCGTAACCCTAACTTCCCTAACAATGTGTACTCGAATGTTCCTGTATGGTGGGATGTTAATTAATCATAACTTATAACTTGTCTAAAAGATGAAAAACATATTAATCATTTTCTTTCTTCTAGGTGCTGTTACCCTTTCGTCATGCGATAAGGAGTATGGTACTTTCTATAGCGATAACAGACCTGTAGTACCTGTAACTTTTCCGGGTGCCACAACATACGGTTTTAACCCGTATATAACACATTCCATAGCTTCTGGTGGCGATATCACATTTACGATGTCTATCCCGGAAAACAGTGGAAGAACAATCAGAGAGATCACGAAAGTGGTTGGAGGTGCAACTGCTATCAACGCTGGTTCTGTAAACAGCGCTGTAGTAGGTGGTACTGGTTCAACTGCTGCCTATAACACTGCTGTTATTCCGGGCAACGGTACAACAGCTACGTTTACTACTAACCTGACTGAATTTGCTGCTAAAACTGGTGAAGCTGCTAAAACGGATGCCAACAAGCTAATCAAATCAGGTGGTGAGCTTGCCTTTATGTTCCTAGTAACTCTTGACAACGGGGAAACTATCATTCCTGTGCAGGTAAGAGTAAGACTAGTACAGTAGTTCATAACCTATCATATCAACAAAAGAGGCTGCTCCAATGGGGCAGCCTCTTTTTTGCTTAAAAGCCGATACACAATAGTCCCCGCTCAAATTATTCTAATGAAAATGCCCTCCCAAAGCTTTTTGCTACTAAACCTGTCGAGGGTAGCAGCGGGCCAGGTGAGGCTGCATGCTGCTCCGTTAGAACCTGTAACCAAGGGCGGCACCGTCGTAGCGGGCGCCCATAAAGCTACCCATGACCGGCGCTATAGACAAGCCTGTCTTGTTCGTTTTCTTGTGGAGCTGTGGCACCAGTATACCCGCTGCAGCACCTATGGTATAGCCAATAAGATTATCGCTCAAAAAGTGTTTGCCGGCTTTTAGCCTGAAGTACCCGACTGTGGCAGGTACGGCAGCAGCGGCAGCCCACACATATGGGCGGGCAGGCGAATCGGGGTTGAAATCGTGGAATACCTTGGCAAAGAAAAAGGCGGCACTGGCAGAAGCAGCTGTGTGCCCGGCATAAAAAGAATTTCTGGAATTAGCTCGCATCTTTTCTGCCATATCCACATCGGGGCTGTAGATCATGGGGCGGGTACGTGGGTTCAGGCCATTGGTCATGGTAAAGAGAGTGCCAGTTACAGCCATCGTTTCTACGTAGAGCGCAAACACCTGCCCCGCATTGTTCCGGATATTGTCGTTCAGAACCCATACAAAAGGCATGGCAAACGACGTGTAAAACGGAATGTCGCTGATAGAGTTTGCCCGCTCCGAATCCCAACCAGCCGAAAACCTGTCGAAGCTGTTTACATCGCTTTTCTGAAGCGCACCTATCTGCTGTTCTGTTAAACCATCTTTGGCCTGCATCAGGGTTAAGCCGTAGTAGCTAAGGCCCATGCCAGCTGCTGTAATAGGAGCATCTACCTTCCAGCTGGTTCGGTAAGGCGAGTCGTTTTGCGCCCGAAGCGTGTACACCTGCGATAAGAAAAGCAGGCACATTAGTATTTTTAGTTTCATGGTAATATCATATAGATGGTAGAATAATCGTTGGTGAAACGTGTATAGCCTAAAAAGGTTTATAGCCACCAGCCACATCACTTTGCTCGGTTTTCAGGTTGGCAAAGGGACATTCTGTAATAACTTGTAACTCAGGCAGGAGCAGCCAAATTTAAGGATTTGGGTGTGTTTGCAGGAATTTATGAAAAGCTATGACTATAAAATGTTTATAGTCTGCATTAATTATTATAGCTTTGTATATCTTTCAAATCTGGAAAGATATAGTTGTAAAACAGTACTTAATCTTATTTGCTAATGCCATATTTATTCACTTCTGAATCAGTTTCAGAAGGACACCCTGATAAGGTAGCTGACCAGATATCGGATGCCCTGATTGATAACTTTCTGGCTTGGGACGCTGATTCCAAAGTAGCTTGTGAAACCCTTGTAACCACCGGTCAGGTAATTTTGGCGGGCGAGGTAAAATCGAAAACCTACCTGGATGTGCAGCGTATTGCGCGTGATGTAATCAGGAAGATTGGCTATACGAAATCTGAATACATGTTTGAGGCAAACTCCTGCGGGGTGCTGTCGGCCATACATGAGCAGTCTGCCGACATAAACCAGGGCGTGGATCGCATCAACAAGCAGGAGCAGGGAGCAGGTGACCAGGGCATGATGTTCGGGTATGCTACCAACGAAACAGATAACTATATGCCTTTAGCGCTGGACCTGGCGCATAAAATACTTATAGAACTGGCTGCCATTCGTCGTGAAGCTACCCAGATCGCTTATCTTCGTCCTGATGCCAAGTCGCAGGTAACAATTGAGTATAGCGACGATCACAGGCCCATCCGTATCGACTCTATTGTTGTGTCTACACAGCACGACGATTTTGATACCGAAGAAGCCATGCAGCAACGCATTCAGCGCGATATAGTAGAGGTCTTGATTCCGAGAGTGAAGAGCCAGTTGAAAGAAGAGCTGCAGGCACTCTTTACTGACCAGATCACGTACCACATAAACCCGACCGGTAAATTTGTGATTGGCGGTCCGCACGGCGACACAGGCTTAACCGGCCGTAAAATTATTGTAGATACCTATGGTGGTAAAGGTGCTCACGGTGGTGGTGCCTTCTCCGGCAAAGACCCGTCTAAAGTAGACCGTTCTGCTGCTTATGCCACACGCCATATCGCCAAAAACATGGTGGCAGCTGGTGTAGCCGATGAGGTGCTGGTGCAGGTGTCTTACGCCATAGGTGTAAAAGACCCGATGGGAATTTATGTAAATACCTACGGAACAGCCAAAGTCGATCTCTCAGATGGCGAAATCGCGAAATTGGTTGGCGAGGTGTTCGACATGACTCCATATGGTATTGAAACACGCCTGAAGCTCAGAAATCCTATTTATTCTGAAACAGCAGCTTATGGCCACATGGGCCGCAAAAACGAAACAGTGACCAAGGTGTTCGAAGGTGCTAACGGCGAGAGGAAGGAAGTAGAAGTAGAGCTATTTACCTGGGAGAAACTCGATTACGTAGATAAAATTAAAGCAGCTTTCAGGTTGTAAGGCAACTTGATCTGAAGCCTTGGCCCTTCCGAAGCAGAAAACTACGATTTTCGCTTTGGAAGGGCTTTTTCATTAGCATAATTTGATTGCTGGTTGCTAATTGCCGTTTGCTGAATGGTTAAATTATTGAATGGTTAATCTGGAGATTTGACGATGGAGAAAATAAAAATGTAGATGAATAGGGGGTATAAGACAAGCTTAGAATAAAGATAGTTAAGACTTTAAAGCTCAACTATTTCAAGACCCTTGGCTAAAATGCAGCTAAAATTCTTTGGAGAGCCAATTTCATTAGAATAATTCATGTAGAGAGAGTTCTATAGGTCACCTCCTTTCTTCCCGGAATTATACTATTTGCTAGGTAGCTACAGGCACTAAATGCCTATAGCATAAAAGAGGCTGTCCCAACACGGAGCAGCCTCTTTTATGCTATAGGATAGTTTGGCTATTAGTGAGCCAGTTGTTTTTCTTTAAACTTTTTAAGCTGACGGCGCATGGCATCCACAGCGGCATCAGCGGCAGCCTCAAAAGAGGGAGCGTTCTCTTGCGAGAACAAGGTGCTGCCTGGCACAAAAAGCTTTATCTCCA